>CAUSZI010000004.1:0-59051 GCA_963536045.1 uncultured Streptococcus sp.
AGCAGGAAGGGGCTGACTATCTGGTGCCGCTTTCTGAAGCAGTAAATATGGTGACCAATCGGTCGCTCTTGATTATGGTTGATCACTCCAAGATTTCTCTGACGCTGTCTAAGGATTTCTTTGATCAATTCAGTCAGATTATCGTAGTCGATCACCATCGTCGTGATGAAGACTTTCCAGAAAATGCTGTGATTGCCTATATCGAAAGTGGGGCTAGCAGTGCCAGTGAGTTGGTGACGGAGCTGATTCAGTTCCAGAATTCTAAAAAGAACCGTCTCAGTAAGATGCAAGCCAGTCTTCTCATGGCGGGTATCATGCTTGACACTAAAGGATTTTCATCTCGGGTCACCAGTCGGACCTTTGATGTGGCCAGCTATCTACGGACTCGTGGTAGTGACAGTGTTGTGATTCAGGACATTTCCGCTACGAATTTTGAGGAATATCGTGCGATTAATGAGCTGATTTTAAATGGCAAGAAGATTTTGCCTAATGTCATTGTAGCAGCTGGTTCAGAGGAGAACACTTATGATACGGTTGTCATCAGTAAGGCAGCTGATACCATGCTCTCCATGTCAGGAATTGAAGCTACTTTTGTCGTGAGCAAGAATACCAAAGGCTATGTGTCTATTTCAGCTCGCAGTCGCAGCAAGATCAATGTTCAGCGAATTATGGAAAAGTTGGGCGGTGGCGGTCATTTCAATCTGGCAGCAGCTCAAATTGAAGGTAAAACAGTTTCTGAGGTCCTTCAGTCGCTGAATCAAGAAATTATGGACCAAGTCATTAAAGAGGAAGTAATAATAGACGAGGAGAAAAAGGGATGAAAGTAATTTTTTTAGCAGATGTAAAAGGTAAGGGCAAAAAAGGCGAAATCAAGGAAATGCCGACTGGCTATGCTCAAAATTTTCTGATTAAGAAAAATTTAGCCAAGGAAGCAACAGCGCAGGCTATTGGTGAGCTTCGCGGCAAGCAAAAGTCCGAAGAAAAAGCCCACGCGGAACTAGTTGCAGAAGCTCAGGCTATTAAGGTTAAATTAGCAGAAGAAGCTACTCTTGTTGAATTTACTGAAAAAGTTGGTCCGGACGGCCGCACCTTTGGCTCTATTACCAGCAAGAAAATAGCAGAAGAACTGCAGAAGCAGTTTGGCATCAAAATTGACAAACGGCATATTAAGGTGGACTCACCAATTCGTTCCATTGGTCTGATAGATGTTCCAGTGAAAATTTATCAGGATATAACTGGGGTGATCCGTTTGCGGGTTAAAGAAGGATAATAGTGATTTGAAGGAAGGATTTACCGATGGCAGAGATTGATGAACTCCGAGCTCAGCCTCAGGATATTTTAGCGGAGCAGTCCGTCTTAGGAGCCATTTTCATTGATGAGAGCAAACTGGTCTTTGTTCGTGAGTATATCGAGCCTGCTGACTTCTTTAAGTATGCCAATCGTTTGATTTTCAAGGCTATGATTGACTTGGCTGACCGCGGGGATGCCATTGATGCAACGACGGTTCGCAATATTTTGGATAGTCAGGGTGATTTGCAGAATATCGGCGGTCTCAGCTACTTGGTGGAAGTGGTCAATTCTGTGCCAACCTCTGCCAATGCTGAATACTATGCTAAAATCGTTGCAGAGAAGGCCATTCTAAGGCGGCTGATTTCGCGTCTGACAGAGTCTATCAATCAAGCCTACGATGGCGACCGGCTGTCAGAGGAAATTATCGCCGGAGCTGAAAAAGCTCTGATTGATGTCAGTGAGACGGCCAACCGCAGTGGCTTTAAAAATATCCGTGATGTGCTGAATCTTAACTTTGGCAATCTGGAGGCCCGGTCTCTGCAGACATCAGATATCACTGGGATTGCGACTGGCTATCGTGAGCTGGACAAGATGACGACTGGTCTGCATGAGGAAGAATTAATCATTTTGGCGGCTCGGCCAGCGGTCGGAAAGACAGCCTTTGCCCTTAATATCGCTCAGAATATCGGAACTAAGCTGGATAAGACAGTTGCTATTTTCTCTCTGGAAATGGGGGCGGAGAGCTTGGTGGACCGGATGTTGGCTTCAGAAGGGGTGATTAATTCTCATTCCATTCGTACGGGGCAACTGACAGATGAAGAGTGGCAAAAATATACCATTGCGACAGCTAATCTGGCCAATGCCAGTATTTATATCGATGATACACCAGGGATTCGAATTACAGAGATTCGCTCGCGGGCTCGAAAGCTTGCCCAGGAAACGGGTAATCTAGGATTGGTCTTGATTGACTATCTGCAGCTGATCACAGGAACTGGTCGTGAAAATCGCCAGCAAGAGGTTTCGGAAATTTCTCGGCAGTTGAAAATCTTGGCTAAGGAGCTCAAGGTGCCGGTCATTGCGCTGAGTCAGCTCTCGCGTGGCGTGGAGCAGAGGCAGGATAAGCGGCCGGTGCTGTCTGATATTCGGGAATCAGGATCGATTGAGCAGGATGCGGATATCGTTGCCTTCCTTTACCGGGATGATTATTATGATCGCGCCGGTGAGGAGGAAGAAGGCATTCCTAACAACAAGGTTGAAGTCATTATCGAGAAAAACCGGAGTGGAGCGCGTGGTACAGTAGAGTTAATTTTCCAGAAAGAGTATAATAAATTCTCAAGTATTTCCAAAAGAGAGGACGAATAAAGATGAGTGATGCATTTACAGATGTGGCAAAAATGAAAAAAATAAAAGAAGATATCAAGGCGCATGAAGGACAAATCGTTGAGATGACGCTGGAAAACGGTCGTAAGCGCCAAAAAAGCAAGCAAGGCCGTCTGATTGAAGTCTATCCGTCTTTGTTTATCGTGGAATATTCCAATGAAGGCGGTCAGCCAGGGGAAATCTCTAATACCTATGTAGAGTCTTATACTTATTCTGACATTTTGACAGAAAAGAACCTCATCCGTTATTTTGATGAATAGAAAGGTCCGGTGGGCCTTTTTACTTATATTTGAAGCAATTCCTCAGTCAAATCGACTTATATAGAGGATGATAAGCAAAGAAAACAGGTGGTCATCATGATTAAAAATTTGGTTTTTGATTTGGGCAATGTTCTGATTGAATGGAATTCTGAGAAAATCTTGACATATTTTGAACCTGAGAAAGAGCGGCAGCAGGTTCTTAGGCAGGTCATTTTTGAATCAGGTGTCTGGCATCAGACGGACAAGGGAGAGCTGAGTTTGAAAGAAGCCTGTGAGGAAGTCCTGGCTCAGTTGGACGTTTCCTATCATTCCGCCATTAAGAATATCTTTTATCATTGGTATGAGGTTGTGCATGTTTACAGTGATTTACAGGAAAGGATTCGGCTATGGGCTGATCAGGGCTATCGAATCTATATCTTGTCAACCACTTGTGAGATTTTTTATCATATTGAAAAAGCTGGTTTGTTGCCCATTTACCAACTGCTGTCGGGCTATATCCTTTCCTCAGAGGTCGGTGTCGTCAAGCCGGAAGCAGAGATTTACCACAAGCTGTTGAAAAAGTATGTTTTGGATCCAGTGGAGTCCGTCTTCATTGATGATATTCAGGCTAACTTAGATACGGCAGCTGAACTGGGCTTTGAAACCATTTTATCCACAAGTGAGACTGAGAATATCAGGGCTATGGAGGCTTTGCTGGCTGCGAAGGGGAAGTTTGACTGATTGATGATCGTTTGCTTCACTTATCGTTGAAAAGGAGTGAGTCCAAGCTCCAACCTTGACATTTGCTGATGATTGCGCTATCATAGTCCTATATATGGGAGTCTGTGTACAGTCTGAGAGGAAGTGTAAGCTTCGACCGCACCTGATCTGGGTAATGCCAGCGTAGGAATCATACCGAAAATATTGGTATTTGTGCGCCTTTTCCATATATGGAAAAGGCCTTTTCTTTTATCATCTTTATCGATGATGATATCTTGAAGAATTGCAGCGCTAAAAATGCAGGAAGGGAGGGAAATCGTTCTAATGAAAGCACTACAAAGGCTGATGCGGCAGCAAATCGGTCTCTTAGGTATGCTGGGTGTACTTGTCATCTGGCAGGTCATGGGCTGGCTCAAGCTCTTGCCCAAGTTTATCCTGCCGACACCTCTGGAAATCGGTCAGGCCTTTATCAGAGATGCTGGATTTCTAGCAAGTCATAGCTGGGCGACCTTAAAAGTAGCCTTGCTGGGTTTAGTCTTGGGCGTCATCTTAGCCTGTATATTAGCTGTGCTCATGGACAGCATGAGCTGGCTCAATGATCTGATTTACCCCATGATGGTCGTGGTGCAGACGATTCCTACCATTGCTTTGGCGCCAATTCTGGTTCTCTGGCTGGGTTATGGGATCTTGCCCAAGATTGTGCTCATTATTCTGACGACGACTTTTCCGATTATCATCAGTATTCTGGACGGTTTTCGGCATTGTGACCGGGATACTCTGACTCTCTTTGAGCTTATGCAGGCCAATCGCTGGCAGATTCTCTGGCATTTTAAGATTCCAGCTAGTCTGCCCTATTTCTATGCGGGCTTGCGCGTCAGTGTTTCCTATGCCTTTATCACGACCGTGGTTTCTGAATGGCTGGGCGGTTTTGAAGGCTTGGGTGTCTATATGATCCAGTCTAAGAAACTTTTCCAGTACGATACCATGTTTGCTATTATCATATTGGTTTCGGTTATCAGTCTTCTGGGGATGAAGCTGGTGGCTGTCAGTGAAAAATATGTCATTAAGTGGAAATAGGAGCTCAGCTCTGCTATTTTCCAAAGAAAGAAAAGAGGATAATGATGAAAAAAAGTTATAAAGTGTTGCTGGCAGGCTTGGCTGCTGTGTCTATCTTTGGTCTAGCGGCTTGCAGTAAGTCAGACTCGGAGTCAGCTAAGAAGGATAAAAAGATTGATTTTATCCTAGACTGGTCACCTAACACCAATCATACCGGCCTTTATGTGGCTCAGGAAAAAGGCTACTTCAAGGAAGCAGGCGTGGATGTGGATATCAAGTTGCCGCCTGAAGATAGCAGTTCGGATTTGATTATCAACGGCAAGGCTCCTTTTGGAATTTATTTCCAGGACTCTATGGCTAAAAAATTGGATAAGGGTGCGGAAATCACAGCTGTTGCCGCTATTGTAGAGCACAATACTTCGGGCATTATTTCCAAGAAGTCTGCAGGGATTACTGGACCTAAGGACCTAGCTGGGAAGAAATATGGCACCTGGAATGATCCAGTGGAGCTAGGCATGCTTAAAACTTTGGTTGAAAGCCAAGGCGGCCAGTTTGATGAAGTGGAAAAAGTTCCCAACAACGATTCCAACTCTATTACGCCGATTGAAAATGGCTTGTTTGATGCGGCCTGGATTTATCATGGCTGGGACGGCATCATGGCTCAGACGCAAGATATGGACACTAATTTCTTTTATATGAAGGACTATGTTAAAGAGTTCGACTATTATTCTCCAGTCATCATTGCCAATAATGACTATCTCAAGAAGAATCCGGACGAGGCGAAAAAGGTCCTGCAGGCTATCAAGAAGGGCTATCAATATGCCATGGAGCACCCTGAAGAAGCAGCGGATATTTTAATCAAGCATGCGCCAGAGCTGAAAAACAAGCGTGATTTTGTTTTGGCTTCTCAAAAATATCTGTCTGAGCAATATGCATCAGATAAAGAAAAGTGGGGTCAGTTTGAGGCTAGCCGCTGGAATGCCTTTTACAAATGGGCCAAGGATAAAGGTATCGTGGACAATGACTTGAGTGACAAGGGATTTAGCAACGATTATATAAAATAATGACAGAAATTAAACTTGAAAATGTAAGCTATGCTTATGATGAGCAGCAGATTTTGAAAGACATCAGCCTACAGGTAGAAGCAGGTCAGGTCGTAGCGATTTTGGGACCTAGCGGAGTCGGGAAAACGACCCTCTTTAATCTGATTGCGGGGATTTTGGAGGTCCAGTCGGGCAGGATTGTCCTAGACGGGCAGGAAAATCCCAAGGGCCGGGTGAGTTATATGCTGCAGAAGGACTTGCTGCTGGAGCACAAGACGGTGTTGGGCAATGTCATCTTGCCCCTGCTAATCCAAAAAGTATCCAAAAAGGAAGCGACGGAGCAGGCAACTCAGATTTTGAAGGAGTTCGGGCTCTTTGATGTGGCAGATAAGTATCCACATGAGCTGAGCGGGGGGATGCGGCAGCGCGTGGCTCTGCTGCGAACCTATATGTTCGGCCACAAGCTATTTCTTCTGGACGAGGCCTTTAGTGCCTTGGATGAGCTGACCAAGATGGAGCTGCACACTTGGTATCTGGATATTCACCGTAGGCTGGGTCTGACGACTCTCCTTATCACTCATAGCATCGAGGAAGCTCTGGCTCTCAGTGACCGTATCTATATTCTGAAAAATCGACCTGGGCAAATCGTTGCAGATCTCCAGCTGACCTGGTCAGACAGCGAGGATAAGGAATTGCAGAAGCTGCGATACAAGCAGGAGATTTTGAAGATTTTGGGAGTGTGAAGCAACTGCCTGAATTCCTTTGCTTTCAAGAAACAACTTAAATCAAGCCTCTGTGCTTGATTTTTTGTATGTAAGTGTCTAGAGTTTTGAGAAAGTGAAAAATTGAATAAGAAATTGATGAGGAAATGAGAAATCATTTCCTTGAATTTCTGCTATTTTTTTATCTTCTCAAAAATTCAGACACATACTTTTTGTATGAGGCCCTTTACTTTTGACTTTATTCATGGTACAATAGCCCTTGTGTGAAATAGCAGCAGGAAAGCATGGAGCTCGTCAACAGAACATCAGCTATAAAAGTAGCCTTAGCTGTTTGGGCGAAAATGTTCTGCACGAATCAGGGCTTTCTAAGTGACTATTTCCTCAAAAATATTTTACAGGAGGACATTTTTATGTCACGTTATACAGGACCATCTTGGAAACAAGCTCGTCGTTTGGGTCTTTCTCTTACTGGTACAGGTAAAGAATTGGCTCGCCGCAACTATGTACCTGGTCAACATGGACCAAACAACCGCAGCAAATTGTCAGAATACGGTTTACAATTGGCTGAAAAGCAAAAACTTCGTTTCACTTACGGTGTAGGTGAAAAACAATTCCGTAACTTGTTTGTTCAAGCTTCAAAAATCAAAGAAGGAATTCTTGGTTTCAACTTCATGCTTCTCTTGGAGCGTCGCTTGGATAACGTTGTTTACCGTCTTGGTCTTGCGACTACTCGTCGTCAAGCTCGTCAATTCGTAAACCACGGTCACATCCTTGTTGACGGAAAACGCGTTGATATCCCATCATACCGCGTAACTCCAGGTCAAGTGATCTCAGTTCGTGAGAAATCATTGAAAGTTCCAGCAATCCTTGAAGCTGTTGAAGCAACTCTTGGACGTCCAGCATTCGTATCATTCGATGCTGAAAAATTGGAAGGTTCATTGACTCGTTTGCCAGAACGCGATGAAATCAACCCAGAAATCAACGAAGCACTTATCGTTGAATTCTACAACAAAATGCTTTAATTTGTATTTGTTCAGAAGTCGGTTTCCCGGCTTCTTTTTTAATATTCTCAGTGAACTAATAGAGCTATTTCCAACTAAAAAAATGTCAGTGGATTGAGATAGCTGTTTTGGAAAATTATCTGATTTCTTTCTGCTCCTATCTAATCAGATGAGACACTCTGTAAAGATTTTTTCCAGCTTTTTTACGGAAGATTTGCTGAAATGGTGTATAATGGGGACAAGACACAAACAGAAAATTGTATGAAAGGAGTAGCGATGAAGGTTCTAGTGACAGGAGCGACTGGCTTTCTAGGAAAGTATGTTGTTGAAGAGCTGGCTGAACAAGGCTATCAGGTGCGGGCTTTTGGTCGTAATCTGAAGGCTGGTCGGCAGTTAGAAGGTCCTTTAGTAGAGTTTTTTGCTGGAGATTTTACCAGAGAAGAAGAAATTTTTGCAGCCTGCGAAGGAGTGGATGCAGTGGTGCATGCTGGGGCTCTCTCAACGATTTGGGGACCCTGGGAGCAGTTTTATCAGACAAATGTAGTAGGAACCAAACTGGTTATGGAAGCCTGCCGACATTTTGGAGTGCAAAGACTGGTCTATATTTCCTCTCCGAGTGTTTATGCTGCCGCGCGTGACCAACTTGCTATTAAAGAAGAGGCTGCTCCTCAAGAGAATGAGCTGAATTTCTATATTAAAAGCAAGCTCATGGCTGAGCGGATTGTCCGAAGTTATCCTCAAGTTCCATCGGTTATCTTGCGTCCTAGAGGGCTTTTTGGTATTGGAGATACCAGTATCTTTCCTAGGATTCTGCGCTTGAGCCAAAAACTGGCGATTCCACTTATCAGAAATGGCCAGCAAATGATGGACATGACCTGTGTGGAAAATGTGGCCTTGGCTGTTCGTCTGGCTTTGGAAATGCCAGAAGCGCAAGGACAAGTTTACAACATTACCAACGGAGAATCCCGTAGTTTCAAGGATATGCTGGATGAAGCTTTGGAAGGTTTACAGGTTCGTAAACGTTATGTTAAGTTGCCCGCTGCTTTTCTAGGATTTCTGGCACAGGGCTTTGAAAGCTTTTATCGCTTTTTTAACATTGAAAAAGAGCCTCCTCTGACTCTTTACACTTATTACTTAATGCGTTACAGTCAAACGCTGGATATATCAGCAGCAGTAAGAGATTTGGGCTATCAACCCAAGTTGACAATCAGTGAAGGGATTGCAAAATATGTCCAACATTATCGAGAAAATTGAGTATCTTCACCCTGGGCGCTGTAGCAGTCACTTGCAACAGATGTTTAAGGGAGTTGCCAAGAAAAAAATGATTTTTCCAGCTGGCGTTTTCCTCTTGAAGCATCGTGAGAAAGGCTATATTCTCTACGACACTGGCTATTCTCCAGCTATTCTGAAGCCCAATCTCAAATACTGGCTTTATGGTCTGGGAACGCCTGTTGATATGACAGAAGAGGAGCGTGTAGATCGTCTGCTTGAGCAAAAAGGAATTGCGCCAGAAGATATTTCTTATGTCATCTTGTCGCACTTGCATCCAGATCACATCGGCGGAGCCGCTTTCTTTCCCAAGGCCCGCTTCATTCTGACCAAGACCGTCTTCAAAACTTATCAACATGCCAAGCTTAAGGATTTGATTTTCAAGGAATTTCTTCCGCAGGATTTTGAGAGTCGGTTGGAAGTAGTGGAACCTCAGCAGGTGCAAGCAGCATTCCTCTATCGCAAGACAGTTGACTTGTTTGGGGATGGCAGTTTATATCTGGCCTCAGTTGATGGCCATGCTGCTGGGCAAGCTTGTCTCTTTTTGCCAGATTATCATCTGTTTATCGGAGCTGATTTGTGCTGGGGCGTGGATCTGTTGCCTCATACGGAGCAGATGCGTTTCTTGCCGTCACTGATCCAAGATAACAAGGAAGAATACATGGCTGGTGTGGCCTTGCTGCGGCAGTTGCTTGCTGTTGGCTATCAGGTTCTAGTCAGTCATGATCCGGCCGAGAGAGCGGAGCAGATTTTGTATGAAACTAGGAACATTTCTAAAAACCTTTAGCGTCATGCGCTGGGGGAATCGATTTAAAGATCGACAGGCCCTGGAAAGCTACCAAGTCAAGGCTTTAGCAATCTATCGGGAATTTCTGCAGCAGGAATCACCTTATTTCAAATCAGGTATTCCAGCAGATTTTAAAATGAATAAGGCCTTTATGATGGAGCATTTCAATGAGCTCAATACTCAGGGGCTGGATCGGGATGAGTTGTTAGCCCTGGCTCTGGAGAGCGAGCGGACACGTGATTTCAGCCCCATGATAGGAGAAATCGCTGTCGGCCTGTCTTCTGGGACATCCGGTCACCGAGGCTTGTTTGTCACCACTGAAGAGGAGCGCAGTATGTGGGCGGCTGCCATCTTGGCCAAGATGCTGCCTAAAGGTAAACTCTTTGGGCACAAAATAGCCTTCTTTCTTCGGGCAGACAACCAACTCTATCAGACTGTCAATTCAGGCTTGATTTCTCTGGAGTATTTTGATACTTTTCAGGGAGCCAAAGAGCACGTAGAGCGCTTGAATGCTTACCAGCCGACAATTTTGGTAGCGCCAGCATCAATGCTCTTGGAGCTGGCTAAACAAGTCCAGGCAGGAAATTTGAAAATTGCGCCTAGCAAAGTCATATCGGTGGCAGAGATTTTGGAAGAGCCAGATCGGCAGAGGATTCAAACAGGATTTGGTCTGAAAAAGGTGGACCAGGTCTACCAAGCGACCGAGGGTTTCCTAGCCTGTAGCTGTTCCTACGGGAATCTTCATCTAAACGAAGATATTGTCCATGTAGATAAGCGCTACTTGGACGATAGACGCTTTTATCCAATAATTACGGATTTCAAGCGGACTTCTCAGCCAATTTTTCAATATGAGCTGAATGATATCTTGGTGGAAAATCCTGAACCTTGCCCCTGCGGGTCGGTCTTTACACGGATTGATAGGATTGAGGGGCGCTCGGATGATATTTTTATTTTTGAAAATGCCGCAGGTCAGCCGATTAAGGTCTTTCCAGACTTTATTCGCCGCTGTCTGCTCTTAGTTGATGGGATTGGAGAATACCAGGTAGCTCAGCAACAGGATTGTTCGCTGACCATTGCTATCGAACATCGTAGTCAGCAGCGAGAAAACGAGCTTGTCCAGCAGTTTCAAAACTTAGCGACTGATAAAAGCTTTCTTATGCCGGCTATTTCTTTTGAAGATTATCAGCGGGACAGAAGCCGTAAGTTGAAACGCATCTATCGGGCTTAAGAATGCCCCAATTTGGGAAACATATGAATTGGTGGCAAAACGCTTTGGCAGTTTACCCAGCTGCCGAGCAGCCCCAAGTCTGACAAGAAGGAGTTTAATATGACTGCAGTAAAGAATCATATAAAGATAGTTGGTTACGGTACGCATCTACCTAGAAATACCGTGACTTTTAAGGATCAGACTCGATATCGGGTGGTGGAAAATGAAGAAACCCAGCTTTCCATGGCGGTTAAGGCGATTGAAAAAGCCCTAGAGCAAGCGGGCTTGACAATCAAAGACATCGATTGTATCGTGTCAGCCAGTGCAGTGGGCGTTCAGCCTATTCCTTGTACAGCGGCTCTGATTCATGAGTTGGTAGCCAAGGGCTTGTCCATTCCAGCCATGGATATCAATACGACCTGCACCAGCTTTATCTCTGCTTTGAGTCTCATGTCTCATTTGTTGGAAGCTGGTGAGTACCAAAGGATTCTCATCGTGTCCAGTGAGGTTGGAAGTTTAGGGCTTAATCCCAATCAGAAAGAAAGTTTTGAGTTGTTCAGTGACGGGGCAGCAGCTTTGATTTTTGAAGCAACAGAGGAAGAGAGAGGGGTCATCTCCAGCCTGCAGCGAACCTGGTCTGAGGGAGCTCACGATACAGAAATTCGTGGTGGTTTGACATCGTTTCAGCCTAAGGAGTATTCGGATGCTACCAAGACTCACTACATGTTTGACATGAATGGTAAGAAGATTCTCTTGCTCTCTGCCAGAAAAATTCCGGAAATGTTTAAAGAATTTAAAGAAAAGAGTGGTCTCAGCCTATCTGACCTGGATTATATCATTCCGCATCAGGCGAGTCGTGCTCTGCCAATGGTCATGCGCAGCTTGGGTATTCCTGATGATAAATACCTTAATATTGTGCAAGACTATGGTAATATGGTGTCAGTAGCAGTGCCCTTTTCCCTCTGCTATGCTCTGGAGCGCAATCTAGTCAAGGAAGGGGACACCATCGCTCTGATGGGAACAGCAGCTGGTATGACAGTCAATATGTTGGCTATGAAATTATAATAAAAACAGGGTGTACAGAACCTCTTTTGGTTTTGTACACCCTGTTTAATTTTTCAAAATATCAGAAGAGCCAGGATCCATCGGATTCGAGCAGCTTCTTACAGCATTTTCAAAAGAAATTCTGCTATTTGTTCAGGACTTTCTTTTTTTCCTCTGGAAACCCACATCTGGCAGACGCCGAAGAAGGCATTAGCGAGAAAGACCCGGCTGTATTCTTTTTCAAAATGATTGTAAATGCGATTGCTAAAGCGATCCTGAAGGCTATCAGCTAGCATCATCTGCAGCTTATGGCGCAGGAAATTTTGAATTTCTTTCGTTCCGTTTTCCGTCAGAAGAGCAGCTAAAAGCGGCTCTAGCTGGAGGAACTGAAAGACCTCCGTAATCGCAGTTTGAATATCCTCCTGATTGTTATCAAAAATATACCCCAGTTGATGAAAGAGGTTTTGCTGATAACGTTCAATCATATCGTACTTATCCTTGTAGTGAGTATAAAAACTACTACGGCTGATGCCAGCAGCTTGAGCTAACTGGACAGTAGTGATATGGTCGAAGGACTGCTGATGCAGTAGTGAAACCATGGCTCTCTCAATAATAGCCTTGGTTTTTCGGCGTTTATTGCTTTCTAACATAAAATCTCCCTTTGAGGCTAAGCCTCAGTCTGCTCTTCAAACTAATAGCTATCATAGCAAACTACTTTTTCTTTTTCTCCATGTACTATTATATCAAATGTTTTTCAAGTGGAAAAGAGTTAAATTCCGAAAATAGGCATAGATAGGCAAAATTTTATTTTATTAGGTTTCTTAGACTGGTAAAATAATAAAGCCAAGACTTAAAATAAAGTCTTGGCCTTCGTTTTGAGCATTATTTAAAGTAGAGGTAGTCGGGGTCGGGAGTGACGTAAAGCAACTCACCCTCTTGCGAGAAGATAATAGAAATTTGTTCATTTTTATAAGAGTAAATCGTATAGGTATTTTGTAACCTTGATGCTTGAGAAATATCAACTACACCTGCTAAGAAAGCACGCGCTTGTTCGGTGTTGATTTTTTGCTCTTGAACCAGCCTCTTCAGATTTTCTAATTCTTTGTTTTGGAAGGCTTCGTATTCAGAAGCGAGGTCGGTGCTTACTTTTTCTGGCTCGCCGAAAATACTTTTAACTTTTTCTTGGGTATATCCTTTAAATTCAGGAATTTGAGCTTCAAAACCCCCAGATTCATAGGATTGGTAATAAACCTTGGCATCGCCAGTCGCATAAATCTTATCTTTCTTAGCATGATCGGCATCTTCTGGAAGACCATCTGTGGTTTTTTCTATATCCTTACTAGAACTACTATTTTCTTTACTAGAACTTCTGGAAGAACTACTGCTGCTAGAGGAGCTGCTTTTGCTTTTGGAAGATTGCTTTGATGAGCTTGAGGAATCCTTTAAACTAACTTTTTTTCCTGATTTATCTGAATTAGAAGGACGAGTGGTAGACTCTGAGTTAGATGGTACAAGGAAACGGCAGGCTGACAGAAGAAATAGTACTGCAACTAGAGAAAATAAGCTAAATAGTGTTCTCTTTTTCATTGTCTTAAACCTTTCTTTACTATGCTCAATCTGACTTGAGCTATTGTGATATGAGGCATCTGCTGGCAGCAGTGTTTCATATGGAACCGTACCGTCAAGTTAAGATCTCGATGCTTGACTCCATTTACCTCGCTTATCATTCTAACATAATACTGATTTTCTGTGTAGCTACCAGTGGAAAAATATTTTTTATCTACAGATTATTTAGGGATTAAAGACAGTAGGACGAACTTATTCCTCTTCCCTACAATCTTTTTAAACAAAATTAGACACGGTGTCCAATTTTTAAAGAATAAACTTGTAATAATTTTCGATTGGTGTATAATCAATTTTATCGAAATTTGGACACTGTGTATAATTTTAGGAGGTAGACATGTTAAGAGAATGGAAAGCTATTTTAAAAAAGCCGACTTTTATCATTGTGATGTTAGGAGTATCTTTGATTCCTGCCTTGTATAATGTTATTTTCTTGAGCTCCATGTGGGATCCGTATGGAAAGGTATCGGACTTGCCAGTGGCGGTCGTCAATCAGGATAAAGCTGTAACTGCTAGTGGTAAGACCTTGTCTATAGGCAAGGATGTTGTTTCCAGCCTCAAGGAAAATAAAAATCTGGATTTTCACTTCGTCAGTAAAGAAGATGCTCAAAATGGTTTGGAAAAGGGTGATTACTATATGGTTGTGACGCTTCCAAGTGATTTATCTGAACGTGCAGCCAGTATTTTGACCGATAATCCTAAGCAAATGAAGATTGACTATCAAACATCTAGCGGCCACAGTTTTATTGCTGGTAAGATGAGTGATTCAGCCATGGCTTCTTTGAAGCAGACGGTGGCGCAAAATGTGACGGATACTTATACAAGCGCCATATTTAAGAATATGGGAGATCTAAAAACGGGATTGGTTAAGGCATCTGATGGTGCTCAGCAATTAGCATCTGGCAGTCAACAACTAGGTTCAGGCAGTCGGACAATTGCAGATAACTTAAGAACTCTGAATCAAGCTACGAGCACATTATCGTCCGGTGCAGCTCAATTTAATACAGGACTACAGACTTATACTGGGAGTGTTGCACAAGTATCGTCTGGACTGGGTAGTTTGTCAAACGGGATACACACTTATGCAAATGGTGTAAGTACTGTGGCCGCAGGTGCAAATCAGCTGTCGGGTCGATCAGCAGACTTATTGGGTGGAGTCCAACAGCTCACTCAGTCAGGAGATGGAGTTCAGGCCTTATCAACAGGTATGACGAATCTGAATACTGGCTTGGCTACATTAAAGTCCTCGGTAGATACCACCTTAGCTAACAACCAGCAAAATGTGAATGATTTAGCAACTGGTTTGACTCAGTTGAATGCTAGTATTCAAGCTGCAGCAAGTGACTCAGCAGTATCGACAGACAGCATTGAAGCTTCACTGACTAGCATAGCAGCATCCGCTCAGGCCATTATCAATAATAATCAAGATGCCAAGGCCGCAGCTTTGGCAAGTGTCCAAGGGACCAGCGCTTATCAAGGCCTTTCTAGTGAGGCTAAGGCTGAGATTGACGCAGCAGTCAGTGCTAGTCAAGCAGGAAGTGATCAATCTGCTCAGGCGATTTTATCAGAAATCGATACAATGAGGGCTTCTCTTGAAACGATAAAAGGCGCTAGTCAAACAAAACTTAGTCAGTTAGAAGGTGCATCAAATCAAGTTCTGCCACAGGCAGCTAGCATGATCAATGGCCTTTATAATGGCTTATCAACGGTGAGTACTGGCCTCGGTTCAGCAAGCGGAGGAGCCAATCAACTAGTCGCAGGTGTAGACACCTTAAATGATAAACTAACGACTGGCGCGACACAATTGGAACAAGGGGTGATAAGTTATACCAATGCAGTTGGTCAGCTATCTGAGGGAACATCAGCTTTGGCAAGTAAAAACCCTGATTTGCTAGCAAATACAACAAAATTAGCAAATGGGGCTGCCCAATTAACAGATAAATCACCAGAATTGACCTCTAGTTTCGGGAAATTAGCAGATGGGACCAATCAATTAGCGAGCGGCACAGAAAAGCTGGCTGATGGCAGCAGTGCTTTAACAGATAATCTCTCTAAACTTACCGTGGGAACAAGTGATTTGTCCAATGGCCTCACGGATGCAGGCGATAAATTGTCAACTGTTTCAACCAAGGAAGACAATGCAAAAACTCTAGCAGATCCTTTGACGCTGAGCAAGACAGATGAGAATAAGGTAGAGAAAAACGGCATTGGGATGGCGCCTTATATGATTTCAGTAGCTTTATTTGTGGCGGCTATTTCAACCAACATCATCTTTAGTACACTTCCATCGGGTCAAGAACCTAGGACGAAACGAGATTGGCTGAAGGCTCGTATAGAGGTAAATGGAGTAATTTCCGTCATGGCAGGTGTTTTGGTCTATGGTGCTGTGCACTTGATAGGCCTATCTGCTAACCATGAGTGGGCAACCCTTGGTTTGATTGTCCTAGCCAGCATGACCTTTATGGCTCTTGTGACCGCTTTGGTTACTTGGGATAGCAAGCTCGGCGCCTTTGCCTCTCTGATTCTCTTGCTTTTACAGCTGGCTTCTAGTGCAGGAACCTATCCGCTGGAGCTGACTAGTAAGATTTTCCAAGTTATCAACCCTTGGCTGCCAATGAGCTATTCTGTGTCGGGCTTGCGCCAAACGATTTCTATGAACGGCCAAATTGGTAGTCAGGTACTCTTCCTTGCTTTTGTTTTAGTTCTTTTCATGGCGCTTGGTACTCTGGTCTATCGAACAGATAAAAAACAGCTAGCTTAGGGCATGTGCTTTTATGAATCTGTAAAAATGTAGATGAAAAGTCTATCTGTAATTCTTTTACTTTTTCTCTCATCAACATCTCCTGAAAAGGGAGATGTTTTGTTTTCTTTAAGTTTTCTTTATCTTTCTTTTAAGTTTTCATCTTTAAAATTGCATTACATTCAAGAAAGATAGAGAGGTGAGAAGCACATGGCAGAAAAATTTTTTCAACATCATTTTCAGCGCTTTGAAACCAAATACATCATTTCCAAGGAAACCTTATTGGATTTATTGCTAGAGTTTGAAGGACATCTGGTGGAGGATGAGCGAGCTTATTCGACCATTAACAATCTCTACTACGATACGCCATCTTATCAGCTCATTCGTGAGTCCTTGGAAAATCCTTGCTTTGATGAGAAGATGCGCTTGCGGACCTATCAAGAGCATCCGACTGAGGATAGTCAAGTCTTTTTAGAAATCAAAAAAAGACAGAAGATCTGGTCACCAAACGCCGGCTTGCAGCAGATTTGCTGACAGCAGAAGCCTATCTGGACGGTGATTATAGTCAGCTGACTGACCTTCAGATAGATACGGAAATGGTCTGGCTGACCCAGCATTTTGGCAATATTCAGCCTATGATGTATATCGGCTACAATCGTTATTCTATGAAAGGAATTGAGGACGAGCGTATTCGGATTACCTTTGATCACGACCTGACCTACCGTCCTTATGATCTGAGTCTCTTAGCCGGTCGCCATGGAGATTATCTCCTGCCAGCCAACCACGTGATTATGGAAGTTAAGATTCCAGAGGATTGTCCAGTATGGCTGAGCGAGATGATGGATCGCTACCAACTGTCTCCGAGCTCTTTCTCCAAATATGGTTTTGCTTACAAAAAGTTAAACTGTATCAGCAGCAAATAAAATAGATAGGAAAAGAAAAATGAAACAATCAAAATCAACCCTTAAAAAAATTAAATTGATGATTCCACTGGTCTTGATGACAGCAGTGCTGGGAGCATGCAGTTCAAACGCCAGCAGCTCTACAACTTCAAGCAGCAACCAGACTGCTAATGCTACCAGTACCAGTCAGACTAAGACTAATACTTCTGATTATTTTGCCTCAGAGGACTCAGATGCTTCTTATGATGAGTCCAAGGCGACGACCATCAGCCTGAGTGGCTCTAGTGCTAAGACCTCTGGTGACGGCGCTAGTGTCTCCGGCTCTACCGTGACAATCTCTAAGGCTGGGACCTATGTCGTTTCCGGAACGAGTGGAAATGTGCAGATTGTCGTCAAAGCAGGTGATAGCGACAAGGTTCAAATCGTTCTGAATGGCGTAACCATGAGCGGGACAGACGCGGCTATCCTAGTAGAAAATGCGGGTAAAACAAGCCTAACTCTGGCTGACGGCAGCCAAAACACCATCTCAGACTCATCTAAGCACAGTAATACGGATGCAGATGCAGCTATCTATAGTAACTCTGACCTGACTCTCAACGGTTCTGGAAGCCTGACAGTTGACGGCAAGTATGAAACAGCGATTAAATCTGAGCAGACCTTGCGGGTAACAGGTGGCACTTATACGATCAAAGCAGCTAAGCATGGTCTGTCAGCAGTTTCAGCCATTAATATCAAGGACGCTACTATCGATATCACAGCGACAGAAGATGCCATCCACGCGGACAATGATGAAGATACTTCTCTGGGGAATCTCTATATCCAGTCCGGCACCATCACGATTAATGCAGGTGATGATGGTCTGCATGCTAGCAATATCGCTTTAATTGATGGTGGGACTATTACAGTTTCCAAGAGTGTAGAAGCTCTAGAAGGAACCAATGTTACCATTAACGGCGGCAAGTTGGACCTTTATGCGACAGATGATGGTATCAATGCAGCTAGTGACGTAACTGGAGCTGATATCTTTATTAAGATTACCGGTGGCGATATCAAGGTTGAAGTCGGTGAAGGCGATACCGATGCTATCGACTCCAACGGCGATGTCATCATGTCAGGAGGAAACTTGGATATTACTTCTACGGTATCTGCCTTTGACTTTGACGGAACGTCTACCTACACTGGCGGTACCATCACGGTCAATGGTGAAAGCCGGACAGAAATCACAGCCGACGGACCTGGCGTTGGTGGACCCGGTGGCGGCGGTGCCCCAGGCGGCCAAGGCGGTTTTGGTGGGCGATAAAAAAGCTGACGAGATAACAATGAAATTGTGCCTAATGAAAGAGAAGGATCCTCATTCCAGCTGGAATGAGGATTTCTTACTATTCATCAATTCTGATAGATAATTTTTCTGTATCCACGGTCACTTGAGCACCGATGGTGATGGTAAAGAGTGGCTGAGTATGAGCAAAGTCCAAGTCATAGAGGACGGGAATCGTTTTTAGAATTGGATGTTTGTCCAAGATATAAAGGAGCAGCTCCTCTGTCATCTGGCATTCTTTTGGAAAGCGGCCGATGAGAAGAGCCTGCGGGTTAGGATAGGCCTGAAGGAGAGCAGCTAGATTGCGGTCAAACTCCACATAATCATCTTCCTCCGCCTCTTCAACAAAGAGGACATAGTTTTCATCTGTTGGGGCATAGGGGGTGCCGCGCAGAAGTGAGAAAGTGGAGAGATTGCCGCCGATAATAGTGGCTTGGGCTTGCCCGTGATGATAGACTTTCCACTCCGTCTCATGGAAGGTCAGTGGGGCATCGGGCAGATACCAAGCATTGTCGCCCCATTTTTCACTAGGAGTCAATTCATAAGAAGTCTGGCTGATGGCTTTGAGCCAGCTCTCGGTCTGATATTCCTGCAGGGCTTCCATCTTAAAGCTGGAGTAGGAAGGTCCCATGTAGGTTTTCATTCCGGTCTTGCTATAGATAGCGTTGAGCAAGGCTGTTGTGTCTGAGTAGCCGCAGAAAATCTTAGGATTTCTAGCAATCAACTCAAAGTCCAGATAGGGCAGGAGTTCATTGCAGTTGAAACCGCCGATAGTGGCCAGAATAGCATCAACGGAGTCATCCGAAAAGGCAGCATGGATGTCTGCCACCCGGCTTTCGATGGCGGCAGAGCCTAGAATATCATTTTCCAGATAATGCTCCGAAAAAGACACGGTAAATCCTAGCTTTTCCAAGCGCTCCTTGGCGGCTAGATTGGCCTCAAAGCCACCGATGTGTTCGATTGATGCCGAAGGGCTGACGACCCGAATGTGCATACCAGGTGCGAGTTTTTTCATAGGGACCTCCTTATGATAAATTTTTATAGAATATCATAGCACAAAGGCCAAGACCTGTAAAGCAAACTTAGGTCAGTGCGGGAATTTTTATCAAAAAAAGGGAGCCGCTGAAGACTCCCTGATTGTATATATTCTTTTCTATGATTTATTCGCTGAGCTTAATGCTACCGCTTTCGACGCTGGCAGTAAGTGTAGTTGTCGGATTTTCGACTTTACGGATGGCAGAGCCGCCAAGTTCATGGCCTTTGGAGTGCTCTACACTTATACTACTAGGGATGTCAATTTCACCTAGATCCGTTTTCAGATCAAAGGATAGCTGCGACAAACTGCCAGAAACCAGATGCAGATTAATATCGCCCAGTTGATTAGTGATAGAGATTGTACCAGCTAATTCCAACTGTTCAGAGTTCAGTGAGCCGCTTGAGATTTTCAGAGTGCTGTCGGAGATTTTGCTCGAGTTTAGATTGACCTCTCCCAGAGAGTTTGATATTTCGCCAGATGCGAACTGGCTGTTGCTCAGAGTGATGGTACCCGAAGAATTAATGATTTTTCCAGAGCTAATCTGACTGTTATTGATGGTAATCTCTCCCAGAGAGTTCTTAAATTTACCAGATGCGAATTGGCCATCATTCACAGTCAACGAGCCCTGAGATAGAGAGAAGTCAGCATTTTTGGCTGATAGATTGGACAGCGTAACATCTCCTAATGACGAACTGCCGCTGAATGTCTCAAGCTTGGTCCCCTTGGGCAGGGAAAGCTGCACAGTACGCTTCCCCTGAGATTCTTGGTCAAATAAGCTGAGTAAGGAGCGGATGCCAGTGCCTATGTGGAAGGAGAAGATGCTAGAGCTTATGTTGAAGGAGCCTGCACCATCTTCCTTGATGTTTAAGTTTCCATTTTCAGAACTTGTTGTTATTTTTCCAAGTGTGCTGCCGTCAATCTGATAGTTGCCGTCGCTTTGGTAATAGGTCAAGTGAGCCTTGTCATCAGGAGATTCGCTGATGACGAGGTTTCTAGCTGCTAAATTAATATTTAGGGAAGAAAGATCAGAGAAACTTTCTTCTTTTTTCGTTAGTTTTACCTTGCTTTTGGTAGAATTGACCAAGTCGTTGACACCGCCTGTAATGGAGCCGATCGTTGTCAGGGCTCCACCAAAGAGGCAGGCTAAAATAGCTGCAGATAAAAGAGGTTTTTTCAATTTGATGTTAGCCATGACGTGCTCCTTTCTTTGCAAAAAGTTGAGCTAGTTTGACAAAGCCGGCCTTGCCAAACTGAGTAACAGGAGAAATGCCTGCGTAGAAGATGCCGGACAGTCCCAGAGCTAGAACACTGAGCCCCAGAGTGAACAGGAAGGCCGAGATCGATGTCGTCAGTCCCACTGTCAAAGTGTCCCAGATCAGGCTGATTCCAAAAATAAAGAGGGCAAAGGCACCTATAGCCATGACTAGGGCAAAGATAAAGACTAAGAGGAAGAAAACGAAAGTCAAAAGAGCTGCTACTATAAAGAGCGGAATAGCCAAGGGTGCTGCCAAAATGGATAGGATAGCAATCTGGACGATGTTCTTAGTGTTTTTTGATGAACTGCTGTCTTGATTATCTTCCTCGACTTTTTTGTCCAAAAGATTTAGCATAATCTCGTGGGCCGCTTCTTTAGGGCTACCAAGCTCAGCAATAGCAGCCGCCTCGCCCTCTGGGCCTACCTCGTCGAAGTACTCCGTGAAGTAATCCATAGCTTCCTGGTAGTCCTTGCGTGGTAGTTTTTTCAGATATTTTTCTAGCTCAGCTAGATACTCGGTTCTTGTCATGACGGATGCTCCCTTCTATGATACCGCTGATGGTCATGGTATAAGTTTGCCACTCTTCTTTTAGAGTGAGTAAATGTTCATGCCCGTAGGCAGTGAGTGAATAGTATTTTCGTTTTCGTCCTTGGTACTCCTGCGAATAAGTCGTGAGGCAGTCATTTTGCTCCAGCTTCTTCAGAATAGGGTAAAGTGTTGATTCTTTGATATTGGCAATCAGCTTGATCGTCTGGCTGATTTCATAACCGTAGGAATCATCTTTTTCAAGGATGGCTAAGATGAGAAACTCAATCAAAGCCGATGATGTGGGGAAAGACATAGGACCACCTCCTTGTGTAAAATATTTATATATAATCTTTCTATATATAGTCTACAACCTCTTAGGGAAAAAGTCAAGCAAAATATATAAAATTTTTATATATTTTTTGAAAAAGTCTTTTAATGGCTGTTTATAAGGCACATCAAAGTATCTTTCTTCCTTACAAGAACTTTACATCTTCCTTAGCTTTTGTGTTGAAAACATCTTCCATAAAATGGTAAAATGGTGTAAGTCTAACTAAAAATATAAGAGAGATCAATGAAAAAACATCAAACCCTATATAAATTTTTGGGCCAAACCCTACTATATTTTGTTATCTTTCTGGCCTTGCTTTATTTCTTTAGCTATCTAGGTCAGGGTCAGGGTGGCTTTATCTATAATGAATTTTAATGTGAGAGAGTAGGAAACAATGTCAAATAAAGTGATACATGATATGATTGAAGCGATTGAGCATTTTGCTCAGGTGCAGCCGGATTTTCCGGTTTATGATATTTTAGGTCAAGTTCATACTTATGGTGATTTAAAGAAGGATTCTGATTCACTGGCGGCTCAGATTGACCGTCTGGGACTTCCTGACAAGTCTCCGGTTGTGGTCTTTGGCGGTCAGGAATACGAAATGCTGGCTACTTTTGTGGCCTTGACCAAGTCTGGTCATGCCTACATCCCTATCGACAGTCATTCAGCCTTGGAGCGCGTGGCAGCGATTGTGGAAGTTGCTGAGCCAAGCTTGATTATTGCCATCAATGATTTTCCGCTGGCAGATGTAGCAGCTCCTATTTTCAGTGCGGAGCAAGTTCAGACAGCCTTCAGAGAGGGAGCATCCTATGAGCTTAGCCATCCGGTGCAGGGAGATGACAACTATTACATCATTTTCACATCGGGAACGACTGGCAAGCCTAAGGGAGTGCAGATTTCCCATAATAATCTGCTCAGCTTTACGAATTGGATGATTACGGATAAGGAGTTTGCGACTCCGGAGCGTCCTCAAATGTTGGCTCAGCCGCCTTATTCTTTTGATTTGTCGGTCATGTATTGGGCACCGACTTTGGCCTTGGGAGGGACTCTTTTTGCCCTGCCTTCGGCTGTGACTCAGGATTTCAAGCAGCTGTTTGAGACGATTCTCAGTCTGCCTATTGCTATCTGGACGTCGACACCTTCCTTCGCGGATATGGCCTTGCTGTCGGATGACTTTAACAGCCAGAAGCTGCCTCAGCTGACGCATTTCTACTTTGACGGCGAGGAGTTGACGGTCAAGACAGCTCGGAAGCTGCGCGATCGATTCCCTCAAGCTCGAATTATCAATGCTTACGGTCCGACTGAGGCAACAGTGGCCCTGTCTGCAGTAGCAGTGACAGATGAGATGTTGCAAAATTGCAAGCGCCTACCGATTGGCTATACCAAGGCGGACTCTCCGACCTTTGTCATTGACGAAGAAGGGCAGAAAGTACCGAATGGCCAGCAGGGAGAAATCATCGTCTGCGGTCCAGCCGTATCCAAAGGCTATCTGAATAATCCTGAGAAGACAGCTGAAGCCTTCTTTGAATTTGAAGGTTTGCCAGCCTATCATACGGGAGATGTCGGCTCCATGACAGATGAAGGCCTGCTGCTCTACGGAGGCCGGATGGACTTCCAGATCAAGTTTAATGGTTTCCGTATTGAGCTGGAGGATGTGTCTCAGAACCTGAACAAATCGAAATACGTTGAATCTGCAGTGGCTGTGCCCCGCTACAATAAGGACCACAAGGTTCAAAATCTGCTGGCCTATGTCATTCTCAAAGACGGTGTGGCTGAGCAGTTTGAGCGGGAAATCGATATTACCAAGGCAATCAAGGAAGATCTGCAGGATATCATGATGTCCTATATGATGCCGTCCAAGTTCCTCTATCGAGAGACCCTGCCTCTGACTCCAAATGGCAAGATTGATATCAAGGGGCTGATTAGCGAGGTCAATAAGCGATGATGGATTTCTTGAAACAGCTGCCTCACTTGGAACCCTACGGCAATCCAGTTTACTTTGTCTATATCGTTCTAGCAGTTCTGCCAATCTTTGTTGGACTTTTCTTTAAGAAACGCTTCCCCCTTTATGAAGCCTTGGTTAGCTTGGTCTTTATCGTCCTGATGCTGACAGGTTCTAGTCTGGCGCAGCTTTGCGCTCTGCTAGGGTATGTCGTCTGGCAGACGGTTTGGGTTTACTCATACAAGCTTTATCGCCAGTCGCGGGACAGCAAGTGGATCTTTTATCTGCATACCTTGCTGGCGGTTCTGCCGCTTGTGCTTGTCAAGGTAGAGCCCGCGATCAGCGGCCATCAGTCTCTCTTTGGCTTTTTGGGGATTTCCTATCTGACCTTTCGCTCGGTAGGGATGATGATTGAGATGCGCGATGGGGTTCTGACAGAGTTCACACTCTGGGAGTTCTTACGTTTCCTGCTCTTCATGCCGACCTTTTCAAGCGGCCCCATTGATCGTTTCAAGCGTTTCAATGAAGACTATTTGAACATTCCCGAGCGCGATGAGCTGCTGGATATGCTGGAGCAGTCTGTCAAGTATATCATGCTAGGCTTCCTTTATAAGTTTATCCTAGCCCATATCTTTGGACATCTCTTGCTGGGGCATGTCAAGACCTACGCTCTCTATACCGGCGGTTTCTTTAATCTGGGAACTCTGGGCGTCATGTATGTCTTTGGTCTGGATCTCTTCTTTGACTTTGCCGGTTATTCGATGTTTGCGCTAGCTATTTCCAATCTCATGGGAATCAAGAGCCCTATCAACTTTGATAAGCCTTTTCTCTCACGTGATTTGAAAGAATTCTGGAATCGCTGGCACATGAGTCTGTCCTTTTGGTTCCGTGACTTTGTCTTTATGCGGCTGGTCATGGTCCTGATGCGCAATAAGGTCTTTAAAAACCGCAACACGACCTCTAGTGTGGCCTATCTGATCAACATGCTGATAATGGGCTTCTGGCATGGTGTGACCTGGTACTATATCGCCTACGGTCTCTTTCATGGAGCTGGCTTGGTGGTCAATGATGCCTGGCTGCGCAAGAAGAAAACGCTAAACAAAGAGCGCAAGGCTAAGGGGCTTCCGCCTCTGCCAGACAATAAATGGACTCAAGCTTTGGGGATTGTGGTGACCTTTCACGCGGTCATGTTCTCATTTTTAATCTTTTCTGGATTTTTAAATGAGCTTTGGTTTAAAAAATAAAAATGAATGAGGAAGAAAAATGGATATAAAAGCAGAAGTAATTGAAATTATTGAAGAACTATTTATGGAAGATGTGTCAGACATGATGGACGAGGATTTGTTTGATGCTGGTGTCCTAGACAGTATGGGAACGGTCGAACTGATTGTTGAGCTGGAAAACCGTTTTGATATCCGCGTGCCAGTGTCAGAGTTTGGCCGCGATGACTGGAACACAGCCAATAAAATCGTTGAAGGCGTGACGGAGCTTCGCAATGCTTAAACGACTCTGGCTGATTCTGGGGCCGGTTTTCTGCGCTATGGCCATGGTTGCCTTGCTCTTTTTCTTCTATCCGCTTGATAAAAAGCATGATATAGAAGCAGAGAAGCGCTCGGCAGTGACCCTGACAGCAGAAAACTTCAAGAGCCGCAGCAAGAAGGTGACAGCCTTGACCGATAAGAAGATGCGCTTTGTTCCCTTCTTTGGCTCTAGTGAATGGCTGCGCTTTGATAGCATGCACCCAGCGGTCCTAGCTGAGAAATACGACCGCTCCTATCGACCTTATTTTCTAGGACAGCGTGGAGCAGCATCATTTAATCAGTATTTTGGTATGCAGCAGATGTCTTCTGAGTTGGAGGGACAAACGGCGGTCTATGTGGTGTCGCCCCAGTGGTTTACCAAGACCGGCTATGATGCTTCGGCCTTTCAGCAGTACTTCAACAGCGATCAGCTGACGGCTTATCTGTCTCAGCAGCAGGGAGATGCGGCGGCGCAATATGCAGCCCAGCGCCTCCTGCAGCTTTATCCAGATGTTGCTATGGCAGAGAGCGTCCAGAAGCTGTCTGAAGGTAAAAAGCTGAGCAGCTTTGAAGAGCGCCATATTGAGATGATGGCTCATCTTAATGAGCACCAAGATGCTTTTTTTAGCAACTTTGCTGCCCTCAACAATGAAAATTATGACCAGCGAATTTTGCCTTATATGGCTGATCTGCCAGACACCTTCTCCTATAAAGCATTGGAAGAGATTGCTACAGCAGAAGCCAAGAAGAAGACCAATAACAATCAATTCGGCATAGACAATCAATTTTACAAGACCCGTCTGGCCGGCAAGGTTGCCAAACTCAGAGGTTTTCAAACCAAGCAATCTTATGAAAAATCCCCTGAGTACAACGACTTGCAGCTGGTTCTGGACCAGTTCGCCAAGTCAAAGACTAATGTCATCTTCATCATTCCACCGGTCAATTCTAAGTGGATGGAGTATACAGGACTCAGTCCTGAAATGTACCAGCGGACGGTGGCTAAGATTCGCTACCAGCTGGAAAGTCAGGGGTTTACCAACATTGCTGACTTTTCTAAGGACGGCGATAAGCCTTACTTCATGCAGGATACTATTCACATGGGCTGGAATGGCTGGCTGGCCTTTGACAAGGCGGTTGATCCTTTTGTGGCCAATCCACAGCCGGCGCCAAACTACCAGATCAATGACCGTTTCTTCACTAAGGAATGGTCTCAGTATACTGGCAAACCAGAAGAATTCAAATAAGGTTGGGATTTTCCAGCCTTATTTTTATAAAGGAGGAAAGATGAAGATTCGTTTGTCCCAAACAGAAGATATCCCAGCCATTATGGCGATTTATGATGTAGCCCGTCAGTTTATGAAAGACCAGGGCAATCCGACTCAGTGGGATGGAGGTTATCCCAGCGCGGGTTTGATTGAGGAAGATATTGTGGCTGGCCACTCCTTTGTTGTCGAGGAAGAAGGGCAGCTGGTCGGCACCTTTGCCTTTATCATCGGAGAAGACCCGACCTATCAGGTCATCGAAAAGGGCAGCTGGTATTTTGCAGAGCCTTACGGCACCATTCACCGCATCGCCTCGAACGGGCAAGTCAGAGGCCTATCCCGTCAGGTCTTTGATTTTTGCTGCCAGCAGATTCCCTATTTGCGAATTGATACTCATGCGGACAATCAGCCTATGCAGGCTGCTGTCCTGAACTACGGCTTTAGGGAGTGCGGTATTATTTATGTGGCTGATGGCAGTCCTCGCCTGGCTTATGATTATCATCAATAAAAAAATCTGCTCAAGAGCAGATTTTTTGCCTTATATCAAAACATACTTTTCTATAGCTTCTGCGACTCCATGCTCATTATTACTTTTAGTGACGGCTTTTGCCTCGGTTTTTACTGCTTCAGGAGCGTTACCCATAGCGACTCCGAGACCAGCCAGGCGCAGCATAGGAAGATCATTGAAGTTGTCTCCGATTGTCATGACCTGCTCTAGAGGCACTTGGTAGTGCTGGGCAATTTCGTACAAAGCTTGCTCCTTGGAGACATGCTTGGCTGTAACTTCCATGTAGTTGTCCTTAGAGAGATAGAAGGCTGTCTTGGGAAAGTCTAAGGTATGTAGGTAGTCATGGAGTTTCTGGATGATAGGCGCTTGATCAATGAGAAGTAGCTTGTGGACGGGCATTTGCGCATCTAGTACTGGCATTAGTACATTCTGAATCATCGGCTGCTCCCCTGTAATAGCAGCCTCTATCTGTACCCACTTATCAAAACGATCGGCAATCCAATCCTTGCCGGAATAGAGATTGATGGCCACGCTAGGAAATTCAGCCTTGACCAACTCCAGAAAAGTGCGGATTTCTTCCTTATCCAGAGGGTGCTCGATAATGGTCTCATGAGCTTGTGGGTCGCCCTTGATGACCAGAGCGCCATTGTAGCAGGCCAGCGGATTATCTCCCAGTCCCAGCTCACGGGAAATCGGCTCCATACCCAGAGGAGAGCGAGCAGAAGCGAGGACGAAAGGGATTTTTTCTCGGTTTAGCAAGGGAATCATATCCTTGAGCTTAGGATCCACTTGGTGCTGATCGTCCAAAATCGTGCCGTCAATGTCACTGATAATTAGACGAATTACTTGTTTTGTCATGGGTCGTCCTCCTATGTGTCTAATGGATCGATTCAATAAATTATTTTAACCTTGTCTCCAAGCAGTTTTTGGACTTCAGGACTGGGCTCTTGGTCCGTAATCCAGTAGTCAAAGTCGCTGACAGGACCTAGGATGTACTTAGACTCTTTCTGCCACTTGTCTTGTTCGGCCAGCAGGATTTTAGTCTTGGCGTGTTTCAAAGCCAGTTTTTTAAGGTGAGCATCAGACTCGTCTTCAAAGCTGACTAGACCATCAGAGACACTGGCTGCCCCGATAAAGGCAATGTCAAAGGAAATCTGCTCCAGCAGTTCTGCTTCATTGAGCGCGTAGTAGAATCGGTTTTTGGGATAAAATTTCCCACCTAAGAGGTGAAAGTCTACTTTGTCCTGAATGCTCAGCATGATTGCATTATCCAGAGAATGGGAGTAGATTGTCATAGGCTCCTTGATGCGCTGAGCCAGATGGAGAACGATGGTTGAGACATCAAAGAAAGCTATTTGCCCCGGCTTGAGAAAGTCGTGGGCCTTCTGAGCAATAGCCTTTTTTCTTGACTTAGTTGGTTGATGCGGTCGTTAAAGGAGGGGATTTGCCTGCTAGTGTCCAGCGGGATAATACCTCCGTGGGTGCGCTGTACAAGCCTACGCTCGCTCAAAATCGAAAAATCTCGCCGAATAGTATCCTTAGAGACATGAAAATGCTCAATCATATCCTTGGCTGACAGCTGTTTTTTCTCAGCCAAGAGCTCTAAGATTTCAGTTAAGCGTTGTTCTTGGTACATGCTTGGCCCTCCTTGCTTTTTTGAATAGAGTATAACACGACGGATAAGTTTTTACAAGCCTTTTTAATGTTTTACAAGTTTTTTGAAATGCACAGGAAAAATTCAAAAAACCGAGCAAAACTCGGTTTTTATGATTTATAATAATCGAAATATATTTTTCAATTAAGGTGTTTGGATATTGACAGATCCATCGCTGCCGACCTTAACATCAACACCGCCGCCTTGAACATGAACGCCATCTTCATTTACGCTAACACCAGCGTTGTCAGTTTGTACATTAGCACTACCGTCTCCGTTAGTTTCAACAGAAGCATCGCCGCTTTCGTCTCCGCCGTTTACATTGACTTTGGCACTGCCGCTTTCTTCAGATGTGCTGCTAGAGCTTGTCTTAGCTTTAGATGAAGAAGATACGCTTGAGCTTGAACTTGAGCTTTCTTCAGTCTTCTTATCTGCAGAATTTCCGCAAGCTACCAAAAAGAAAAGTGCAATTAGTGGTAATAAAAATAAAGAAATTTTAGATAATTTTTTCATCTTACCCCTCCTTCTAGTATAATATTAAACAAATATTTCATTTGAAGCAATGAAAAACTGGATTGATACATAAATAACATACTGTATTAATAAAAATGTTACAAATTATATTTACGATAAATAGAAAACATACAGATTCTACAAGCTTTTTCGCGCTTTCTGGGCTATTTATCTTGTAATCGTTTTGTAACAAATAACAAGTTTATGAGAAGGAGAAAAATAACATTTTTGCAACATTTCTTTTCCTCTGTAAATGGAGAAATCATGCTATAATCAACCTATGTTATCAAGAGATTTTCAGAAACTAATCGAGGCAGATACGGTTGCAGCAGCGCGAGCTTTGCTAGGTATGCAGCTGATTCTAAATGGCCAGAAGTTAGGCCGGATTGTCGAAACAGAAGCCTATCTAGGAAGTCAGGACAGCGCCTGTCATTCAGCTAGAGGGCGCCGCTCCCCTAAGAATGAATCCATGTATCTGCCAGCTGGTCACTGGTATATCTATCAGATTCATGGCCATCAGATGCTGAATCTGGTGACCAAGGCTGAAAATGTGGCCGAAGCCATACTGATTCGAGCCTTGGAGCTACCGGATGGCCGTCTTTTAGCTAACGGCCCTGGCAAGTTAACCAAGTATGCTGGGATTGATAAGCGCTTTGATGGACAGAGTTTAGCGACCTCCAGTCTGCAATTAGCCTATGACCTGACTCCCAATCAGATTGCTAGTCGTCCGCGGATTGGCGTGACTTGCACAGATGCCTGGCGGGAGGAGCACTTGGGCTTTTATGTGGCCGGCAATCGTCATGTCTCAAAAATTCCTAAGCGAGGTCTGCTGGACGATGAGGACACCTGGAAGAAGGAGTAAAAGATGAAGAAAACAGAGATTTTTGAGCAAGTCGTAGAAATTATGCGAGAGGATTCTTCTACAAAGAAAGACATCACGGGTGCAAATCCCGAAGAATATCGAGCGCGTATCACAGACCAGATGAGCCAAGAGGACTTTCTTTACCAGATGCATTGTTATATAGCCAGTTTTGGGATTTTGTCTCATGTTTGGTTTGGACTTAAGGAAACGCAAACGCCCGGTTTTAAACTGAGATACTACCAAGACTGCCTCTACGTACTGCAGGCAAATAGTGACACGGGGCTGAAGCGTGGAGACCAGATTCTAGCCTTGGATGGGAAAGCCTTGCCTCAGGTCTATCAAGAGCACAAGGATTATTTTGTCAGTGCCACACCAGAGCGACAGCACAAGGAGTGGGCTTACTTTGTGGAGCATGCCGGAGAAGTTACGGTAGTACGCAATGGCAAGGAAGCACAACTGCATGTTCAGCCGACTGCCCACCCAAAGAAGCCGCCGCAGTTTGAATGGCGCAGCCTTTCTGAGGATGTCGTCTATCTTAAGTTAGAAGATTTTACGGATGAGGCAGCTATCAGTCAGCTATATGCAGACAGTCAAGCAGCTATTGAGCAGGCCAAGTATTTAATCATTGATGTTCGAGTCAATTATGGCGGGACGGACTCGCTTTATTATCCACTTTTTAAATATACTCTCCCTCAGGGAAAGGCCTTCAGTGACTTAGATTTGCCAAACGATGATGGGATGGAGATTCTCTATACTGATAGAAATGTTGATTTGCGTCAGCAACTGATGCAAAAGTTCTTAGAAGATCCAAACTTGTCAGCAGAAACTCACCAGATTCTCAAAGAATTTCTAAAAGAGCTAGAAGAAAATCGGGGGAAAGGGTATGTCCTTTATGGCAATGAAGACAGCAATCAGAACTTTCTACCAGATGTTCTAGGTCTAGCTCAACCTGAAAAAGTCTTTGTGCTAGCAGATGTTACCTGCGGATCTTCAGGTGATAATTTTGTTGATACCATGAAAAAGATGCCCAAGGTTACGGTTCTAGGGCGTCCGACTATGGGAATTCTAGATTATTCCAATTGCTGCGTGAAGGATTTTGGTGACTATGAGCTCCTGTTTCCTACTTCACGTGACACTAGGATTGATCAAGGAAAGGGCATGAATGACAAGGGAGTTGAACCGGATATCTTGATTCCTTGGACACCAGAGCACCTAGAGCGAGATGTGGACCTAGAAGAGTGCCTCAGCTATTGCAAAAACGCTTAGGATTTCTAAGCGTTTTTCGTCTTTGTTATATCTTGTCAAACTTCTCAATGTAAAAGAGTGTTAGTGTCACGATGGCAGCCAAGCCAATGAGAATGAGGATAGCTGGAGTCCAGGAATGGAATAAATCAAAGCTATATCCAAAGAGGCTAGGACCAAAGGCGGCCAGAATATAACCACCAGTCTGGGCTAAGCCAGATAGCTGAGCGGTTTGTTCAGGAGTACTGGTTTTGAGCGAGAAAGTGACCATGAGGTAGGGGAAGAGGGCGCTGACGGACATACCAATCAGCAGATTGAGGATGAGCCAGTAGATAAAGGAGTCTGTCTTGACCAGTAGCATACCTAGACCAACCATACCAGTTACAGAAAAGAGAGCAATCATTCCCAAGCGTTTTTTAGCGGATAGACGCGTTGTCAGACTAGGTATCGTCATGGCCAAAGGAAGGCTGATAAAGGAAAAGACAGAGGCCAAGAAACCAGTAGCATCATCGGAAAGTCCTGCCAACTGGCCAAGAGTCGGCAGCCAAGTGATAGCCGTATAAAAGAGTAAAGACTGCAGACCACCGAAAACAATCAGAGCCCATACTCTAGGATTTGTTAGCGGAGAGCCCATTTGCTGTTCACGATTTTTACTAGTCAGCTTGTGATTGTGACGGCTGTTAGGCAGCCAGATTAAGCAGGCCAGTAAGCAGATGAGGGTCAGGACGAGAATCAATCCTTTCCAGCCAGCTAAGCGGACAATAGGCGCAGCCAAGGGAGACATGACTGAGATGGCCAGTCCCATAGAAGTGATATAGAGCGTGGTTAGAAATCCAATTTTCTCTGGCTGATTTGCCTGAATGACATTAGGCAGGAGCACATTTAAGACAGCGATGGCAGCCCCTAGCATGATTGTACCTGCATAGAGTAGGGGCAGGTTAAAGATACGAATAAAAGAGCCCAGAGTCAGCACAATCATGGCTAGGGTAAAGAGCTTTTCCAGGCCGACCTTTTGAGCTAGGCGTGGGGAAAAGGCTGAGCAGAGGGCAAACATGATCAAGGGCAGGCTAGTCAGCAGTCCCAGAGAGTTGACGGGAACTTGCAGTCCCTTAGCAATATCGCCCAGCACAACAGGTAGCACTGCAAAAGGCGCCCGTAGGACAACCCCCACCATCAGAATACCTGGAAGTAAAAATTTCGAATGTTGCTTTTTCATAAAGTTAAGTTTCCTCCTATTATAAGTATCAAAATAAAATCAGTCCATCAAATCCAGAAAATACTGGCTGATAACTGTTTCTGGTAATGTTTTCTTTTGCTGGAGCCACCAGCTGACCGTCTCCACAAAGGTAGAAGTCACATAATTTCTTAGAAAGGGCTCTGGCAGCTGAGATTTTTTCTGCAGGAGCTGCTCCTGAATCATCGGAAAGAGATAGTTTTCCAGCTCAATCTTTAAGCGGTTGGTGAAATAGATATTTTTCGAAAGCAGCAAGGTTGCAATCTTGTCCTGATTCTTTTGAAAATGCTGGAAAATATGCGTGGTTGCTTCAAAGAGATCCTTGCCGTCGTCGCGCTCAAGAAAGGTATGCTGAAAGAGGTCTTGGCAAACCTCCTCTAGCAAGGCTTCCTTAGTATCGAAATGGGCATAAAAAGTCGACCGGCCAACGTCTGCCAGGTCGATGATTTCTTGCACGGTGATGTTTTCATAGCTTTTTTGATGCAGCAGGCTGATAAAAGCTTGGTAAATAGCTGCGCGTGATTTCTTGACTCGTCTGTCCATAGCATTTCGGAACAAAAGAGCAGGATTGTTCAGTAACAGACAAAGCCCCTCAATTGCTTCTTGTTTCCTTTCTGAGAATAAGGGATAATAAAGATGAAGAAAACTGAACAAGGTGTTCCGTTTTGATTACATTATACTATAAATTTAGCCAAACTGAAAGGAGGCTGCCGTGAAATCTAGTAAAAATATGACTATTGCTTTTCTATTAAACTTTTCCTTTGCCATTCTTGAGTTTATCTTTGGCTTTATGTTCAATTCCAGCGCTGTACTAGCCGATGCTGTGCACGACACAGGAGACGCGATGGCCATCGGACTTTCTACCCTTTTTGAAAAAATTTCTAATAAAAAAGAAGACAAGAAATACACTCTGGGTTACAAGCGTTACAGCCTTTTGGGAGCCCTGCTGACCTCGGTCATCTTGCTAGTCGGATCTACCTTGGTGATTATCGAAAATGTACCCAAGGTATTTGCACCTGAAAAGGTCAATTATGACGGCATGCTGGTGCTGGGTATTTTTGCCATTATAGTCAATTTAGCAGCCAGCAAGGTCGTGGGCCATGGGCATGGACACAGTCATAATGAATCCATTCTCAGTCTTCATTTCTTAGAGGATATTCTGGGTTGGGTGGCTGTTATTCTGGTCTCTATAGTTTTGCGCTTTACCGACTGGTATTTTCTTGATCCGCTGCTTTCCCTGCTCATTGCAGGCTTCATCCTCAGCAAGGCCCTGCCTAAGTTCTGGGAAAACATCAAGATCTTTCTGGATCACATCCCAAGCGATATTGATTTGAGCCAGCTTTATCAGGAAATTCTGGCGGTTGAAAACGTTCAGGCTATTACCCAGCTCAATGTCTGGACCACAGACGGTTTGGAAAAATTTGCCATGATCCATATCTGTCTTGAAAATCCAGAGCATCTAGCCGAGACCCAAACCACCCTGCGTCAAGAACTGCAAGCTTACGGTATTACCAAAATCACTATCCAGACAGATAGCAGCTTGGAAGAGCATGAAGAGTGGTGTATAGGTGGAGAAGGCGATTTAAAACCTCATATTTAAATATTACTACGGTAAATTATATCTTTGCAGTCCGATATTCGGGCTGTTTTTTCGTTTTGCAGTCTAATTTTCATCACTTAACTGGTTTTATTTTTACGATTTTCTTCTTATTTAATTCCTCTATTTCCCTGTCTGAAAATTCTAGCTTTTTGATTTTGTGGTTTTTCTATAAAAAATAGACAAGCTAAACACTCTGTGCATTTTTAGGGCGGTTTTACCTCTTAGAAAATGCAAATGTATTGACAATGCATTTTCTTTAGCATATACTATTGAGTAGGAAGAAACAGGCAAAGCTTGCTAAGCCTTGTCCTGAAGCGCCTTTCCTAAGCATATCGACTACCGATTAGAAGAAGACAGATGCTGTCACACTGTCCATCTGAAGGTTGAAAAAGAAGCAGTAAAGGGGAGAAATTCCCTCAAAAATTTTGCTGTTTTTTAAACTTTGAAAGAAAATAAGTCATTAAAAAAACGTTAGAAACGTTGATATAACAAGCTTTTATCAAAATTAAACATTTTTTTAAATGTAATCATTTTTTTCGAGGCAAACCTGTTGACAAGATGTCAATTATGTCATATACTGTGATAGGTAAATGTTTTTTAAAGCAAATAAAGCTTTTGTTCCTAGCATTTCCTACCAAAATATGCATATCGGTAAAAAGAAAAACCATAAGACAAGAATCCTTATCTTATGGCAATGGCTGCTTGATGATTCGGGTTAAACCAACTTCACACACACACGGTTTAACCTGCATCTAAAAGCATGAGAAATTTTGCAAGAGAACTTGCTTTGTATAGTATTTAAGAACGCAAGAACAAATGTTTTTGGCATCTGCTTTTTTGCGCCCCTTTTGACAAATCTAAAACGCCCCTTATCAATCCTAGGATTATTTTAAGGACTGTTTGCTAGGTTTATCAAATGGAGATACTGCTCAAAGCATCTAACTTAAAACATTAAGTTTGGTTCTATTGGTAAATTTTCCATGTACTAGCCTAACTTAAAAAGCTTAAAGAAACCTTAAAGGAAGCTTTAAGCGAGGGAGATTTTTTTAAGAAAGCTGTTATCTATTAACGCATAGAAAGAATTGAAGGATTTTTACAAAAAAATCACAGACAGGAGAAACAAATGGCACTAATCGCTATATTGGTTCAATTCAATCTGATAACGGCAGCTCAAAAAGAAGAAATTCTTCAAGATATGCCACAATCAAACATGCAGTTAGAGAGATATCTAATCAGCAAGGGCTATGTGACAGAAGAAGATATGCTGAAAGTCATGAGTTACTACTACCGTGTACCTCATGTCAATCTATCACAGTTTGTGATAGAAAAGGAAGCTGTCGAGAAGGTTTCAGAAAAAGTTGCTAAACGTCATGGATTGATTCCGATTGCCTTCACTGATGGAGAAGCGGATGAAGAACCGAAATTAATAGTTGCGATGGCAGACCCAAGCAACTATATCGCCCTAGATGACGTTAAAATCGTTTCTAAGATGGCGGTAGAACCTTATGTAACTTTTCGGGATGATATTGAGAAATATATTGATCAATACTATTCTAAAGGAGAAGAAGCCCAACAGGCAGCGACCGAAATCGAAGGTTTTAATGTGGATGAAGAGATCGTCGAAGAAGATCTCGAAATCAAAAACGCTCCGGTTGTACGTTTGATTGACTCGATTATCAGTCAGGCAATCAAGACGCGGACCAGCGATATCCATATTGAACCCTTTGAAAAAGTTGTTCGTGTTCGTTTCCGGGTTGACGGAACCTTGGTGGAAAACATGCAGTTGAAAGCCAATGCTCACTCAGCCATTGCGACACGGATTAAGATCATGAGTGGTCTGGACATCGCTGAGCGGCGGATTCCTCAGGATGGACGGATTGAGACAACCATCGACGGCAAAGAAGTCGACATGCGGGTTTCAGTCTTGCCTACTGTATTCGGTGAAAAAATCGTTATTCGGATTTTGAGCCGGAATGCAACCCTCCTCAGTAAAGAGGAGCTAGGATTCTCGCCAACCAATCAGAAGCTCTTTGAAGATATTCTTAAGGCGCCAGAAGGCATTATCTTGCTGACCGGTCCTACAGGAAGCGGAAAGACAACCACTCTCTACACAGCGCTCCGTGAGCTCAATGATGTAGGAAAAAATATCATCACTGTTGAAGATCCGGTTGAGTACCGATTGGAAGGAGTCAACCAAGTTCAGGTAAATAATAAAGCTGGACTGACCTTTGCGAGTGGTTTGAGAAGTATCCTGCGTCAGGACCCGGACATCGTTCTCTTGGGGGAAATTCGGGACGAAGAGACAGCTAGTATCGCGGTTCGTGCCGCTATCACTGGTCACGTCGTTCTCTCGACTATCCACACCAATGACACAGCTAGTACAGTCAACCGTTTGGTCGATATGGGCATCAAGCCTTATCTGGTCTCAACGGCGACTGTCGGTATTATCGCACAGCGCTTGATTAAGCGCATCTGTCCTAAGTGTAAGACTGAATATACTGTAGAAACAAATGAACATGCAGGTATCGGTATTCACAAGGGAGACACCTTGTATCGCGGACGCGGCTGCAACTACTGCAGCGGTACGGGATACTATGGACGTATAGCTATCCACGAAATCATGGCAGTGACAAGGGAGATTAAATCACTAATTAATGATGGTGGAACAACGTCACAGCTTCGAGCAGAAGCTAAGAAAAATGGTATGCGAGACTTGGCGGAGGAGGCCATTGATATCGCAAAACAGGGGACTACAACGATTGAAGAAGCAATGAAGATTGCCTTTAGTCTAGAAGGGGAAGTTTAGGATGAATTTGGATGAGTTAATTAAGCAGGCGATTGAAGCGGGTGCATCAGATATCCACTTCACGGTTGGCGCTGAGCCAAGCATGCGTCTGCACGGGAGGTTAACACAACTCAACAATACAATTTTGACCAACGAAGACACGGTTCGCTTCACCAAGCATATTTTAAATGAGAAGCAGATTGCTCATCTTTTAGAAGTCGGTGAAGTGGACTGTGCCTACGAGGTCGATAATGGCTATCGCTTGCGGGTCAATATCTTTAAGCAGAAAAACAACTGCGGGATTGCCTTGCGGGTCATTCCCAAGGATATTCCATCTATGGAATCTCTGGGATTGCCACCAGTTATCAAAAAGCTAGCTGAGAAACGCCGGGGGCTGATATTGGTTACCGGACCAACAGGAAGCGGAAAGTCAACGACCCTGGCAACCATGATCAACTACATGAACAGCTTGCGGGACGAACACATCATCACGATTGAAGATCCGATCGAGTACATGCATACGCATAATAAGTGCTTGGTCAACCAGCGTGAGCTGGGAGCGGATACGCAGAGCTTCGGCAATGCCCTCCGCGGTGCACTTCGTCAGGACCCGGATGTCATCCTAGTCGGTGAGATGCGGGATAAGGAAACGATTGAAATCGCCCTGCGTGCGGCGGAAACAGGTCACTTAGTCCTGTCAACTCTCCACACGGTCGGTGCCGTAAACACCATGGACCGGATTATCGACGTATTTCCAGCCGAGCAGCAGGAGCAAATCCGCGTACAGCTTTCAGCCGTTATGGAAGGGGTTGTATCGCAGCAGCTTATGCGTACAGCGACCGGCAAGGGTCGTGTGGCTGCCTTTGAAATCATGCTGGGAACACCCGCTATTCGCAACCTCATTCGCGAAGGGAAGACCCACCAGCTGCTGACGCCAATCCAAACGGGGGCTCAGCTAGGCATGATTACCATGGACACTTCGCTCATGGGACTCTACCGTCGCAATGTCATCGATCAGAGAACACTGTTGTCCTACTCAGTGGATCGTGCTCAAGTCGAAAAATCACTAGGAATAGTGGGGTACTAGAGCATGACAGTATATGTTTGTAAATACTTAGACACTAGGCAAGGGGTCGTCACACTAGAGGTGGACGCTCCCAACCGGACTGACGCCGTCAATCGGATCCGTCTCAAAGGTAAGCCAATCAGTGTCGAAGAAAAGGTCATGGGCTCTAAGGAAATCACCCTTTTCCAAAGTAAGAAGATTAAGCTCAAGGACATATCGCTCTTCTGTAAGCAGATGTCGGTTATGTTAAACTCGGGTATCCCGCTCAACAATGCAGTGGATATCTTAGAGCAGCAGACAGATGCCAAAAACTTGAAGGCAAGTCTGAAGGTTATCAGTAAAGGCCTGAAGGAAGGGAATCAGCTGTCCAAGTCTCTAATCGAGCAAAATGGTCTCTTTCCCGACCTCTTGATCCGTATGGTGCAGGCCGGCGAAAAGACTGGTAAGCTGGACGAGGTACTGGAAAGAATGTCTGAGCACTATAATAAGGAGCTCAAGACCAGTCGCCAGATTCGTGGAGCTATGATCTATCCCGCAGTCCTTGCCTTTCTGGCAGTAGCTGCTACCTTGGTTTTGCTCTATGTCGTTATCCCTAACTTCTCGGGAATCTTTGAGCAGAGTGGTGTAGCATTACCTTTGCCTACACGTATCGTCTTGGCAGCTAGTAACTTCGTCCAATCTTACTGGTATATCCTCTTTGGAGGGGTTGGGCTTCTAGTCTTCCTATTCCTGCGTTATCGCAGTACTGAGGCAGGACGCTACCAGCTGGACCAGCTAAAGCTCAAGATGCCAGTCGTCAAAGGACCGATGCAGAAGATTGTTACTGCTCGTTTTGCCAGCACCCTGGCTACTCTTACCAGTGCGGGTATCCCTCTGGTAGAGGCTATTGATTCAGCTGCCGCAACGACCAATAACGCTGTTGTTATTGACAAGCTGAGAATCGCCAATGAAGGTCTGCAAAAAGGGGAACGCCTGACAGGTATGCTGACCTCGACAGGTCTCTTCCCTCCAATGATGCTCTCGATGGTCAAGATCGGTGAGGAGTCTGGGTCTCTGGAGTCCATGCTCAATAAAACATCAGATTTTTATGAAGAAGAGCTTGAAGCAGCTATTAAGCAATTGCTCTCACTATTGGAGCCAGCCATGATCATCTTCATGGGGGTCATCATTGGAGGAATCGTTGCCTCTGTTATGTTGCCAATGTTTGAAATCGCTAATGCTGTTCAACAGGGCGCTGAAGCAAATCAATAAAAATTATTAAAGAAAAAGTTAGGATTCGCAGAGTAATTGCTCTGCACAAAACGTTAGGAAAACCGTTCGGATGCTGGGAGTTTGTGGGGTCTCCCAGCTAGGAACAAAACGAATGCCCCTGTGGGCGGAAATAGTAAAAATTATGAAAAAATAGGAGATCTATTCAAAATGTTAAACAAATTGCAAAAGTTCCGTCAGGACTTGAAGAAAAAAGGTAAAGGTTTTACCTTGGTTGAGTTGATTGTCGTAATCATTATCATTGCTGTTTTGGCAGCGGTAGCTATTCCAGCTATCACAGGATTCCAAGACAGTGCGCGTAAGAGCCGTATCGAAACAGAACATCGTCAGTTGGTATCAGCTATTCAATCTTATCTAGGTTCTCAAGTAGATCCTGAAAATCCTTCTGAAGCACCAACTCTTGAGAAATTGCGCCCTTACATTGCGAAAAACTCTCAAGGTAAAGGTACTCTTGCCGACACTCTTGCTACTGACGGGAAAGACAAGCATCCTGCTCACGTAATTACTGGTAACAAGTTGATTTCGACTTATACTCCAGCAAGTGGTGGAACGGCTAAGAATTGGACTTATGACTGGAAAGAAAATAGTGCTGCAACCGCAACGCCTTAATTTATCTAGCGAATTTTCCGCTTAACGGTGGGAAATTAAAAACTAGCGTTGTAATTGAAGATGTTATCTCAAAGTCTAGTAAAACCCTACCTTTGGGATACTTACAAAGAAGTAAGATACATTAATCAAGAAAAATAGGAGATCTATTCAAAATGTTAAACAAATTGCAAAAGTTCCGTCAGGACTTGAAGAAAAAAGGTAAAGGTTTTACCTTGGTTGAGTTGATTGTCGTAATCATTATCATTGCTGTTTTGGCAGCGGTAGCTATTCCAGCTATCACAGGATTCCAAGACAGTGCGCGTAAGAGCCGTATCGAAACAGAACATCGTCAGTTGGTATCAGCTATTCAATCTTATCTAGGTTCTCAAGTAGATCCTGAAAATCCTTCTGAAGCACCAACTCTTGAGAAATTGCGCCCTTACATTGCGAAAAACTCTCAAGGTAAAGGTGCTCTTGCCGATACTCTTGCTAAAGATGGAGCAAATAACGGTCCAGCTCACGTAATCAGTGGCAATCAGCTGGTTTCTACCTACACTCCAAAGAGTGGTGGAACAGCTAAGACTTGGACCTATGACTGGAAGTCTAACAGTAATTCACAATAATAAAAAGTTAGATGTAAAAATAGGGAGAACATCAACGAATGCTAAAGAAACTGCAAAAGTTCCATCAGGGCTTGAAGAAAAAAGGTAAAGGCTTTACCTTGGTTGAGTTGATTGTGGTGATTATTATTATCGCAGTTCTCGCAGCAGTCGCTATTCCTTCTCTTGTTTCTTTCCAAGACACTGCTCGCAAGGCACGTATCCAGTCGGAACATCGTCAGCTGGTTCAGGCTGTACAGTCCTATATTGGCTCGCAAGTCGAACCAGAAACGGCTGATGTGCCAGATCTTGATGCACTCAAGCCGTATATAGCCAAAGAATCTCAGGGTTCAGGAGAGCTTTCTAAGACTCTCGCAGCGGATAATGGCAAGATTGCTCATGAGGTTAATAAGACGAGTCATAAGCTGATTTCGACTTATACGCCTGCTAGTGGTGGGAAGCCTATTACTTGGGAATTTGACTGGAGAACTAATAGCGCTAGCTAGTAATAGAAAATTAGAGAAAGTCTCTATTCCGACTGCCAAGGCAGTCGGATATTACCAAAGTAGTTGTCAGACGATGACAACTATTTTGGCAATATCAAAAGAGAAAACTAGGAGAAATTATCCATGAAAGGAAAAAAAAGACAAGGCTCAACCCTGCCTATGGTTATTGTGACCATTGTACTATTGGTGGCTATGCTAGGTATTATGGCTTCTATCGTGGACACGGGGCAGGTGCAGACTCAACGTATGTATAGTTATATGAAAGCAAAGTATGCAGCGACTTCAGGTTCTCAGCTAGCTCTAGGAGCTTATTTTGGCGATGAAGGCGGAAAAATTCTTTATAATGAATTTGGATCTCGAGCTGAAAGTCGAAATAGATCTAGGGAGCCAATCAAGTCAACTCACACTTTTAAGGATGGCGCCAAAGCAGAGATTGAAATCAATGGATCTTTTGAAGGGGCTACTAGTGGAAGCGAGAATTATTATATTACAATAGTTTCCAAATCCTATCTTACTGGAAGTAAAAGTTATTATGAGCACACAGTCGTTTTTAAATGGGCTACCAGTGGGATTCGTTCAGAAAAGGGGCGATTAGTTACAAATGAATAAAGGAGAGCAGATGAGCAAATTAAAAAAAGGTTTCACTCTGGTCGAGTTGATGGTTAGCATCATGCTGACTTCAATGGTTCTGCTGATTGTGGGAGTTATCTTTAATACCATGTTCACAAGCCGAAAGCTGATTCAACAAGAAGCATCCATTCAGGCAGATATGAGAACTTCCATGCAATATGTGGATAGAACTATCAGTAAATCTACAGCGATTTTCATCCTTGATGACTCTAAATATGGCAATAAATCAAAATTTACTAAAGGCTGGAGTTATGTTGGGCTTTCTGAGGATGGAAAAAAAATTCTCAACTATATATGGGATAAAGCAAATAACGATTGGATAATCAGGGAGCTAGGAACAAAATCACTCTATGATTTGAAAATGGAGTTAGATTTCAAGAAAAATGATGACTATAAGGATAATCGTCTGGTTTCTTATGAACTGAAAGGGAAATACGCAGGTTCTCAAAATCAGCTGAGTATACACACAGCTATGTCAGCTCTTAATACTAAGCAAGTGTTTTCTAAGGTTGCTAAAGGGAAAAGAGGCATAGCTCTGGCTTATCGTGACGATCCAATCGAAGGTCAAGCTAACGTAGCAATCAGTTTTGTCTTTGATGCTTCTGGTTCCATGAAGTTCAGTCTAAACGGTTCAGAAACAGTAAATTCTGAGTCTGACGATCCACTGAAAAATAAAAGCCGAATTAGTATCTTGAAAGATAAAGCTAAGAAAATGATGGCAGATCTTCAACCGGTTGGGAATGTCAGTGTCAATCTTGTTCAGTTTAATTCTCATGCTAGCTTTGTACAGCAAGATTTTCTTGAGTTGGATAAAGGTTTGACCCCTATTAATAGGGCTATTGATAATCTGAATCCAGAACATGCAACTAATCCAGGTGATGGTCTTCGTTATGGAATGGTCAGTCTTCAAAATAATGCAGCCCAGCTCAAATATGTAGTTCTTTTGACGGATGGAGTTCCTACTGCTTATACTGTTGATCCTAGGTATAATTATCGGGGAAATAAGATTGAACTCAGAGGGATAGATAAAGATGGATTAGGATTTGTGTCTCGTTCTTATTTCTATAATTGGGAATATGATTTATCAACAGGGTTCCATTCGACACGGAATAACGCTGGTTTTGCTCCTGGGACTCCTGAGCCGGAAGTGAGTCGGGCTATAAAATATTCTAGTGAGGTTTCGAAAAAATTTGGAAAAGGAATTAAAAGAATTAATGTTATTGGTTTCTCGGCTGATAAAAATGATAAAGTAAAAGGAGAAGAGTTAACCTCGGCTATAAAGGAAGGGGTTCCAGAAACTAGTTATACAGATGTATCAGATGATAAGCAGCTTGAGCAGACATTTGCTGATATCAAAAAGCAAGTGGAGCAAGATTTGTGGTTTGTAAATGGACCGTAGTAAGGAGGAAATATGAAACAGCACTTTTTACAAAAGAGAAAGGGTGTGACCCTTGTGGAAGTTCTGATATCCTTGATTATTCTGTCTGTCGTTACTGTTTCGTTATTGGCCTTCTTCTCAACGGGTTATCAATCTATTATGCGTCAGCGTGGTCAAAATATTGAAAACTTTGATGCACAGGAGTCCTTTGAGAAGAGACTATCTCAGATTAAGCGAGAAGGTGGCCACGGAACAGAGACAGAAAACTTTGTCTATCGGAAGGGAAACGAGGCTTCTCGGTCCATACCTGTCAAAGGTCAGACCCTCTCTTATGATGATAAAAAGAAAGTTCTTCGTCTTTTTGTAGCTAATGCCAAGGAAAGTGTCCTCGATATCCCAACTGACCTATCTGTTAGACTTAAAGACTCAAAGGGGTTCTACTATGTTGGAGAAGATGCTCCAGAAGGAGAAGCAAGTCTGAATCAGGGACAGCAAAATAACAAATCTAAAATTCATCTTGAATCTGGCTGGTTTGAAGGTGATAGAAACATTGAAAAAGACGGGGAACGCCTTGTTCCTATTGGTACACCAGGGAATAGAATCGCAAGTAACAATTCTCGCATTGTCTTTCCAAGTATGCCGGGTGATTTTACTCTAAAACCTAATTTATCCAATGGCAAGTTCACTATTACTGATAGTATGCGAGGGAAGTATTTAACTTATGCGGCAAGAGCTATTAACTCTTTCGGGCGTGTTGGCGAGTACCAAGAGGCTGAAAAACGTATTTGGGTAATGGGACTTCCTGTCACTAATAATTTAGAGGTTCATACGGATGCTGATTTGATTTTGCAGAAGAATGGGGATGGAAGTAAATCTCTTTTACCTTCTGATGGAGTCTCTCATACAGATACTGACATTCAAAATCACGCCAAGCCAAATCAGCCGTATGTTGGAATCTATCCGGTGTTGAGCTACTATGAGGAAGCTATTAAACAGCCACGTCAATTCATTGCTCTTAGTGATAAACCAAACGATAAAAAGGAAATGGGATTTACGAGAGACTTTAGCAATGGTCTGACAACATCTATCCTGCTTGGAAATCGTCAGCAGTCAGGGAAAATTCTGACTTATCAGTTAGACAACACTTTGTCTTGGGGTATTAATCTAGAGGCAGATGGTAGATTAGATTTTATTAAAACAGATAAAAGCGTAGATAACAGTGGGGGTCAGCAACCATCATCAGTGAGGATAGATTATAACAAAGATAATTCTATCCAAGTGCGGAGTGCTGTAGTGAACAACACAAGTCTAGTTATAGAAGTTTTCGTTAATGGTGAGTTAGTACATACCGAGAACATAAGACTAAGCAGTACTCAAGTGACTCATAACTTTAGCAGTGGTAAGGTCATTTTTAGCGGTAATACTTACATTAATGAGTTTGCTATTTATACAGCAGCTTTAGAGAATCCGGATATAAATAAGCTAACTGAATACTTCCGCGATAAGTATAAGGCAAGCTAATAGGGAAATAGTTTTTAGGAAAAATAAGGGAGATTAGGAGATTATGGCAAAAAATATGTTTTCGTCCAAGGGGCGCAGAAGAGCTCTGGACGAAGAAGATAATGAGAAAAAAGGCTCATTTTTAGGAAAATTAAATAAACCGCTCTTCTCATCAAAAGGGAAACATAAAGAACACTTGTCTATTCAAGGGGTTCAGATTAAGTCAGATCGTCAAGAAGACTTTGACGATGAGGAAAAGTCAACGGCAAAAGGGAGCTTCTTAACCAAGCTCAACAAGCCGCTCTTTTCTAAGAATAGTGGCAGTGATGATATGCCTGCTAAGTCTGGTAATCGTTCGCTCTTTGCTAAGAAAGGCAGTGGTGCGGCGAGCCAACCGGTCACTAGAATGCATGCACCTTACACTATGTTTGGTAAGCCAATCAAGGGCAATCTGATGGCCATTGACTTCACTGACGAATCAGTCTATCTGGTTGTTGCTAGACAGAAGCGCAATGAGTTGGAGATTATCAAGATGGCTTCTGCCAATCTGCCAGAAGGTGTTGTATTGAATAGTGAGATTATCGACCCGATTACTCTCAAAAATATTATCAGCGACCTGATGGAGCAGCATGCGATCACTGCTAAGTATGCTTTCTTTGCTCTGGGCAATACCAATATCATTGCCCGTTCGGTTGATGTGGCAGCTAGTGTGCAGAATGATGAGGATATTGAGGGCTTGGTATCTTACGAGCTTCAGCAATATCTGGATATTGATCCGACTTCTTATGTAATCCAGTTCCAAGAGCAAGAGTCTAATTCAGCCTTTCCGCTTGATGAAGATACTCGCTCACTCATGGTCTATGCTGTGCCAAAAGGTGTGGTAGAGCAATACTTGGGCTTGGCTAATAATCTGAAGCTGACACCCTATGTCTTTGACCTTCAGTCTAATACCTTTGAAAAATGGCTGGAACGCGTTCAGGCGGTTAACAATCGTGCCAAGAAGCTGACCAAGGAAAATGTCGGCATGGTACATCTGAGCAAGAGCTTCATCGGTGTTTATCTCTACTCAGAAGGCAAGTTTGTGACCAGTAACTATCTCAACCGTGGTTACAAGGACATCCTGAGCTATGCAGACGATGCTAGTCTTTTGCAGAAGCTTCCAGCAGTTGCTTCAGATGATCTGGACACAGGTCTCTTGAAGAGGGCCTTGGATGAGTGGGTGGCTGATGCTAAGAACCACATTCTCAATACTGAAAACTTCTTTAGTGGATCGACTGGTCTCAACATTGATAGTTTCTACGTCTTTGGTGACCAGGATATCTGCTGGCAGTTGGCATCTATTTTGAAGCAGAACATGAATCGGGAATTCATCTCGATTGATAACGTAGATTATGAGAATGTACTGTGGGAAGGTTCTGCCGAGTTTAATGCGGAGTTCATTCCGGCTACAGCCATGTTGATTAGGAGAGCAAACTAATGCGGAGAGATTTAAACTACTTTTCAAAATATCATGTGGCACCGGCTAAAACCAGTCCACTGAAACTTGCTGCTATTTCCGCTTTTGCTGGGATTGCAGCGATTATGATTGTGCTGATTGGCTTCTTCCAGTTTAGCGCTATGCACCTCCAGGGCGAGATTGACCGAGCGGAGCAGACACTTAAGAGTCCAGAGATGGCTCAAGAGCTGAAAGCTATCTCGGAGACAGAAGACAAGATTGTAACGGTCAAGAATGACGAACTTCTCTTTGGCAGCTTGGAAGGCGACTTCCGCCGCCTGCACCGAGTAAACAAAGCCTTTATGGACTTCCTCAATAAAAATGTGACACGGGACTTGGTCTTTGACGATATCAAGATTAATAACGACAGTGTAGAAATCAATGGCTCTGCCAAAGAGCAACTTTCCATCGCTAAGTTTGAAGAAGAGCTTCGTAAGTCTGAGAAATTTAACCATATTTTTGTGGATAAGATTACTCGCGAGGAAAAAGATAATAATTCAATTTATGAGTTTAACATTAAAATTTTGACGAAGGATGTAGATTTCAATGAAGAACAAAAATGAGAAAGAAAAGAAAAAACTCCTGAGTAATTTGAATGAGCGTGACAAGAAATTGTTGGCCTGTGTCGGAGGAGTAGCGGTACTTGCTGGTGGGGGATATCTAGTATCAAATTCATATACTCGGATGGCTCAGCTGAATGAAGAACACGCAACAATTATGACAGAGCTGGATGGCAAGAATGCCAAGATTAGTCAAAAGAAGTCTCTTACCAAGCAGCTCAAAACTCTGAATGCCAAGACTCTGGATCAAGCTAAAAAATACTATGGTACAACCAATCAAGGGGAGTTCATTTTCTTGATTGACAAATTGGTCAGAGAAAGCGGCATTAAATTCAAGTCTGTCAACTATACTGAAAGCAAAGAGTTGGAACTCCAGCAGGAGGGATTAGCTGCGACCTCATCTAATGGTCAAAACTCCAACTCTTCTGATACGACTGGCAGCTCAAGTTCCAGTGGAACATCATCGTCATCCAGTACGACCTCTAGCTCGTCTGGTACATCGTCCTCATCTAGCAGCAGCTCTTCATCAGATGCCAATACTGCAACGACAACTGCGGCTAGTACAGCGACTCCAGGAAACGGTAAGTACAACAATTCCAATATTACTCAGATGACAGCGGACATTGAATTCGAAGGAACTTATACGCAAGTTTTAAAACTCTTAGAATTAATCGATGGAAATCAACAAAAAATCGTTTCCAGCGAGCTAGAACTAGGTGAAAAGACAAGTTGGTCTTCTATCGAGGAGAATAGGAATCCAGAGCTAGCTACCGGTAAAATCAAACTGCGCTTCTATCAAGTAAAAGATGTTGAGCGCTATGTGACTCCAGAGAGCAATGTCGATAAGACCCCGATTCAGTTTGCTAACTGGGAGTCCCCGTTTGCTGCTCCAGCTTGGCAGAAACCCTTCATGAAAGTGGTATCGTCTAGTAACGGCACGGATGCGAGTGGGAACAATAGCACTTTGGGGGCCGCAACAACCAATACAACTAGCAGTGCGACTGCTAAAAACAATACAAATCTAGCTTCGTCTTATCTGGAGCAACTCAGCAATCTAGCTCCATCTTATCTGGAGCAACTCAGCAATCTGTCCAGTCAGAACAATGGTTTGTCAGCTTATTACAATTCATCAACAATCTATCGCTTCGAGTCACCTCTTAAGTTGACTCAGTCAGGTAGTAGCAATCAGTATGATGTGACGGTTGATAACACGGACTTCCTTGAGGGTTCAGGTTCAAACGTGGTTAAGATTCCAGCAACCAAGTCTTCTACCATGTATGAAATGGAATTTGCAGCACCGTATGTATCCTTGAACAATAAGCCTGATTCTATAAGCTTCTCTCTATCTCTGTCTAATCAATGGGCTGGTAAGATTGGCTTGATTGTCAAAAATGCCAGTGGTCAGAAGATTTATCTTCACGTCATTCGTCCCAACAGCTGGACTGGCTGGCGCGAAGTTAGCTTCGATCCTGAAAACATTCCAGGATTCAGCTATCCAATGACTATTGTGGGTTACTACTTTGAAACTCCGAGCGAAGAAAGCCCTGAAACGACTATGAAGCTGGACAACCTATCTGTGAATAACTTGGTAGTTAGCTAAAACACTTTGAAAAAATACCAAATAAGTCTATGGTTTAAAATTTCAAGAGCATGACTAAATTTTTTCTTAAAAAAATGCTAAAAACCAAGTTATTAGACTAGTATTCACGGTGCATTTATAGTAAACTAAAACATAGAGATATTTGAAGTATAATACAAGCAAACTCAGAATAGACGCCCGAGTCTATTTTGGGTTTTAATGGAGTTTATGGAAAAACAAAATCAAGACTGGTTTTGCATTGAAAAAGTTTAATATCATTTAGAAAGTGGGGGGTGTCGAAAATATTCAAATGGCATATTTTTTACCTTTTGGAGCAGGGCTTATAGCGCTGCATACGATTAGCATTTTATTTGTTTCTAGGATTTCATTAATAAAGCGCCTTTTTCTCGTAGTATGGGTCATGCTATTTGCGATTGGTGCTCCATTCCTCTTTCAACAAGTTCCCGGCATAGCCTTTGTTGGACTCTGTGCTTTGGCCTTGGCAGTCTATATGGTGCTGCTCTTTTCACAGGAGCTAGCTCCAGTCAAGAAGAGAGCAACTGCTTCAGCGCGAAGCAGAAGCCAGAAGCATGCCAAGAGCTCACACAAGAAAGCGGAAGCGACGAGCGCAGGCTTGTCATCTGCTAGAGATTTGAACTTCTCCAATGCTTCAACCGGTAGGATGAGAAAGGAAAGTAAAGAAAGGGTTCAGGCTGAGGAAAGTCCGGCAAGGCAGAGAGCATCTGCTTCTGGTCGCACCCTAGCAGACCGTTCTATCAAAAAGGATATGACAAGATTTGAGAAAGTAAAACCTCTCTACCCTGTTGATAACTTGGCTACAGCTCCTGCATTTGGAGAGTACGAGCCAAACAGTCAGCTAGCGGCAGCTGAGGTCGGTATGGTGGGTATGGACCACAGCGCACAAAAGGCCAATGATGAATTTTTGCAGTCTCTGCTTCATCATCGCAAGGGCTCTACTAAGATTAAGGTGGCCAACTCTCTGATTCAGCCTACGGAAGCAAATGCAGCCGGCAATCAAGGCTATACAGATATTGATGATCCAGCCTTTGAGACAGCTGTTCTGTCTAAGATTAGACCGATGTCCTATACGGAGTCTAGCTATGGCAACTTCAGACCGCAGGCGGTTGAGGTGACAGGTGTTGTTTCTCAAGATGAGGAAGAATTCTTCACTGACCAAGAACAAGCTCAGCAGCCAGTGGCAGAAGAAGTAGGGGGTAACAGCCTTGAAGATGTTTTTGCTGCTACGGGAGATATCAAGCCAGTTAGAGCGGAAGAGTCGAGAGCAGCAAACAGCTTAGAATCTCTCTTCTTTGCTGAGGAGAAAGCTGAGCCAGAGGCTCAGAGGGACTCAGTCTTCAGCCAAGCTAGTGCAGAGCCAGAGTTTTCTGCTTCTGAGGAGTCTATGGTTAGCCGTGATCGCGCTGATATTCAGGGTTATCAAGATATTCTCAGCCAGATTCAGCATGATTTGCTTGGGGCTGAAGAGGAAGATTTGACTGCTGAAGTGGCAGAAACTTGGGAGGAAGAAAGCAACTTCTCACCTGCAGCGGAATCGTTTGAGTTTGAAGAAGCAGTTGAACCAACTGTTGTTCAATCAGTTTCTGAAGACGCTGTTTGGACACAGGTTAGGCCTGTTCAAGAAGCAGTTGCAGATGAGACAGAAGAAGACTTGCTCAAGGGAATTGCTGACATCCTCAAAGCTGAGGAAGCGCAAGTCAAAGCTGCTCCGGTCGTTCCGGCTGCAGATGAGACAGAAGAAGATTTGCTTCAGAAAATCACTGACATCCTCAAGGCTGAGGAAGCAGCAGAAGCAAGTCCAGCTGCAGCAACTGCGGGAGATAAAGAGGTCTATTTCCAATTCCTTCTACTGGAAAGTCAGGAATTGTTGGCTTCTAATGCAGTTCTAGAAGCGACTAGCTACCTGCAGGAAATTGTGCAAGGAAGCTCAGATCAGAATCTTCGTCAAGAAGCGTTCAACATGCTGGACAAAATCGGGAAAAATTAATACTATATAAACATACAATTGATAGCAATCAATTAGAAGGGTTTTAGGGGAAATTATGAAAAGTTGTAAAACAATCACAGGGACCGTTGTCATTGAGATTGAAAAAGGGATGGGACTGGGTGAAGTCCATGAAGTCTTTGTTGACGAGGGGGTCAATCTGACTTTTGTCATTAAGTCAAAGCAGTCTGAACAGCCTTTTGCCTTGCTTTCTAGCAAGAACATCCAAGGTATCGGTGACTTCGCGGTCATGGTAGAAAACAGCTCAGTCTTTCAAGAGTTACAAGAAGCTGACCTGAAGGTCTTGAACGACAAACAGGGTAGTATCTTTGATGAAATCGTCATTACCATTGATGGAAACAAGGTGGGAACTGTTGTTGACTATCATATTGACGAAAAGAATGAAATTGGCTACTTGGTGGTCAATTCTGAAGATGCCAGCGAGGAAATTCAGATTCCTAAATCACGCATCTTGATGATTGGTAAGGAGTACATCATTCTCAACGATGAGAAAAAGGCAGCTCCTCATCTTGAAGCAGATGTAGAGATGGGCCGTCTGGCTGCAGCAGATCTGCTCCATGAGACTGAAGCTGCAAAACCTGCCGAAAAAATTGAGGAAGTAGTTGCTGAAGCACCTGTATTCGAGCCAGTTGTAGATGAAAAAGTAGATGTAAAAGAAGAAGCTGCGACAGATTTGACAGAGGCCTTGGCTGCTGTAGGTCTGGGTGCTGCTGCTTCTGACTTGGAGTTTTCTGAAGCGGTCGTAGAGACAGCAGAAGAGCCAGAAGTTCAAGACTTGGTACAAGAACCGACAGCGCCACTTGCTGAAGAAGAAGTTGAAGAAACAGATGCGGCAATGAGTCTAGATGCTGCGTTGGAAGAAGTATTGGCAGCGCCTGCTGAGGAAGTAGAAACGACTATCAGCACAGCGCCAGTTGCTGAGGAAGACTCTGCAGCAAAGAAAGCTGTTAACGACTTTATCGATCAGCAAAAACGTCTTCTGGTAGGCAAAACACTGCAAAAAGACCTTATTAATGCAGATGGAGGAGTTATCCTGAATGCCGGAGATACTGTTTCTGATGACATCATTGATTTTCTTCGCCGTATCGACCGTAAATTCCTTATCCGCTTAGCTGAATGCGTAGTATAAGGTTGGGATGAGATTCATGTCAAGAAGAAAAAGAAAGGTTTCATCAAAATATCAAAAACTACTTCCAGCAGCGACACTTGCTGCCTTTCTGCTGGGTAGTTTATTTTATGTCATTTTTGTCTTTAATCCAACGATTGACCTGAGTATCAATGGCCGCCCCTCTATGAAGGTTCGCTCTCGGAGCGAAGCTGAGATTGAAGTTTACAGAGAACTGCCCTATAAGGCGACTTTTCAGCTGACTACTGGGCAACACTTCTCTGTAGATATGCGCTTTTTAGGACTGAGCTATTTCACAGAAGAAGAGCTCAAGCGGCTGGATAATATCTCAGCCAAGACAGTTTGGGATAAGTTTACACCGTTTTTCGATACCAAGGAAAATCTACAGATTTCCATCTATCCCAATCGACTCTTTTGGCTTAGACCTTTAAACGATGTCTTAGCTGCCCATCCTGATGTTCTCAGTCAGCTTCCAACGACCAATCATCTGGTCATGGACGGCGAGTCTAATGTAAAGGTGGGAGACAAGTCTAATGGCTATAAGATTGACCCTGCTGCTTTTATCCAAGCATCTGAGGAGATTGCCAAGACTGGTAAATTTAATGATGTCAAGGTTGAGAGCACACCTGTTGAAGCAGAAGATCAGAGTGAGCTTCTGAGCCAGTATACGCACTTTATAGAGCGTAAGGAAGTACCACTGCCGACTAACGCTGCCCAAGCTCAAAACATGAAGACAGCTTTTTACAAGTTGCAGAATGTTTACTTGGCTCCTGGCGAGACCAAGTCTATCTCAGAATTGCTGGGCGCTTTGAATGCAGAGTCTGGATATCTGCCAGTCAAGGGCAAGGATAATAAAGAAGTTTACGGTCAGGGTGCTGAGCAGATTGTAGATGCCATTCAGCAGCTCGCCTTTTCACGGACCAATGTTATTTCCTATCGAGGACAGTATTTCAACATCGGAACGCCGGCTGAAGGTTTGACTGAATTGACCATTCAAAACAATACAGAAACAGATATGGTATTTTCATTAAGTTTGGAGGAGGGGCAAGTATCCATCATTCTGGCATCTAAGTGATACTCAAGGGAAGTCTAGGTTTGACACCGTCATCTGAGATTTTCAAAGAGTGTAAAAAGGGAAAAATTATGATTGCAAGTTTAGTATTTATATTAGGTGTCGTATTTGGGAGCTTTTTCAATGTCGTCATCTACCGTGTTCCGCTGGAAAAGAGCATTGCCAAAGGTCGGTCTATGTGTCCGTCCTGCGGCCATGTCTTGACTTCGGTGGAGCTGATTCCGGTTGTGTCGATTATCATGCAGGGCTTTAAATGTAAGCACTGCAAGGAGCCGATTTCACCGCGCTATCTCATTGTGGAGCTCCTGACGGGTCTGCTCTGGCTGGCCTCTTATCTGATCTTTCAAGATCAGGGGCCATGGATGGTTGTTTCAGCCTGTCTTTTGGTGTCGCTTTGTCTCATTATCGGTTATATTGATTTTGATACTCAGTACATCTCGGACTCGGTTCTGCTGGTTTTCTGGCTGGGCCGCATGGCTGTTACGTTTTTTACCAATGAGTTCAATTGGGAACTGCTCCTTTCGCTGCTAGTCGGCGCTGGTCTCTACTCTCTCATTTATTTTGGGGCCAAGGCTTATTACAAGAAAGAGGCTTTCGGGATGGGAGACATTCTCTACTTAGCAGCTCTGAGCAGTTGGTTTAGCCCCTTGAATACGCTGATTTTGGGATATGGTTCTTTCTTTGTGGCTGGAGCTATTCTCTTAATCGCAACCATCTTTAAGAAATTCAAATTTAAGTTGAAAGAAGAAGTCCCTTTTGGTCCTGCTATGAGTATCATGGCGGTCATCCTATATTTCTGGGGAGGAATTTAGGAAACCAAAAGCGACAATAGAAATGGATAGAAAAAATGTTTAGGAAGAAAAAAGTTATCATAGCATTAGCGACAGCTACTGTCCTTTCAGGCAGTGTGTTGCCTGTCAGCCGCCCAGCGGCAAATGAAAAGGCAAGTCTGGATCCGTCTTTAGTGCAGGTGTCAGATCAGTTTCAGGCCAAGAAAACAGGAGCAGTCGTCTTTTCAGAAGATGTAACAGTGCCAAGCACAGTGTCAGCCGATTTCATTGATAGTCGTCTGGCTGGCACACCGATGGCTGGATTGGGAAAAGCTTTCAAAAAAGCAGAGAAAGATCATGGAGTTAATGCAATTTTTCTCGTAGGGCTGGCTATTCACGAATCGGATTACGGCCGCAGTCAGATTGCTCAGGCCAAGCACAACCTGTTTGGTTTCATGGCTTATGACTCCAGTCCTTTTTCCAGTGCAGGAAATTTCGCAACATTTGACGATGGTATAGATACCGTTGCCCGCTATCTCAGCGAGCACTATCTCAAGCCTGGCGGTCAGTTCTATAATGGTAAGAGCATGGCTGCTATCAATGTAAGATACGCATCTGACAAAACTTGGTCAAGCAAGATTATGATTCGTATTCGAAATTTTTTGAAAAAAGGTTAAGGAGGCTGGGACAATCGTGTCTCAGCTTGCTTTATTATAGAAAGAATTTCTTTTGGTGAGGTGATTGACGGGGTTTTTCTTGTTCTATGGGGCTCTAAATCCTCTCAGGACTAAAAAATAAAAACTTGCTTCTGCGACATCGTCTTTTATGGCGAAAAAATGACTTAATTAGGGGATTTATGAAAAGAAAGATTGACGTAAGCGATGTGTTAAAGGAAGCCTGGGGACTGACTGTTGATTACTTTTTTGTATGGACAGCAGGGCTTGCTATCATTCAACTGCCATTTTTTATTCTGGGGCTGTTAATTCTATTTTTTTCTCCATTGACTTCTACATTTCTTCCAAGAATAATTCTGCTGGGATTTCTATGTTCTTTTGTGATTGCTTATATCCATAAGTTTTCCTTGACCATGGTTCGTAATCCGCAGATGGTGCGAAGAAACTTTTGGAGGGCTGTTGGCTACAGTATTTCTGATGGCTTTTTGGGGCGTTTGCTTTCTATGTCTATTTATGTCTTCATGTTTTTCTTGGCTATATTACTTCTTATTGTATACTTCTATAATCTCTTGATGACAGATGCAAATTTTCAAGAGAATATGGGAACTTGGATGATTTGGGTTGCAAAAAATCAAGAGAAGATAGCTAGCATGCTCTTCCTGCTTTTTTTAATAGCACCAATGTTTAACTTGGTATTCCATTTGTTTTACAGTTATTTTATCGTCTCTCACTTCTTCTTGTTGCCCTATATTATTCAAGATACCAACTCCTCTGATAACCTCTTGCGTCCTCTGTCAGCCTTTGGCAGCTTGGGCAAGTCCTTTTCTCGTATGAATGGTCAGAGGGGGCGTTACTTACTGGTAGAGCTTGTCTTAAAGCTTATTCCTGTAGGATTGGGGCTAATAGAAGTTTTGAGTTTACTTTTTGGCGATGGCGTGTCTAATATTGTGGGAATGATTGTTAGTATGATAAATGGCTTTTTGCTGATTTATGCCTTGGCAGCCCGCTCGGTTATGGCCGACATCTTGATGTCTTATGATCGGGAAATAGTTAATTTTGGAGATTAATATTTATGAAAAAATTAGAAAGGGTTTTAGGATTTAGGATAATGAACGATGAATGATGTAAAAGTAACAAGGGTTTTCAGAGAAGCTTGGATTTTTGTTACAGAATATTATTTTGTCTGGCTGAAAGGCCTTTTGCTGGTCGGAATCCCGCTTGCAGTGCTGGGCTGGTTTCTTTTTCCGCTGGTTTCGAGTTGGTCTTACCGGTCCATTTTAGTCTTGACTTGTTTGGCTTTTATAATTGCCTTCGGCTTTGCTTATGTCAATAAATTTGCCTTGACAGTGATACGAAATCCGCAGATGGTTAAGATCTATTTTGGCTATGCAGTTTGGTACAGTATCTCAGATGGCTTGCTTACTCGCCTCTTTTATTCCTTCATTGTCAGTGCAGTCCAGGTTCTGATTTTGTACATGGGTTGGTCGGCAATCGGCATCAATCTTGGGGTGGCTAGTCTCTTTGCCTTTTATCGGAGGGCAGTAAGTCCAGAGGCTATTGTGATTTTCCAGTTTCTCTTTCCTTTCTTGTTCATGGTTTTTTACCTGCTCTTCACTTATCTGGTTGATTCGCACTTCTTTTTGCTGTCTTATATCATTCAGGATACCAGCTCCAGAGACAATCTGGCCAAGCCGCTTTCTTTTTATGGCTGTTTGAGAAAGTCAGTCCTGTTGATGAAGGAGCGCAGGGGTCGTTATGTTCTGCTCAGCTTTTTTCTAGCTTCTTTTGGTGGGATGATTGGCTTGGGTACTCATCTCCTGATGGATTTGATAAGGCAGTATATTGGTCCCTTGCTGGGGGAACTGGATGATTTACTTGGCCTGATTCAGATGATTCCTGTCCTAGTTTTCAGTAGTTTTTACTGTGTATTTGTTCTGGTTGTTCGGACAGTTTTTGCTGATACTCTGATGGAAAATGATACAGAAGTGGTGGATTTTGGTGATTAATTTAGGAAGTTGCAAGACCAGACAATACTTGATAGAAACAAGAGGAAGGATATGAAATCAGTAACAAGAATTTTAATAACAGCTTTGGTGCTAACTGGGATTGGCTTTATCCCCCTGCCTTATCAAGTGGAGACCTTGAGACCGGCTTTGAATGCCAAAGACTTTGTCCAAGTTCAAGGAGGAACTAGTCAAGGAAAAGGTCAAATCTATGTCATGGCTGTCGGTGTTTCCGATGCCCGGGTGTTCAGTCTCTTTTTGACTCTGCTGCCTAATTACAGGCTAGAAACAGAGTATGTCTCTGTACCTGAAAACTATTTTGATAAGGAGAAGGGACGGGAAGAGCGAGAGAACAGCACTATGGGGTCTTCCCATCTCAATGCCTTGCAGGTAGCTTATCAAGCATCCGGTCATACTGTTGAGATTAGACATAAAGAGATTTTTGTGGATGCTGTCAGCCAAGAGACGCCGTTAGCTCAGGAGCTGCAGAAAGGCGATGTGATTTTAAAGATTGACAATCAGAATTACACTAGTCCATACGATATTGTCGATCAGATGGAGCAACGGCCAGTCGGCGATGTGGTATCAATTGAGTACAGCCGTAATGGTGTAATCGGTTTGGCTAGCGGCCCTGTGATTGTGGATGAGACAACTGGTAAGCCTGGTTTGGGGATTGCATTGGGTTCTAAAGCCAGTGTTGCCATGAATCCTCTGACAAAGTTTAAGAGCAATGGTGTAGCAGGCCCCTCTGGTGGACTCATGTTCAGTTTGGAGCTGTACAATCAGCTCGTGTCTGAAGACATTACCAAAGGAAAAGCTATTGCTGGTACTGGAACGATTGACCACAAGGGAAATGTTGGCCGGATTGGCGGGATAGAGATGAAGGTCATGGCTGCCGATAAGGCAGGCGCTGAGATTTTCTTTGTTCCTGATGATACTATTGACGCCGATATTGCCCAGTACAATCCCAAGTTGCGCTCTAACTACCATGAGGCACTTCGTGCTTCTATCAAAATCAAGAGTAAAATGAAAATCGTCCCTGTCAAAACCTTCAACGAAGCTTTGAACTATCTCAGAGAGATGGAATAAGAGACTTTACTACTCTATGAATAGTTAATAGAAACACAAGCTCTTGCTGGTTATTTATCTGGCGAGGGCTTTTATTATAGATTTTTAAAAAAAATTGACACCTTAACACATAAACTCTTGATTTCTAAATCTCTGTGTGATATATTTATAACATAAGGAGTGTTAAATATTTCTAACAAAACGAAAGGAGTCTATCATGAAAAAAAGTCAAAAAACAGGCGGCCTCATTGCAATGATTGCCGCAGCTCTCTTTATTGATTTTACTGTTTTATTTGGTTCTAATCTTAGTTGGGGACCCAAGTTGATTATTGTTGGTATTTCAGTATTAGGTCAGATTGTAGCTATTTGGGGTTGGCTGCACATGAAACCTTGGCCACCTAAGAGTCAGAAAGGTAAGGAAAAGATTATTTTTGACTTGTCTGCTAAGCTTTACACGATGCTTTTGTTTGCAGCAACCATTTTTTATACAGTAGGAATTTGGGTTGCGACCCCAAACGTAAGATCTGGCATTAAAGAATGGATTTTGGGAGTTGGCCTCGTTATTGAAGCAATTGTATTTGGTTTTTTCTCTTTGAAAAATGTCAAGGAAACTCCAGACGAACGTTTCTATGCTAATCTAGCTAAGGCAGCTAGCTTGATGTTTGTTTTTATACTAGGCGCACTGATAATCCTAGCAGTTATCATTGGGTACATGGGGTCTCTCACTCTTTACATGGGCCAGATCTTTATTAGCATAGCTGCCTTGATTTGCATCTTTGCAGTTGTCTATCTTATCTTAGAACGGAGAGGATAACCATGGCCAAAGAAAGCAAGATTATCACTAATCTCAAATCCGTTCGCGAATCCATGGGCATGACCCAGCAGGAGCTAGCCGACCGCATCGGCATGAGGCGCGAGACAATTCTGCACTTGGAAAATAACCGCTACAATCCTTCGCTGGAAATGGCTCTCAAAATTGCTCAAGTCTTCAATCTGAAAGTAGAAGATCTCTTTGAACTCAGACAGAAAGAGGAGTCATAATTCTTTTCGAGACCTTCTAGTGACATAAACGAGAATACTCTAGGCAGTTTGCTGCTTAGAGTATTCTATTTGTAAATGAATCATCGTTTTTATCTTTTTCCAATAAATGCTATAATATGAGCAAGTATGTAGATTATAGAGGTATTAGGTTGGAAAATTGTGTTTATATCATTTCGGGTCCTCCAGGTGTTGGAAAAAGCAGTGTCAGTAAAGAATTAGCCTATTCTTTTGACAAGAGTGCTGTGATAGAAGGCGACATGATTTATTTAATGGTTAAAAGCGGCTTAGTAGCACCTTGGGAAGACGATGGCTACTATATGGATTTATTCTGGGATAATATCATTAGCCTTACCAGTAATTTACTTGATAGAGGTATGACAGTCATCATAGAATATGTCATCTTTGAGGAACAAATCAAAAAAATTACAGATTTTTTAAAGGCTAGACAAACAAGATTAAAATACTGTGTATTGCTGGCAGAAGAAGAAAGGCTTAACGAAAGGGATCTATCTAGAGAGGAAATAGAAAGAACGGGTGACTTATCAATCAAATCTAGAAATGAGTTTCTAGCCAAAAATATTAATCCAGACTATTTACTTTATACGGATCATTTAGATATCAAAGAAACTGTGAATCTCATAAAAACAGAAGATAGATTTTTTGTTTAGGGGGAAACTATATACAATTGTTTTTGATAAAAACACAACCTATTAAGGTGTGATTATTTGAACAAACATAAATCTGAAGACTGTAAAATGTGATATAATCTTTATAAGATACTCTTTTGAGAACTATTTTTTAATAAAGGAGATAAGAAGATGGCAGAAGAAACAACAATAGTATATCGCCTAGGTAGTCAACATAACGGGAAAATGTCAGCAGATAGCGTCTTCGATGCACACTTGTTTCATGCAAAAAACAATGATAATCGAGTACTATTCACTGTACCAACACAAAATAATACAAAAGTTGGGAAAGAGCGTAAAGATATTGATAATATTATCCTTACTTTGAAAGATGGTTCAAAAGCCTTATTTGCTGAATTAGATGATTATGACTTTTATCCTCGTAAGTACCCAGAATCTATATATAAACTGCCATCTCAGTGGAATACTTCCCGAGAAATAGATCAAGGTTATACTTGGTTTGCTTTAAAAGGAGTAAAAGAAATATCAAAAGAAGAATTAGATTCTTATAAAACTATGAATGAAAAGGAACACCCAATTTTACAAAGCCTATCGGGAGCTTCGTGTCGTATTTATGGAACCGAAAAATAGGAAAATATATATGAATCTTCTTACAGGTGTAGGAAGATTTTTATATTCTACGGATAATAGAAAAGACTGGGATTTCAATTGTTTTTAAGAATGAGAAAAGTCCTAAGACTTCTCATTTTTCGATTTTTGACTTTTTTTCAGCTAAAAATAGCATAAAAATCTAGTTATCCGCATAAAAACTGGACTTATCACACT
>CAUSZI010000005.1:0-57960 GCA_963536045.1 uncultured Streptococcus sp.
TGGCATGCATGAGCCAGCGGCGGAAAGTAATACCGTTGGTCTTGTTATTGAATTTTTCAGGGTAGATATCGTAGAAGGCTTTAAGCTCAGAGTTTTTCAGGATTTCTGTATGCAGAGCTGCAACTCCATTGACACTGTATCCGTAGTGGATATCCATGTGAGCCATGTGCACACGATCGTCCTCATCAATGATTTGCACTGCTGGATCTGCGTATTTAGCTTTCACGCGCTTGTCAAGCTCTTTGATGATTGGTACCAGATGCGGTACTACTTCTTTCAAGAATTCCAGAGGCCATTTTTCAAGAGCTTCTGCCAGAATCGTGTGATTTGTATAAGCAGTCATCTTCTGTACGATAGCAATTGCTTCATCCAGATCCAAACCACGCTCAGTCAAGAGACGAATCATTTCTGGGATAACCAGAGATGGGTGAGTATCATTGATTTGGATGACAGCATAGTCTGCCAAGTCGTGCAGGTTGCTGCCTTTTTCAATCGCTTCGTCAATAATCAGCTGAGCACCATTTGAAACCATGAAGTATTGCTGGAAGATACGGAGCAGCTCACCTTGCTTGTCACTATCATCTGGATAGAGGAAGAGGGTCAAGTTGCGAGCGATATCTGTCTTATCGAAGTCAATACCGTCTGTGATGATATCCGCATCCACTGAGTCCAAATCAAAGAGACGAAGACGGTTCTTAGTTTCTGTCTTGTAACCTGGCACATCAATATCATAAAGAGTAGATGTCAGAGTGAAGTGAGCAAATGGCACTTGGTAGCTACGGCTAGAGCGAACCAACCAGTTTTGCTCAGTCAGCCAGAAGTTAGGAATAGTTGTCTGTTCGTTGTTTTTCAAAACCTGTTGGAAAAGACCAAAGTGGTAGTTCAGTCCTACACCATCACCATTGAGACCCAATGTCGCAATAGAGTCCAAGAAGCAGGCAGCCAAACGGCCCAAGCCTCCGTTACCCAGAGACGGCTCCAACTCAACTTCTTCTACCTCGATCAAGTCTTTACCAGCATCTGCCAGTTCTTGCTTCACATCATCGTAAAGTCCAAGGTTGATCAAGTTGTTAGACAAAAGTTTACCAATCAGGAACTCTGCTGAGATATAGTAGAGTTTTTTCTTACCAGTATTGACTGGCTTTTGAGCACTGGCTAATTTAGTGTAGTTTAAAAGAGCCAGATAGAGTTCTTCGTTGCTGCAATCAGCAAGATTTTTTGAATAAGTATTTTTGATATAAGTTTGTAAGTTTGACATGATTAATCCCTTCAAGCCTAGTTAGCTATTCTTTATTTGTTAATTAAATCGGTATTCATACGACGGTAAGTCTTGGTCAAGCTGTAAAGCTCACCTTCGACAATTGGATTCAGCTCTTCAGCTGTCATCCGCCAAGTCCAGTTACCACCAATTGTGGATGGATAGTTCATCCGTGCTGCACTGTCTAATTCCAGCAAGTCTTGCATGGTCGCAATGGCCATAAAGCTGACTGAAGCAAAGATTGTGCGCAGCATTGCATGAGGTACTGTTTCGTACTCCTTGCGGTTGGTGTACTGAGCCATGTACTGGCGAGTAGCATCGTCAATCTCATCCTTGTACCAGCCCAAAACAGTATTGTTATCATGGGTTCCTGTATACATGACTGAGTTGTTTGGTGCCAGATGCGGACTGTCGATGCTTTCATCATCAGGATTGAAGGCGAATTGCAAGATCTTCATTCCTGGGAAACCAGTGCGCTCGCGCAGCTCGATTACTTCATCCGTCATAAAGCCTAGGTCTTCTGCGATGATATTCAAATCACCCAAGGCTTCCTTAACTGCTGCAAAGAGCTTGTAGTCTGGGCCTTTAACCCATTTACCAGTAGCAGATGTATCTGAGTCAGCAGGCACTTCCCAGTAAGACTCAAAGCCGCGGAAATGGTCGATACGGACAATGTCGTAAATCTTGAAGCTTTCACGCAGACGCTCAATCCACCAAGCATAGCCATCTTTGTCCATAGCTTCCCAGTCATAGATAGGATTGCCCCAAAGCTGGCCAGTTTCTGAAAATTCATCTGGCGGACAGCCTGCCACACAAGTTGGCTTGCCAACAGCATCTGTCTTAAAGAAGTGCGGCTGTGCCCACACATCAGCACTATCAGCTGCCACATAGATTGGCATATCACCGACAATCTCAATGTGATGCTCATTAGCATAGGCTTTTAATCTTAACCACTGCTTAAAGAAGAGATACTGGGTCACACGATGGTAGGTCAGCTTGTCAGCCAGCTTCTCACGATAAGAAGCGAGACTAGCAGCCTCACGGCGACGGATCGCTTCGTCCGGCCACTCTGTCCAAGCTAGATTATCAAAATGCTCTTTGATAGCCATGTACTCAGCGAAAACTTCCAGCCAAGCTGCATTTTGCTCTACAAAGCTCTCATAGTCAGACAAATCGTCTGCTTTCAAGAAGCGAGCTACTGCTTTTTCCATGATTGGACGGCGAGCATCGAAAATCTTTGCATAATCCACTTTTCTAGGATCATCTCCGAAATCAGCTCCCTTAACATCTGCCTCATCCAGCAAACCTTCTTCTATCAGAATATCAAAATCGATAAAGTAGGTATTCCCCGCAAAAGCAGAGAAAGACTGATAAGGAGAATCACCATAACTGGTAGTCCCCAGTGGCAAAATCTGCCAATAGCGTTGCTTGGTGCGAACCAAGAAGTCTACAAAATCATAAGCACTTTGGCCAAAAGATCCAATACCGTACTTGCCCGGAAGGGATGAAATGTGCATGAGCACACCGCTTTGACGTTTTTTCATTTTGTCACCTCGTTATTTTTTCCTCTACGCCTTTTCATTTTTACTTAATGCAAACGTTTGCGTCGACTTGATTATAACCTATTTTTTTTTTTAGTGCAAGGGGTTTTGAATATTTTTTTTAATTTATTTCTTAAAGGCTCTAGGGCTTTTTTAGGACTTCCCTACTGCCCCAATTGTTTAACGTTTTCTCTTCTTGCAAGCGTTCTCTTTTTGTGTTAAAATGTTCTTACAAACAGAAAACGTTTGCGTTTGCGGAGAAACTGCTTCATACTTGCTTTTTGGACCACAATAGTTAAGCAAAATCACTGGTTACGATAGCTATTTGGGGCACAGGTTTGCATGACTCTTAGAAAGCAAGTGCTTCTACTAGTAGAATTAAAATAGTTCATGTTATCGTAAGGATTTCCAGCAAACGCAGGCCTTTAGGAGGTTTTTATGCGAGTTACTATCAAAGAAGTCGCAAAACTAGCAGGCGTATCACCCTCTACCGTGACCCGCGTCGTGCAAAACAAATCAACCATCAGTGAAGAAACCAAAAAACGGGTCCGTGCTGCTATGAAGGAGCTGGACTATCATCCCAACCTCAATGCCAGAAGTCTGGTCAGCCAATCCAGCCAGGTCATCGGCTTAGTCCTGCCGGACGACTCAGATGTCTTCTATCAAAACCCTTTCTTCCCAACTGTGTTGCGGGGGATTTCTCAGATTGCTTCTGACTATGACTATGCCATCCAGATCAGCACCGGGCAAGATGAACAGCACCGCTTGGAAAATATGAAACAGATGATTTTAGGAAAGCGAGTAGACGGACTGATCTTCCTTTATTCTAAGCAGAACGATCCTTTGGTCGACTTTGCAGTCAGAAACAACTTCCCCTTCCTTATCCTTGGGAAAGCTGTCTCACCTTTCATCTCTCTGGTGGACAACGACAATATCAAGGCTGGCTATGATGCGACCAGATATTTCTTAGACAAGGGCTATCGAAAAATCGCCTTTCTGGCCGGGAATAAGGAGCTGGTCGTTTCTCAAGATCGTTACACAGGCTACAAGCAAGCTCTGAATGAAGCAGACCGGCCTTTGGATGATCGCATTATCAAATTTGCTTTCGGTTTCCTTCTGGAAGACAACAGTTACAAGATTATGGAGGAGTTACCGCTGGATGAGATTGAAGCTATTGTAACCTCTGATACCTTGGTAGCAGAAGGAGCCCTGCACTATCTCAAAGATCAGGACTACCAGATTCCCATTATCACCTTTGACTCTATCAAACCGCGCATCGATGTGGATGCCTATATTGATATCAATGCCCTCGAGCTTGGGAAAGAGTCTTTCCGGACCCTCTTCCAAATCATCAAGGACAATAAAGAAGACAAGCAAATCTGCTATCGCCAGTTGATCCCGCATAGCATCAGCACTCGCTAATCCGAGTGCTTTTGCTCATTCATCAACGATTCACATATCGGCCTTGTCCCAACCAGGGCAGAGCCCTAAACTCAAAACAATTACCCGAAGAGAAACTGACAAAGAAAGAGGAAAAACATGGCCTTTCGTATTTTTCAAGCCTATTTAGATGACGAAAATATCATCACTATCGAACTGGAAAAGAGCTTTGATGCCTATTCCATCCACTTTACACTGGAAGACAAGCACAGCTCCAGCCCTTTAACCATCAAAAACATCAACAATCAGGAAGAGCGGATTATCTATACCGTGTCGGCTAATGAGCCCATTGACCTGACGCAATCCTACAAGGTCTATGACCAAGACCGCAACCATACTGACCTGCAGTACCGCCATATCGTGAAAAAGCCTATTTTCGATGAGATTTTTGACTATGCAGGCGACGATTTAGGAGCTCAATACAGTCCCCAAGCCACTGACTTCAGACTCTGGGCACCCATTTCTGAAAAAGTCCTCCTGCATCTGAAAGACCAGGTTCACCATCTCAAACGTCTGGATAGGGGAGTCTGGCATACTCGGATTGAAGGAGATTTAGAGGGAGCCTCCTATTCTTATCTCCATAAGATCAATGGCAAGTGGATTGAAGTCCACGATCCCTACGCCCTATCCTCAGATGTCAATTCGGGCAACAGCTATGTCATCGATTTAGACAAGATTAAAAAGCCTATCAAACGAGCAAAAATACAGCTGAATCCGACAGAAGCCGTCATTTATGAAATGAGCGTCCGCGATTTCTCTATGCAGAAAGAAGCTGGTTTCTCCTATCCTGGGAAGTTTGCCTCGCTGAGCGAATCTCCAGTCGTTCACGGTCAGAAGTTTGGTCTGGACTATCTGAAAGAGCTAGGTATCAGCCACGTGCAGCTTCTGCCTGTTTACGATTTTGGCAGCGTTGATGAAAAGCATCCTGAGCTCGTCTACAACTGGGGCTACGATCCTGTCCAGTACAATGTCCCAGACGGCAGTTTTGCCAGCGACCCACGAGACCCCTATGCCCGTATCATAGAGCTACAGGCGGCCATTACTGCCTTCCACAATGCTGATATCAGCGTCATCATGGATGTGGTCTACAATCATGTCTATGATGCCAACAGCTATGCTTTTGAAAAAATCGTGTCCGGCTATTTTTTCCGGCTCAATGACATGGGCTACCGGACCAACGGAACCTTCTGTGGTAATGATGTAGCCAGTGAGAAAATCATGGTCCGCCGTTATATCAAGCAATCGGTCAAGCAATGGGTCAGTCTCTATGGCTTTGACGGTTTCCGCTTTGATCTAATGGGGATTTTAGATATCCAAACCATGCAGCAGATAGCTGACGAACTCAAGACGCTCTATCCTAACATCTATCTCTACGGTGAAGGCTGGCAGATGGATACCGGGCTGGCAAGTGAGCGATTGGCCCATCAGTACAATGCTGCCCAATTGCCAGATTATGGATTTTTCAGCGACCATTTTCGCGACAGTCTCAAGCAGACCATCGCCCAAGGCCGGCAAATCGAGAGCAAGACTCCTGCCAGTCAGCTTGAAAATGTCCTGACAGCCAATGTCGGACTAAAAGGCGAGACCCACTTCACTGCGCCCCAGCAGGCCATTAATTATGTCGAGTGCCATGACAATGCAACGGTTTTTGATTACTTTGACATCGTCAACCCTGCTATCACCCTGCGGGATCGGCTGGCCAATTCGCGGCTGGCTCTCCATCTCGTCCTGCTGGCTCAAGGTGTTCCCTTTATCCACAGCGGTCAGGAATTTTTCCGGACTAAAAATCTGATTGACAACACCTACAATATGCCCGACGAAATCAATAAACTAGACTGGCTGCGCTCCCTGCATTACACAGAGGACTTTGCTTTTATTAAACAGCTGATTGCCTTTCGCAGGGCACATCCGCTGCTGCATCTAAAGACCAGCACCGCCATCAAGCAAGCCTGTCAGGTCAACTGGCTGACAGACAGTTTATTGGAGTACAAGATTCAAGACAGCAAAGAGAGCATGACCATCGTCATCAACTTTGGCAACCAAGAAGCTGTCTACGAAAACAAAAACAAGCAAAAGCTACACCTCCAATACCCAGCCATTGATGCCCAAAAACCAATCGCACCACTAGCTGACAGTTACAGCCTAGCTGGGAAGCAATTGATTGTGTTGAAATAGATTGTAAAACATCAGCCAATGAATAAGCTGATGTTTTTGTTTTTTACAACCCCAAATAATCCTCAACCGCTGCCTGCATTTGATCTGCAGCGACTGTCGTTTTATGACGCACTGGGGCTGTTTCTAAGCCGTCCACGGCTGGTGGAAGGGCTACGCCAGAAAGTTCGTACAGTTGAGCCAAAGCCTCGAAGTCACTGAGTCCTGTTTGACCAGTCACAGCCTCAACGGCCACAACTGGGAATTTATAAGGGCTAGCGGTAGACACGATAACAGTCTTGCGTTGATCCCCTGTCTCTGCCAAATATTTTTGATAGACAGTAGACGCAACGGCAGTATGAGGGTCTTCGATGTAGTTAGAGGCTTGATAGACCCGCTTGATTTCAGCAGCTGTTTCTGTCTCTGTCGCATAGTCAGCCGCAAAGAGCTCTAAAATCTCAGCGTCAAAGTCTGTCAGTTCATACTGGCCATGCTCATTTAGAGCCGCCATTAGGGCAGCTGTTTTCTCAGCGCTGTTACCAGACAGGTGGAAAATCAAACGCTCCAAGTTAGAGGAAACCAAAATATCCATGGACGGACTAGATGTCACCTTGAAGCTCCGCTTCTTATCATAAACCTGAGTCTTGAAGAAGTCTGTCAGGACATTGTTCTCATTTGATGCGCAGATCAGCTTGCCAACTGGAAGACCGATTTGCTTGGCATAGTAGGCCGCCAGGATATTCCCAAAGTTCCCAGTCGGAACGGTAAAGTTGACCTTGTCTCCTGCTGTGATTTCTCCTGTCTTCACTAGCTGAGCATAAGCATAGACATAGTAAACAATCTGAGGCACCAAACGGCCGATATTCATGGAATTAGCTGATGAAAACTGCAGTTTGTGCTCCAAGAGACGAGCTCGTAGATCTGTGTCGTTAAACATGTGCTTGACATTGGTCTGAGCATCGTCAAAGTTGCCGTCAATGGCCACCACATGCGTATTGACACCTGTCTGCGTCGTCATTTGCAGCTCTTGGACCTTGCTGACACCATCTTTCGGATAAAAGACGATAATCTCAGTCCCAGGAACATCCGCAAAGCCTGCCATAGCCGCCTTGCCTGTGTCACCAGAAGTTGCCGTCAAAATGACAATTTTGTTTTCCAAGCCGTGCTTTTTGGCTGCGGTTGTCATCAAGTGAGGCAGGATAGACAAAGCCATATCCTTGAAGGCAATGGTCGCCCCATGGAAAAGCTCTAGATTGTACTGACCATCCAGCTTGATCAAGGGAGCAATAGCCGCATCATCAAACTTGCTGTCGTAGGCATGGTTGATACAGTAGTCCAGCTCTGCTTCAGAAAAATCATCCAAAAAAGCAGACAAAACCAGCTTGGCTACTTCCTGATAAGAAGCGTCTTTGAGCTTGGCAAAGTCCAAATCGACCTGCGGATAGGTAATAGGCGTAAAGAGCCCGCCGTCTGTCGCCAAACCTTGCAGAATTGCCTGGCTGGCTGTTACTCTATTCTTTTCGTCGCGTGTTGATTGATAAACTAAGGTCATTCTCTCTCATCCTTTATCTGTAGTTCGCTTTATTATACCAAAATTTATCAGAAAATTCTCGCTTTTTCACAGAGAATATAAGAAAAAGCCCATTTCTGGGCTTGTTTTCATCTTATTCATTCATAGATACGTGAACGTGGTCGTAATGGTTTTCAGTTACGCTGCCACGGTCTGGCATTTGGTTCCAAGTATTAGCTGGTCCATAAATGCTTTCAAATGGTGCATAGAACTGTTGCTGCCAGATAACGTAAGAGATTCCTCTTTCAGTCATGTTAGAAGTAACATCGGCTGCGACCTGGTTTCCTAATTCAGTATTCTCACCAACGATAAAGTCAGCCGCCAAGCCCTTACCATGGTCACCACTATCACCTGGGCGGTAGAGACTAAATTCTGTAATTCCATATTTAGCTGCTATCTCTTCTTTCAGAGCAGCAGTCTGTGGCTGAAGACCTTCATTAGCAGGATTGTTAGTTGTCACGCTAGCAGCGTCTGTTACAGCTGGAGCATTGTAAGTTGTTGGCTCAACAGCGGCAGTTGCTTGACTAACTTGGTCTTGGCCTAATTCAGTCACTTCTGGAGCTGCCTCTGCTGGCGCTTCTGGACTTGCAGCTACTGCTGGCTGTGGCGCTGCTTCTACAGGAGCTGCTGCATTTTCTTCCGCAGCTGGCGCCGTTTCACTTGCAACTTCTGCTACTGGGTCAGGAGCTTCTTCAGTAGGTGCTGGTGCTTGGTCTGCTGGAGCCGCAACAGCTTCCTCAACAGCCGGAGCTGGAGTCTCTGCTGCTTGAGCCGGTGCCGCTGGAGCGGCTTGTTCAGTACCAAAAATCTCGCTAGCTGTATAATCTTCCGTTACCAATCCTGCATTATTTCCTGCTTGGTAGCTTTGGATTTCTACAGAGGTAATTTCGTTATGTCCATTTGTTGTAATAGTCAAAACAGTACCTGGGAAAATCAAGTCTGCATTGGCAATTTGGTTGATTTTAGCCAAGTCAACAAGGTCAATGTTCATCGCTTGAGCGATATTGCCTAAAGTGTCTCCATATTGAACAGTGTAAGTTTGTTGGTTTTCATTGCTCGTAATATCCGCTTTAATTTGCTCAACTGTTCTGGCAGTCCAGTTTTGTGGCTGCTCCTCAGCTTTTGTTGTAAACAAAGGCAATGCTGACAAAGCAACAGTTGAAGCCAAAAGTAATTTCTTATTCATTTTCATATGCAAAATGCACCTTCCTAATCATTCATGATACAAAATCCATCTTACCATAAATCTTCTAAGAAAAAAGCCTTTTTCGACCTATTTAACAGAACTGTCTGCCCCCTGTAATATGGAGATTTGTTTGTAACATATAAAAAATTGCATCAAGCAAAAGAACCCCATTTGGAGAGGTTCTGTTTTTTCTTTTGGGCTTATTTGAATTTTTTCTACTCTGGTAAACTAAACCCGACCTAAGCTCTTGGCAAAAAAGATAAAATCCCTAGAAGCTATCGCTTCTTCGTCTATTTTCCTATTTTTGCTGTGAGCTCTTAACGGTCTTGGTATCTTATTTCACCTTCATCATTCGGACGAGGCTGGCCCGTTCGGCTTCCTCCAGTTTCATTTCGATATAGTAGATGGTTTCTTTGAGGTCAGGGATGGTAGCATACTCTAGTCCATTGACCCGGCGGCGGGTTTTCTCGATTTCATCCGCCATGAGCTGGCAGCTTTTTTCAATCTCAGCCAGTCGCAGCAGGTCAGGAAGCAGATCGCTCATGCTTTCAATGGTTTCATCCATCTGGCTGTTAGACGCCACATAGCTATAAACCACGTCTCCCTCGTCATCACCGTAGGGATTGTCAATGTGGGCATGCATCTTGGGTACGCGCACACTCATTATATTCTCTGTTTCCACATGCAAATTGACTTCCCGCATGGGCACAGCGAAAATCTCCTCGACCATGAGGTCGCTCTCCAGCGCCTTGGCCATGACAAAATCCTGCAGGTGACCGACCAGAGCGGATTCGACCTTTTGGCGAAGCTGATTATTCTCACGAACAGACTCAATGAAGCGCCGCATCAGCTCATCCCGCTTGTCCTTGAGCAGTTTATGCCCACGGACAGCCGTTTTGAGACGGGCTTTTAAGTTATTTAGCTCCATCCGAGTCGGCTTGACATTGAGTCGCGTCATCTTTCTTCCTCCTTGGTCTGCGGCAGGTATTGGTCAATCATGTCGTCCTTAATCCGCTTAAGCTCCGTTCTAGGTAAGATGGACAGGAGTCCCCAGCCCAGATCCAAGCTTTCCTCGATGGTTCGGTTGGTCTGGAAACCTTGATTGATGTATTCCTGCTCGAAGCGGTCAGTAAAGCGAACATAGAGCTTGTCCGTTTCGGACAGGGCGGATTCCCCCAGAACGACAGCCAACTCCTTGGCCTGCTTGCCTTGCGCATAGGCGGCAAATAGCTGGTTCATGGTTGCGGCATGGTCACCTCTGGTCTTGCCCTCACCTGAACCCTTGTCCTTGAGACGAGACAGAGATGGCAGGACATTGATGGGCGGACGATAGCCACTATTGTAAAGGTCGCGCGAAAGGATAATCTGACCTTCCGTAATATAACCCGTCAAGTCTGGAATCGGATGGGTAATGTCATCCTCTGGCATGGACAGGATCGGAATCTGCGTCACTGAGCCTTTCTTGCCGACCAGACGTCCAGCCCGCTCATAAAGAGTGGACAGGTTAGTATAGAGGTAACCCGGATACCCACGACGGCCCGGCACCTCACGACGAGCTGCGGAAACTTCTCGCAGGGCTTCACAGTAATTGGTCATGTCAGTCATGATAACCAGAACGTGCATATCCTTTTCATAAGCCAGGTACTCGGCTGCTGTCAGGGCAATCCGCGGCGTTGCAATCCGCTCGATGGCTGGGTCATTGGCCAGATTGATAAAGAGCACCGATCGGTCAATGGCTCCTGTCTCCCGGAGGTCATTCATGAAGAACTCGGCTTCTTCAAAGGTAATCCCCATGGCTGCAAAGACCACGGCAAAATTTTCATCAGAGTTAAGCACGGTAGCCTGACGGGCGATTTGAGCGGCTAATTCCTTGTGGGGCAGACCAGAGCCAGAAAATACTGGCAGTTTTTGTCCCCGAACCAAGGTATTGAGGTGGTCAATGGCTGAAATACCAGTCTGAATAAACTCATCCGGATAATCGCGAGCTACTGGATTGATGGCTTGACCGTCAATATCCAGATATTTTTCTGGTAAGATAGCTGGGCCGCCATCAATTGGCTTGCCCATTCCATTGAAAATCCGTCCCACCATGTCTTCTGACACTGGCAACTCTAGCGGACGACCGGTAAAGCGAACCTTGGCTTTTTCCAGATTGATCCCACTGGAGCCTTCAAAAAGCTGGACCATAGCCTTGTCTTCTTGAACTTCCAAGACCTGCCCTTGGCGCTTGCTACCGTCGTGCAGCTGGATTTCTACCAATTCATTGAAATGCACACCAGCGACTTGGTCGACAATCATCAGGGGGCCGACAACTTCACTGACGGTGCGGTATTCTTTAATGACGCTCATTGTCTAGTCCTCCTTGGGCAAGAATCTGGTGCAGGGTTTCCTCTATAGTCTGACTGAGAGCCTGAATGTTTTCCAGCTGATCTTCATGGATAAACTTGCTGCGGGCAATTCGGTCACGCAGCTCCACCGTTCCTTCCATGATTTCTCGGAAATAAGCCCCCAGTTCCAAGGCACGATTAGCCTCCGCATCGAAGGTCAGGATATTGCTCAATAAAGCTACCTGCTTTTTGAAAGAAGTATAGGTGTCCACATCATCAAAAGCATTCTGCTGCAGATAGTCCTCGCGAATCATCTTGGCTGCATTCATGGTCAGGCGGTCCTTCTCAGACAAGGAATCCAAGCCAACCAAACGCACGATTTCCTGCAGTTCGCTTTCCTTTTGCAGGATATTCATGGCCTTGGTGACTTTTTCCGCCCAAGCAATCTTCTCATGCTGGTCGATATAGGCTCCCACTTCGTCTAGGTAGAGCGAGTAAGAACTCAGCCAGTTGATAGCAGGGAAGTGCCGACGTTGAGCCAGCTGGGCATCCAAGCCCCAGAAGACCTTGACAATCCGCAGGGTATTTTGCGTCACTGGCTCAGAAATATCTCCACCCGGAGGTGATACAGCCCCGATAGCAGTAATAGAGCCTTCGCGCGCCGCCGAACCGAGCGTCTTGACCCGGCCAGCCCGCTCGTAATACTCCGCAATCCGGCTTCCCAGATAAGCTGGATAGCCTTCATCACCTGGCATTTCTTCCAGACGGCCGGACATTTCCCGCAGGGCTTCTGCCCAGCGAGAGGTGGAGTCCGCCATGATGGCCACGGAGTAGCCCATGTCACGGAAGTATTCTGCAATCGTAATCCCTGTGTAAATTGACGCTTCCCGAGCCGCTACCGGCATATTAGAAGTGTTGGCAATCAGCACTGTCCGCTGCATGATGGACTGGCCGGTCGTTGGGTCAATCAGTTCTGGAAATTCATTAAGTACGTCGGTCATCTCATTGCCACGCTCACCGCAGCCGACATAGATAACGATGTCAACATTGGCAAACTTAGCCACTTGGTGCTGAACGACAGTCTTACCAGCTCCGAATGGTCCTGGTACGGCTGCTGCTCCGCCCTTGGTTACTGGGAAGAAAGTATCAATGACCCGTTGACCTGTCACCAAAGGCTCAATCGGAATCAGCTTCTGAGCAAAAGGACGCCCACGACGGACCGGCCATTTTTGCATCAGAGTCCCTTTAAAGACAGAACCATCCGCCTGCTCAATCTCGTAAACAGTCTCTTCGACAGTAAAACTGCCAGCAGAGATGTTGAGCAAGCGTCCACTGATACCAACCGGTACCATGATGCGGTGCCCCACCAGATTGGTCTCCTGCACTGTTCCCAGAATATCGCCAGCCTCAACTGTATCTCCGACGGACAGACTTGGAACGAAATCCCACTTAGCCTCCCGGTCTAGATTTGGCAATTGGACACCGCGGACGAGGAAGTCGCTCTCCGTGATGGTCTGGAAACGCTCCAAAGGCCGCTGAATCCCGTCAAACATCTGGGAAATCAGACCTGGTCCCAGTTCAACGGACAGAGGACTTCCAGTCGTGACGACCGGCTCTCCTGGACCCAAGCCAGAAGTTTCTTCATAAACCTGAATAGAGGCTTGGTCCCGCCGCATTTCGATAATTTCACCGATTAGCCCCAAATCGCCAACTCGGCAGATATCCTGAATATTCGCTTCCTGCATCCCTGATGCCAGCACCAACGGACCAGAAACTTTGATAATCTTTCCTTGACTCACAATCTTCCTCCATTCTTGGGAGATTTTTGTTCCTTCTCCATGAAAATCAAAGAGCAAACTAAGTAACAGTTTGAATTCCATTTCCAAAGAGTGTTTTTTGATCCTTGCCGCGAGTTTGAAATCTTTCTTAGCTAGCTCTAGGGCAAGGATTGTTACTTTTTATTTTAAAAATCAGATAAGGCTTTTATTTGCTGGCCCTTTTCGTCGAAATTGTCTGGGCTTAGCCATTTTTCTAGACGACTCTTGACGGCCGGCCAATCCTTGTCAATCATAGACAGCCAGTCAGTGTCTCGGTTGCGCCCCTTATAGACAAGGGCCTGACGAAACCTGCCTTCGTAGGTAAAACCAAGCCGCTCAGCTGCCCGTCTTGAAGGCTGATTGAGGGCATCGCATTTCCATTCGTAGCGGCGATACTCCAGCTCTTCAAAGACATAGCGTGCCAGCAAGTACTGAGCTTCAGTAGCCAGTCTGGTGCGTTTCAGCTTGGGCGAATAGGTCACAGCACCCACTTCGATAACGCGGTTATTTCGGTCAATCCTCATCAAGGCAAAAGTTCCCAGAGCCTTACCGCTCTCCTTGTCCAAAATGGCATAGTGGAAACGATCCTGTGCTGCCAGCATCTGTTCTAGCAACTTGGACCATTCTTCCTGACTTTGGACAGGATTTTGAAAGAGATAGGTCCACATATCCGCAGGAGAATCCGGACCATACACTTCATACAAATCCGCCCCATGCTTGTCCTTGGACAAACGCTCGATAATAACATACTGTCCTTCGATTCGCTTCAGATTGGGCAAGCCCCCCGGCTGAAAATCCGGCAGAGCATCCCCAATCGGTTGGCCTAGTTGATTGATTCGCATAAAAACCTCACAATATATCCTGTCCGACAGCCTTTTCGACATTTTCATGAATCCGTGAAAGAGCCAGCCCCGTGCTCCCCTTATGAGTAGGGATAAGCACAAGAGCAGGAATCTCCAACTGGTCATAGTAGGCCAGGGTTTCTGGAATATCCGCAGCCATATCCTCCGTCAGATAGATAATGCCGAAATCTTCGCGGGCGAGCCGACGCAGGGTATTGACCGTCTCCTGAGCTTCCTTCACCGGAAAGGTCTGAAAACCAATCAGCTTAAAAGGGAGAATGGTATCACGATTCCCCACGACCGCAATCTTGTAGCTAGTCTTGTCCATAAATCGGTCGCATCCTTTCTCTGATAAGCTCTACGGGCAGCTGATTGTCCATACCGGTCAAAATCAGCCGCAGATTCTTGACTTCCAGCTCCTTGCCCAACAGATAGCGGGCGAGAGGGAGCGGGCCATCTGTCTCAAACTGACCAGCCGCCAGCAACTTAGCCTGCAAGAGGTCCGCTAGATATTCTAACTCTACTGTCGTCAAGGTCTGGTTCCGCATTTTCTCCTCATAGGAGCGCAGTTCCAGATCGTAACCACAGGGATTGATCTGGCTAAACCAAGTCAAGAAATCTCCCTGCTCTACCATGGCAATCCAGTTGGTAGCAGAGAGGCTCCCCTCATCAGACAGGAGCTGCCTCATAAAGCTATGAGGTTTTCCCAAACTAACAGCCCGCTTGACAGTGATGGCATTGTAAAAATCAATAGTCAGATTCACCAGCTGCAGCAGGCTCTCATCTTCCAACTCCTGTGTCAGGCGCTTGAGATGCTGGAAATAAGCCATATCCATGCCAATCTCCAGCACGCGCACATCCTGATAATCCTGATATTCCTGCCAGGTCGCAAGCACCTCGTCCAGCATGAAATCTGGACAATACTCAGCTGAAAAGGCCATGACTAGGTGCTCTAAAACCTCCAGCGAATAGGTCCCCACCGGCATCAGCAAATGCTCCAAGGACTGACCTGTCGCCCGGCCCTTGAGAAAAACCTTGAGATTATGGTAAGTGTAGCGGAGTGTGAAAATCTCCACCAGCTCCTTACTTGGACTAATATCAAGCGCCCAATTATAAACGGAATACAAATGCTTCATCAGCACTTGCTCAATGGCATTGAGATCCTTAATCGCTTCAGCATCCATGGCATAGACCGTTCCCTGCAGCAGAGCCGAACGGCTGGCAGGATCGTCAGCCTGCAGCAACTGTTCATATTGCTGGGGCGTCAAAAAGGAAGCCTCCTGCACACTAATGGCTGTATTGACTTGAGAGAAGCTTGTTTCACTCATGGCCCGCCTCCTATTCTGCCTGGTCTTTGAAAATATCCTGAGCCAGACGATAGCTTTCCTCCTGCCAGACAGAGTCCAGCAAGTCACGATAGAGATAACTGTCATCCACCCGTCCCTGGCTTAGTACAAAACCTGCCTGACCGGCTATAAACTGGTCTGAAAAGTGTACTTGCGGAAAGGCCTTTTTCAAGCCTTCTAACTGGCTGGAGCTGAATTTCTCAGCTGATAGAGCACCGAAAGTCAGTGTCAACTTTTCCTCTGGGTATTTAGCCAGGACACTCTTTAGAAAATGTTCCTCTTCAGCTGGTGACCAAGCTGCCATCTGAGCATAGGCTTCCTCAAAAAGCTCTCTGAGAACCCGCTGTTTGATGACCAAGGTAGATTGACGTTTTTGATTTTCTAACTGCTGAATATCGCGCTGACTGCGACGGCTGATTTCTTTGAGCTGCTGCTCCCGCTGAGTCAGCTTCTGCCGCATTAGCAGCGCTTCACGCTCCTTGGCTTCCTGCTCTATTTTCTCAGTAGCCTCGGCCAAAAGCAAACGCCCCTTCTCGTGAGCCTGCTCCAAGACAGAAGCTTTGAGATCTGATATATCAGACATAAAAGCCTCCTTACTTCACATTCAGAACCATGATGAAGGAAACAACGAAGGCCAAGATAGCATAGGTTTCAACCATGGCCGCAAGGATAACTCCTTTCATGACCTCTTCTGGACGTTTGGCCAAAATCTGAATACCCGCTGTCGCTACTCGACCTTGGTGCTTGGCTGAAAAGTAACCAACAATCGCAACTGGCAAAGCGGCTAGGAAATAAGCCACGCCTGATTGCAGAGCCAATTCTGGCTTAATATTAAAGAAGACGGTAATCCCGATAACAAAGCCGTAGAGACCTTGGGTACCTGGCAAAAGCTGCAAGATCAGAGCTTGAGCGAATTTTTCCGGCTGTTCTTTCAAGAGGGCTGCCGCTGCCTGACCAGTGCTTCCAACACCCAGCGCTGAACCCATTCCGCTGAGAAAGACCGCCAAAGCTACTCCCAGACCTGCAAAAAAGGCGCCGCCGTATGTTCCAAAATATGATGCTAAATGTTCCATGATTTACTCCTATGAAAATGCTGTAATCGTCGTAAAACCAACAGCTAGTTGAATGAATGTTGCTTGTTTTGATGTTGTAGAATCTGTATTCCCAAAGATGAATCGCTCCTCGTTGAGTACAGCTTCCTACTCTCTATTTCTTGCTTTGCTGAACGTATTTTTCGCTAGGCTTGAGCGGAGTGAAAGGCTTGCCGCCGCCATCGTAGAATTTCCCAAAGAATTCCACGAAAATCAAACGCGCTCCGTGCACATAGCCGGACAGAAAAGATAGAAACATATTGACCAGATGCAAAGCAATAAAGAGCAGAATGCCAATGCTAAAGCGAGCGACAGGTGGAAAGAGGCTGACAATAAGGTTAAAGGCCGAGCCAATGCTGGCTCCCGAAAGCCCCAGAGCCATCAGCCGCGTAAAGCTGACAAGATCTCCCACATAACCGCTGACATTGTAAAGATTAAAGAGACCTGACCCCAGCCCTGCCAAGCTCTTAGCACTGACAATGGATACCGCCAGTATGCCCAGAGCATTGATGATAGCCAGCCACTGACCAATCGTTGCCGCAAAGGACAAGGATGGGAAGAAATTCCCCAAGGCCAAGAGTAGCAGCCCCAGCAAAATCAGTACCCAAGCAAAACCTGCATTGTATGCTTCTGCATAATCCTTAAGGCGGATATTTTTCAGACCGCTGAGGAAGAGGCCCGCCAGCACTGTAACAAAGCCAAAGACGACCGAAATAACCAGAATCGTCATGGCATCAGAGCTGGTACTAATCAGAGCAAAGGGCAGTTCAAAGCCAAAGAAAGAACCATAAACCAGTCCCCAGATGATGACAGCCACGCCCAGCAGGCGGAAGAATCGCAGATTCTTAGCCAATCCCGGCTTGACATGCAAGAAGTGCAGCGCCAGACTGGTGCCCACAAAGAGCAAAAGGCCGTAGCCAATGTCGGCAACCATCATGCCAAAGAATACAAAATAGAAGAGGGAAACGACAGGGGTTGGATCCTTGTCACCATACTTAGGCAAAGAATACATCTCCGTCACTAGCTCGAAGGGCTCCACCAAGACATTGTTTTTTAGCTTGGTCGGAACCTTATCTTCCTCGTCCTGTCGAATCTCTCTGGTCTGGATGAGAATGCTCTGGCCAAATTGCTCCGTCAAGCAAGCCTCAAGAGCTTGAACCTGATTGCTTTCGATCCAGCCTTCCAAAGCCGCCAGATTTTGCGTACTTGCTAACTGATTTTTACTTTCTTGACGGGAGGAGAGATTGCAGAGATAGTCCAGCTGAACCTTGAGCTGGTCCAACTCGTTCTTAGAAGCTTCCAGACTCTTGGTCATAGCATCTGCCACCGCCTCCTGCTGTCGAATATTGGCCTTGAGCTGGGTTATCCGCTCAGCGGGTAGTTCCGCATGGTCGTACTCAAAAGGCTTAAAGCCATACTCTTTCAAGATTCTGCGAACTTCTTCCAGAGAGCCTGTCTTGTAAAAAATAAGAATCCCATGCTCGGTATCATCGGTAAAGACTTCCTGAAACTTCAGGTCAGGATGTGCTCCCAGAGTCAGGCGCAGAGCATCGTCATCTGTATTGGGAATCGTCCCAATCAACGCCCCCAGATGACTGAAAGTCGCAGCCGCTTGCGGTGTTAGCTCCAGCGGCTCCCACTTCTCCAGCGCAGCCATTTCCAAGCGGTCAGCTTCTATCTGATTCTTGGCCTCTTGCAAGACCTTGAGCTGCTTACTGATTCCTTCTAACAGCGCCACCTCATCGCGAGCCTTCCCTGCCTGCTCTAAAGCAGCAAAGGACAGCTCCAAAGGCTCTTCTTTTAAGGCTTCCAGCAGTTTCTTTTTTGGCATAAAAGCCTCTAGCTCTGCAATCAGCCTCTCAAGCTTTTCTTGACGACTGAGCAAATCCTGCTGAGATAGCTGCCGATCTGGCCGGCCAACTAAAGCCTGCTCAAAGGCTGCCTGCCAGTCCTCTTCCTGCCGTAAGTCATGAATCTGAACCGACTCTAACCCCTGTAGGTAAAAGAGAAGCTGGTCCAGCAGTTCCTTGGGCAGAAGCAGAGACAGCTGCCGCATTTGACTAATGGCCATAGGCTTCTACCACCTTCTCTACAATGGCTCGCGCCAAGTCTGCTTTTTTGTCTATCAGCGCAGCTGCAACCTTGTTCTCATTTTGCTGGGTTGTCTGCTCCAAGTCTTGCTGCAGGAACACCAACTTTTGCTGGGAACTCGCGGTTAATTCCTCTGCCAGCTTCTGCGTTTCATTGTCATAAGTCAGAGCCAGCTGCCTGAGATCTTCATCTACTTGCTGTCGCAGTTCCTGAGCCTGCGTCCTGTAGCCCATCAAAACTTCTTCTGCAGCAGTTTCAATTTCCTGCATTTTTTCAAGTGTTTCATTGGCCATCTATTCACCCCCTCGTTTTCAAAAACCTTCGAAAACGGATTTTAAAATCTGCATTCCTGGCTGACTAGACAACCATCTGGTATAGTCATCTTCTGGAATACAGTTTCGTACTTGCATAAATTATAACATATTTTCAGAAAAACAGTCAGAGATTACTAAACAGGCATCTCAAACTAATAGGAAAAGCCGATATAGATTTGATTCATTTCAATACTTACAAATCAGTCTCAGTTGTACACTCTTGATAAGTTTCAGTCTTGCAAACGGTTTATTTGTCTATAACTATGTTATAATATAAACAAATTCTAAGACAAATATAGAATAGCAGAAAAGTAAAAGTGGCTTCAAATGTACTTTCCAGCCAGAACAGCCCTTAAACTTTTACTAAACATTATCCCATGAAGAAAGTGATTTTATGAGTCAGCAGAATATCTTGGCCATCATTGAGAGCCATCTTGACAAGATGACCGACTTGGAACAGAGGATTGGTCACTATTTTTTGGATCCAAATAGTATTCAAGAGGATTTATCCTCTTTGCAAGTTGCCCAAACCTTGCACATTTCTCAAGCAGCCTTGACCCGTTTCGCCAAAAAATGCGGCTTTAAAGGTTATCGGGAATTTAGTTTTCAATATCTACAGGACCTACAAAAGGCGCAAACCGAGTCGGATAATATGCAAAGCAGCTTATCCCGTCATGTCTTGTACAACTACAACCAAATCCACCAGCAGACAAAAGAACTGATAGATGAGGAAAAGCTGGAGCGAGTGGCTCAAATCATAGAAGAGGCGGACCGAGTTTATTTCTTTGGAACAGGGAGCTCAGGCTTAGTAGCACGTGATATGAAGTTGCGTTTCATGAGACTGGGAGTTGTTTGTGAAGCCCTAACTGACCAAGATGGCTTCGCTTGGACAACTAGTATTCTGGACAAGAACTGCCTTGTTATCGGATTTTCTCTATCCGGACAAACCCAGTCCATCATTGACAGCTTGATTGACGCTAAAAATATGGGAGCGAAAACCATCTTGGTGACAGGACAACCTGAAAAGATTCAAGAAGACTTCACTGAAGTCGTTCCTGTTGCCCTTCAAAGCAAGCCTGAGTTTATCCTGCGGATTTCCGCACAATTCCCCATGCTTCTCATGATCGATCTTATCTATGCCTTTTTCCTAGAGATTAACCGTGAAAAGAAAGAAAGAATCTTTAACAGCTATTGGGAGAATCAAAAACTAAATGGCTACTACCGCCGAAATACTCACAAACGATAAAAACGAATCAGGATTTTCTGACTCGTTTTCTTTTTTGGTCTAAATTTTTCCTCTTTCTTTCACAAGGGGAGGATTAGCCCATAGATTTCTAATTGGGGCTGAACTTTTTCCATATGAAAGGCATCGTAGGCACGCCACTTTTGATAAGTAGGCTGATCCAGTTTGAGGCTACTAAGACCAATTAAAAAACTAGCACTTTTATGGAAGCTTTCAAGAGCAATGAGAAGACGGTTATCCAGGGCTTTGGTTTTCTCCAAACTCCTCAAAACTTCTGCTAAGCACTCGTGAAAGCGGATTTCATCTCTTGACTGAATTGTCTTCTCTTGAAAATTTTCCATCAAGGAACCTAGAAGCTGAGCAGCTTCCTGAATGAAACTTCTTTCTGCCATTTGATTTTCCTCTTGAAAGACAAGGAACCTGAGAAAAATCTCAGGTTAAGCTTGTCTATTTTTGAAATGATAGTAGGCTCCAAACATACCTGCAGTATTTTGATGATGAGCAAAGGCCAGTTTGGTTTTGTCAGCAATGCTTGGAACCAAAGCATCCTGCAAAGCCACCTGAATACGCGGCCTAAGAATAGCTTCTTGGCCCATAATGCCGCCTCCTAGAATAACAACTTCCGGATTAACAACATAGCAGATATTAGCAATTCCTTGACCCAGATAGCCAACCATGCGATCGATGCCTTCGATACAGAGTTTATTGCCCTCAGTTGCTTCTTTGAAAATCCGACGGCCATTCCAATGCTCTGCGTCTTCTCCATGTAGCTCAGCCACATAATTGACCAGAGCTGTTGTAGATGCCACATCTTGGAAAGCTCCGTCTGGTAGATGCAGGTATCCGACCTCACAAGCAGAGTTACTAAAGCCATGGAAGACCTGACCATCTACGACCAGACAGCCTCCAATACCTGTACCGATTGTCAAACAAAGGGCAATCTTCGCTCCCTTGCCACTACCCGACATAGCCTCCGCCAGACCAGCACAGTTGACATCATTTTCAATCTCACAAGGCAGGGAGAATGTTTCTTCCAGCACTTTTTTGAACTGGGTCCCAGCGTAATTAGGAATCTGTGGCCCAGCATAGAAAATTTCACCCTTGTCTGGATCTACCATGCCAGCCGAAGAAATACAAATCCCAGCAAGAGGTCCTTTTTCTAAATAGCCTGCAACAACGCTTTCAACCTTTTGCATAATTCCCGGACCGCCTTTGTGGGCCTCTGTCGGCATTTCATGTGCTTCCACCAAGGTTTCCGCCTCGTTGATTAAACCATACTTGATATTGGTACCGCCAATATCAATAGCAACATAGTGTTTCATAGCACACCTTCTCTCTAGTGTTTATCCTGTTGCTTATAAAAATTGCTCCTTGGTTTGTCTAATTAACTGAGCAGCTTCTTCCACAATTGGCCGATCACTTTCGTGTAGCGGTGTCAGAGGAGAACGGACAGATCCGATGGTCAAGCCTTCGTTAATTTCCAAAACACCCTTGATAACGGCGTACATATTGCCGCGGGCGCTGGTTAATTTTCCGATGATGGCATTTATCGCATATTGCAACTCCTTTGCCCGTTCTAATTCCTTGTCAGCAATCAGTTGATTGAGTTTAAGGAAGAGCTCTGGCATAGCCCCGTATGTACCACCGATACCGGCTGCAGCACCCATAAGACGGCCACCTAAGAATTGCTCATCTGGACCATTAAAGACCACATAATCTTCTCCCCCAAGAGCTACAAAGGTCTGAATATCCTGCACTGGCATTGAAGAGTTCTTCACACCAATCACGCGCTCATTCTTGAGCATTTCCTTGTAAAGGCTAGGAGTCAAGGCTACACCAGCCAGCTGAGGGATATTATAAATCACGAAATCAGTATTAGGCGCCGCCGCACTGATGTCATTCCAATATTGGGCAACCGAATACTCTGGCAAACGGAAATAAATCGGCGGAATAGCTGCAATAGCATCGACTCCCAAACTTTCCGCATGACGAGCCAGCTCCACGCTGTCTTTAGTATTGTTGCAAGCCACATGGGCAATGATAGTCAGACGCCCCTTAGCAACTTTCATCACTTCTTCTAGAACCCGTTTTCGGTCTTCTACACTCAGATAGATACACTCGCCCGAAGAACCGTTGACATAAAGACCTTGTACGCTCTTGGCGATGAAATATTCCACTAAAGCGCGAGTCCGCTCCGGGCTGATTTCACCTTCCTCACCATAGCAGGCATAGAAAGCAGGAATGACACCTTGGTATTTGGTCATATTTTTCATTTTCTTTTATCTCCAAATCTAGAATTTCTATAAATTAAGGCTTTTCGTATTTGGCAAAAATCTTCTCTAAAACAGTAATCTGCGTGAAGGCCAATCCAGCAAAACCGATTAAAACAAAGAGCGATAGCCCTAGTAAAAGTAAAAGTCCTGAACTAAGAAGCACTGTCAAAATAGCTACTAGAATAGCTATCATCAGGAAAAACCAAGGAAAGTTAAGACTGAGCAAAACTAGACTAGTCTGTAACCCACCTATAAGAGACTGCTCAAATCGGCCAGCCAGTGGATAAACACACAGAAAAAGCGCTGTTGTAAAGATAAGAAGAGCAAAGCAGGCAACTTTCAGTATTTGAAAAGGTAGAGCCTCCTGACCCCAGATAAGAAGAAGGTCAAAAATACTGATAGCAGACAGCATCAGCTCCAGCAGGCCCAACTTGAAGCCCAACTGCCAATTTTCTCGGAAGGCCTTGATATAGACAGCCGTTACTTTTACACGACGACCGCCTTTGATCTCAAAAAGAGTTTGATAGAGGCTTAGCTTCGCAATACCGATGGTTAGAAGAGGCAGAGATGTCAGCAGAAAAAGCAAGTTTACTGTCGCTAAATCAAGGATTTTCTCACAAATCTGCATAAAGAAATTATCCGTATCAAAAATAGTCTCTATCAATCGAGCACCTCTTTTATCCATTGCTAGCCTCCTTTTTAAATATTAATCCAACAAAACTTTAAATACACACTTTTTAACTGTCTCTTCTCTGCCAGCAAATTGATTAGGCTGGTGGGCTTCTTCTGGCAAAAAAGCAGCAAAATTGAAACCGTCTAACAAGAGCGGATAAGTCTGTTTGCAAACAACAAAACCAATATCTCGCCCTTCATCATAGGCTTCTTGAACTTCTCTAATCTGACAGCCATATTGGATCAGTTCATGCCCTTCCAAAAGAAAGTGCAGGTCCAAGTATCTCTGGTGAAATTCAAAGCTTTCCTCTTGCTGCTGACTGAGAGTATTTTCCTGCAAAAAGAAGAAGACCCTATCACCATCTACTTCATAGCGCCCTGAGTTTAGATTAGATACATCGTGACTCAGGAGATAATCAATGGCTGTATCGATATTTTCGTGAATCCCTCGATAGCGAACGAGATTCTCTAATTGATCAAAAATCATATTTCTATCCCTTAACAGCTCCCATCGTGATTCCTTGTGTGAAGGATTTTTGGAAGATGAGGAAGACTGCCACAATTGGCACTGCAGCCAAAGCTGCTCCAGCCATAATGAGGCCATAGTTGGTTGCCATTTCAGCCTGCATAGTCGCAACCCCGAGCGAAATTGTCAGATTCTGACGAGATGTCAACATAACCAGCTGCATAAAGTAGTCGTTCCAGGTATTGATAAAGGTGAAAATAGCTAGAGCCGCAAAGCCCGGTTTGACAATCGGGAAAGCAACACTCCAGAAAGTCCGAATTTCGCCACAACCGTCGATCTTTGCAGACTCAAGAAGCTCTGTCGGGATATTTTCACTGAACTGCTTCATTAGAAAAACTCCGAAAGGCCAGCCAACCAACGGTAAGATTACTGCAGCCAAGGTATCGTGAATTCCCATGAAATTAACAATACGCACTAATGGTACCAGTACTACTTGCTTAGGCAAAGCCATGGCCGCAATGAAGATGGCAAAAAGAATCCGTTGACCATAGAACCGCTTCTTGGCCAAAACATATCCTGCCAAAGAAGAAGTAGCACAGACCAGAAACATGGTCGCAAGCGAAATGAAAACACTATTCCACATCCATTGCATGGCTGGATTTTGCACCATCAATTGCTGGAAGTTTTCAACCGTTGGCATTTTTGGCCACCATTCTGGCGGAATGACAATCGTTGCTGGTTGAGACTTGAAAGCTCCTGTCAAAATCCAATAGAAAGGAAAGACAAAGAGGATGGTTAATATGGCCAAAACAAAGCCTGATACCACCTTAAAAACGTTCATTTTTTTAGTTTGCATCTTCTTTCTCCTTTCTCTAGTATTCTACATCGTTTCCAAGAATCTTGAATTGGGCAAAGCTGATGATGGCAATCATGACTGCTAAAAAGACTCCCATGGTATTAGCATAGCCGTATTCAGATAACTTGAAGGCTTTTTCATACAGATAGTACATGAGCGTACTGGTTGAGTAATTAGGTCCGCCTGATGTCAAGAGCTGAATCAAGGCAAAACACTGGAATGAGTTAATCGTAGTAATGATAGCAATGTAAAGGGTTGTTGGAAGCAGGCTAGGCCATTTGATCTTCCAGAAGACTTGCATTTCTGTTGCACCATCCACTCGCGCAGCCTCAACTAGAGAATTGTCAATATTTCCCATAGCTGCGATATAGAGAATGATAGGCTGGCCCACAGAAGTTGTTAAGAGAATAATGATAATCGCTAGCAATGCCCAATGTTTATCCCCAAGCCAAGAAATATTTTGATTGATGACATGGCCTGACTTCAAAACAAAGTTCAAAATACCAGACAGCGGATCGTAGATCCATTTCCATACGACCGTCACAGCTACGCTCCCTGTAACAACTGGCAGGAAGAATACAAAACGGTAAAAGGAACGAGAGACAGCATTCATCTCATAAGTCTGCGAAGCCACAAACAAAGAGAAGAGAACTACAATCGGCACAGAGCCGACCACGATAATGACCGTATTAATCAGCGATTTCATAAAGACCGGATCTTTAAACATCCGAATATAATTATCAAATCCGACAAAAGTAAAGGAGGTCATCGTATAGTTAAAAAAACTAGTAACAAAACCCATAATCATAGGTGCCAAGACAAATACCGTGAAAAATATCAGTATTGGAGCTAAAAACGCGTATGATACTAGGGTTTCTTTCATTCTGATTTTATTGACTTTCACAATGAGGTACCCCTCTTTCAAGATTTTCTAACAAAATCCCCCTTTTTCTACTTCTAGAAACCGTCAACAGAAAAAGGGGAGGATTTCACATTTGCTTATTTTTTAGTAATAGTTTCGTTTGCTTTTTCTGTAAATGTCTTCAAAGCAGGTTCAACCTTTTCATCACCATTGGATACAGATTGGAGCATTGGGAACCAAAGGGTTCTCATTTCCGCAAAGCCATCAATAGTGTTGTAATATGGTGAATAGTACTGAGTCCAGCCACTGATGGTTTCCATACGTTTATCATCATAGAGTTTTCCAAATGAAGTACGAACTGGGAAAGCACCTGTACGAACTACATTCTTAGGTCCCCACTCTTTGTCATCAGCGATAAATTGGACGAACTTCTTAGAAGCTGCTACTTTCTTTTCATCTTTATTGTTAAAGACTGCAAATCCGTTTACAAGATATTCAAGAGCTGGTTTGCCAGATTCTGATGGGAACGGTACTTCCACTACATCGACTTTGCTGGCTTCTAAAAGTTGTGCTTGAATACCATTTTGAGAAGGAGCCCAAAGAAGAGTGTAGGATGTTTGACCGTTAGCAAAGTTTTGAATATCTGCTCCACCATCATATTGAGAGCCGTTCATCATCAAACTGTCGTTAATCCAACCAACTGCTTTTTCCAGTCCTTTGACAAACTTAGGATCATCGGTTGTGTATTTGGTAACTTTTTCGTCTGTAATAGATCCGCCGTAAAGATTAGCGATGAAGGCACGAGTTCCTTGGTCACCACCTTGACCATTACTAAATAGGGAACCTGGAGTGTAGCCTTTATCTTTCAGAGCTTTCAGCACTTTTTCAAAATCAGATGTTGTCCAGCCTTCCTTGACAAGATTTGCTACACCGGCATCTTCCAACATTTTCTTATTGAAAGCCATATAGAATGGAGCAGAGCTGATAGGATACATGTAAGCTTTGTCTCCTGCCTTGCTGGCTTGGATAATATTATCATTATTGACATCTTTGACAAAGTCATCAGTAAATAGATCGTTCAAATCAGCTAATTTACCATTTTTTCCATACTGAATAATTCGACCTGGTGCATCAAACAAAACATCTGGTGCTGTGCCTGCTTCGATAGCAGTCGTAATCTTTTCAGGACCAGATTTAAAGTCAATAGTTTCTAGATTGACATGAATATCTGGGTTCGCTTTTTCAAAAGCCTCGATAATTGATTTTTCATAAGTTCCAACACCATCGTTGGCATTTTCCTGTGTGAAGACTGGGAAAGCCCACCAAGTAATCTCTGTTTTGCCAGAATTACTGCCAGAGCTAGTTGTTTTATCTGATCCGCCACTGTTTCCACAAGCTGCTAAAGAAACAATTGCAGCACCTGTCAATAACGATGCGAATATTTTTCCGAATTTCATATTCTTTTCTCCTTAAAAATGAATTTCTCTTAAATCTAGTCCTTTTCTTTACAAAAACTGAGAGACTTATTTGTCTTTGTTTTTCCAGTTTCAAGTAAGGATTGGACCTAGTGACAGACATGGACCTGTTAGTCCTTCTTGTTTTACTGCTTCTTCAAAACAGTAAATAACTATTTTTAGAACCTTAACTCGATAAATTCACTCCCTTTTAATAATTCTCTTTTTTATAGATAGCGTTTTCATTTTTGTTTAAAATTCTTAGATTTTGATTCTCTCCTGACTATCAAAGTCAAATATATGAGCCTTAGGCATCTTAAAGGTAAAGCGAATCTTAGAGCCAGGCTCCAAATAGTTAGAAGCTTCCACTTTGGCTGAAAATTCTTGTACGCCAGCCTTACAATAGAGAACAGACTCGCTGCCTAGCAACTCAGAAACGGTGACTTCAGCATCTACAGTGCTATCTGGAAAAGTATCTTCTACTATCAACTCAGCTGAGATATCCTCTGGTCGAATGCCCAGTATCACTTTCTTCCCTTGATAACCTTTTTCTTCTAGGATTTTACGTTGACCGTCTGGAAGTCCAACAGCAAAGCCTTGTCCATCTGTAAGCTGATCGCCCTCTAAGTTCACTTCAAAGAAATTCATGGCTGGACTGCCGATAAAACCTGCCACAAATTTATTAGCTGGTTCGTTATAAAGTTCCTGCGGCGTACCGATTTGCTCGATTCGACCAATAGTACCTGTTCCTGCTTCATTCTTAGTAGCTGACATGATAACGATGCGGTCAGCCAAGGTCATGGCCTCGGTCTGGTCGTGGGTTACATAGATAGTCGTCGCTCCGATACGGCGGTGAATTTTTGCGATTTCTGCCCGCATGGACACGCGCAGTTTAGCATCCAAGTTAGATAAAGGCTCATCCATGAGGAAGACTTTGGCATCACGGACAATCGCCCGCCCCATAGCTACCCGCTGACGCTGACCGCCAGACAAGTCGGCTGGTTTACGATCCAGCAGCTCTTTCAGCCCAAGGATTTCCGCCGCTTCCTGAACTCTTTTGTCAATATCAGCCTTGTCGTACTTGCGAAGCTTGAGTCCGAATGCCATATTGTCATAAACAGTCATGTGAGGATAAAGAGCATAATTTTGGAAAACCATGGCGATATCTCGATCTTTAGGAGCAATGTCATTGACAAGATTTTGATCAATATAGAGCTCCCCTTCTGTGATATCCTCAAGTCCTGCAATCATCCGCAAGGTTGTTGATTTCCCGCAACCGGAAGGTCCTACAAAAACGATAAACTCCTTATCCTTAATATCCAAATCAAAATTTTCAACAGAGTAAAAATCACTATTAGGATATTTTTTATATAGTTTATTTAGTGTTAAGGTTGTCATTCATCTACCTCACTTATTTTAATCCTGCAACAAAGCGCTCTGTAATTTCTTTAGGCCGAGTAATGGCTCCGCCGACAACGATGCCTCTTACACCCAAATCATGTATCTGCTTGGCTTGACTCGGATAGTGAATCTTTCCTTCAGCGATGACATCAAAGCCTGCTTGGCACAAGCGGCGGATGAGCTCAATGTCCGGTCCGTCAACCTTGGGACTGTAAGAAGTGTAGCCCGACAAGGTAGTGCCGACAAAGTCTACACCAGCTTCTACAGCAGCAGCAGCTTCCTCATAGGTACTGATATCTGCCATCAATAGCTGATGAGGATACTTGGCCTTGACCTGCTTGATAAAATCCGCAACTGTCAAGCCATCATGGCGCTCTCGCTTGGTACAGTCCAGAGCAATGACTTCAATATCCAGAGCAGCCAACTCATCCACTTCCCGCATAGTAGCCGTGATAAAAGGCTCTTGTGGCGGATAGTCTCGTTTGATAATTCCGATGATGGGCAGAGAAGTTACTTCCTTAATCTCCCGAATATCGCGAACGCTATTAGCTCGAATACCTACAGCACCGCCCTGCTCAGCAGCCTTGACCAAGAGAGGAATGACTCCTCCAGCTTCCGTATAAAGCGGCTCCTGGGGCAAGGCTTGACAAGAAACAATGATGCCGTCTTTAATCTTGGCTATCAAGTCATCTTTTAAAATCTGTGACATGAATATACAATCTCCTTTCGTAAGACATTGGTCTGATCAGATAGTCTAACAACTATCTAGGACCTTAGGTGAAGCAGGGAAGAAGGCCGCAAACAAATATTTTTACTTCCTTATCCTAGACTCCATTTTTTAACTCGAGTATTTCATAATGTTATTATAAATAATTTTTAAAGCGCTTTCAATATTGTTTGAGATTTAGATTTTAGTTTCCGAATTTTCCAGAAAAACAGAAATTCCTGAAAGTACTTTCAGGATTCCGTTTTTGTAGAAAAGTCAATGAAAGAGCAAGCAAACTTCTAAAAAGATTCTCATTTTCTATACTCCCTCAGGCAAGTAAAAAGGGCTAGGCAAAGGCCTAGCCCCAAAGGGGGGACGAATATTATCTCTCGGATTTAAAGTCCGAAACGAGACAAGGTCTTTTTATTTTGGTTCCGCAGAGCCAGTTAAAGACAATATCACTGACACGTACATTCATAGCCTCATGCCCATACTCAGGCAGGAGATGATACTCCTTTTCTCCAGCCAAGCGGTTATAAATGGCAAACTGCGTGATAGGATAGCAAACATCATCCTCAAGGCCAATAATCATCTGAACTGGACAGCTAATACGATGGGCCAGATTTTTCACGTCAATATAAGCAAGTGTCTGCAACAACTGCTCTTCTGTCTCATGAAAAGGATCATGGAATTTGAAATAACGAAAGAGCTCATCATAGGCTTCACTGGTATTGCCAATCTCCAAAACCCGTCTAAAGTCAGCAAGGAAGGGATAGATGGCTACAGTCTGCTTAATCCGAGAATTTAAAGCAGCTGCTACCAAAGCCAAGGCTCCGCCCTGTGAACCGCCAAAACTAGACAAACGGTTTTCATCCACGAAGTCCAAACCAGCCACTAGCTCGATCAAGGTGTAAACATCCAGATAGACATCCTTGAAAAAGAGCTGATCCGGTCCATCCAGAGCCCCGCGGATAATATGTCCTTTAACAGTATTGCCGCGGACTTCTCTATCACCATCCAGTGAATAGCCTGACTGACCACGAACATCCATCGACACCACACCCCAGCCCGCTGCCGTATAGGCCAGCATATCAGACCAATCCCAGCCCTGCCCCATATAACCATGAAAATGAAATAATACCGGTACTTTTTCTGATAACTTAGGCACAACTAGCTTAGCGTAGATTTGTCCACTGTTTCCAGACTTGAAGGTTAGCTCATAGCAAGTCGCATATGCAATTTGAAAATCTTTTTCCAGCAACTGGTAGTCCTGAGGCACTTCCACCTCCGCCACGTGTTGATTCCAAAAGGTATCAAAATCGTCGGGCATTTCATCTCTTCCGCGATAATGTAACATTTCTTTAAGTAAAGTAGGGTTTTTCATGTCTTATCCTCCCAACGATTCTTGAAACCTCTTTCATCATACCATAGAAAGAGAAAATCTTCAATAGGTTAATATATAGATTTTCTGTTTTTTCTGAAATTTTACCGATTCGCCTCCTAAGAACCTATATGAAGCAGGAGCAGTAAATAGAACAAACTAAATCCTATATTTAGGCCAGCTCCGTTAAGGTAGGGATGTCCGATTCTCAGCTTTTCTACCAGTAAGATAGTCAACAGACTGAGAGGTAAAGGAGTCAGCAGCCCCAGATAAGCAGGCAATATTGTCTGACCGGTAACTATTAGCAGTGAGTAAACGAGCCAGCCTAGACCGGTCAGAGCGATAGCTGTCCGCCAGGTTATATCTAGAAAGAGCACTGCTTCATTGATAAGCTCGCTATCTTCGTCTGAGCAGACCTGTCCGCCGCTTCGTTTATAAGCCTTTTTGCTGATGATCCCAACGTAGTAAAAGGCCACATGTGCCACCGGCGACAGGGCAAATCCAATTCCTAACAAGGCTATTGACAGATAGGCCCACAAGCCCTTATTTGTCAAACCAAAGAGAGCATAAAGCGAGACTAACATAAGAGGAATTGAGAAGTTAGCCACCAGAGCGCCCAGACGCAGTCGACCGACAGAGCCAGAAAGCATCAGCATAGCTAGATTCTTATTGCCAATCCGACTCTGCTCCGTAAAGGAAGCATAACTTTCCTTGTCTACCTCAAAACCAACCAGCAGAACATCCCCCAATAACCAGCAAAGACCACTTAACAGCCCAGCACATAAAGATAAAAAAATCACATTGCTCTCCTTTTTTTCCATTGTCCTCTTATCTTAGCACAAAAGCTCACTCAATCACAAGTAGTCAGAAGGTTTACGTCTTTTTATCCCAGCAAGCTCCTTTCGTTAAGAGACCTAGCACTCACGTCGCTCCGCTCCTCAGGATCCATGTCTCTATGCTCCGCTTCGACCAGCGGTCTTGCCTCTCTAAGACACATAGCGCTCACGTCACTCCACTCCTCAGCATCAATGTCTCTAAGCTCCGCTTCGACCAGAGGTCTTGTCTGGCTAAGAGACCTAGAAAAATCCCCTGCCAAAGGGTAGGGGATGACCGACAAACTGTCTTATTTTTAATTGAGGAAGCTGCTCGCTTATTTGCGGCGTCCTGGGCGTTCCTTGTAGCCATAGTAAGCGTCTTCGATGATTTCCTGCATGTGGTCAACCATTGGAAGGCGTGGGTTAGCCGGAGAACATTGGTCTTCATAGGCAAGGAAGGCCAATTCACGTGAATGTTCTTTCCATTCTTTTTCGTCGATACCTTGTGCTTTGAAGTTCATTTGGATACCTACGCGCTCACCAAGTTCGTAGACAGCTTTTGCGTAAGATTCCACACCTTCTTCTGGAGTAGAAGCTGGAAGTCCAAGCATGCGTGCGATATCTTGGTATTTTTCATCTGCACGGTAGTAGTTGTACTTAGGCCATGTTGCTGTCTTAGCTGGACGTGTACCGTTGTAGCGGATGACGTATGGAAGCAAGATTGCATTGGTACGACCGTGGATTGTGTGGAATTGCGCACCAATCTTATGGGCCATTGAGTGAGAAATACCTAGGAAGGCATTGGCAAAGGCCATACCAGCGATTGTTGAAGCGTTATGCATTTTCTCACGTGAGTGGAAGTCTGCATTCTTAACTGAGCTTTCAAGGTTTTCGAATACAAGCTTGATGGCTTGAAGTGCAAGACCGTCAGTGTAGTCGCTAGCCATTTGTGATACGTAAGCTTCAGTCGCGTGAGTCAATACGTCCATACCAGTATCAGCAGCAACAAATCCAGGAACTGTCAATACCAAGGCAGGGTCTACGATTGCCACAGTTGGTGTCAATGAGTAGTCAGCGATTGGGTATTTACGGTTGTTTGCTTTATCAGAGATAACGGCAAATGGTGTTACTTCAGATCCTGTACCAGATGTAGTTGGAATCGCGATGAATTTAGTCTTCTTACCAAGCAATGGGAATTTGAAGGCACGTTTACGGATATCCATGAATTTTTGCACAAGGTCACGGAAGTCCACTTCTGGTTGCTCATAGAAGAGCCACATTACTTTAGCTGCGTCCATTGGTGAACCACCACCAAGTGCGATAATCGTATCAGGTTTGAAGGTACGCATAATCTCTGTACCACGTTCAACTGTTGTGATATCTGGATCTGGTTCTACGTCTGCAAAGATTTGGTAAACAACCTTATTACGACGAAGATCGAGTTGTTCGATGATACGATCTAGGAAACCAAGCTCTACCATAGCATGGTCTGTTACGATCATGACACGTTCCACATCACGACATTTTTGCAGATATTGGATAGAGTCACGCTCGAAGTAAGTTTTTGAAGGGAGTTTCATCCATTGCATATTATTTCTACGTCTTCCTACTTTTTTGATGTTCAAGAGATTCACAGCACTAACGTTATCACCTACTGAGTTGCGACCATAAGATCCACAGCCAAGAGTCAGTGATGGCAGGAAGGCATTATAAACATCCCCGATACCGCCGAAAGTAGAAGGTGAGTTGCAAATAACACGGATGGCACGAACAGCCTTACCAAATTCCTTGGTCAACTCTTCGTCCGCTGTATGGATAGCAGCTGAGTGACCAAGACCATGGAATTCTACCATTTGACGGGCTTTTTCAACACCGTCTTCACGGGATTCAGACTTGAGCACAGCAATGACAGGTGACAGTTTTTCACGTGTCAATGGCTCTTTTTCACCAACTTCTTTACACTCTGCAGCCAAGATATTCGTATCTTCTGGCACACTGAAGCCTGCCTGCTCTGCAATCCAAGTAGCTGGCTTACCAACGATATCCGGATTGAGCTTAGCACCGGCACAGTTTTTGCTATTAGCCTTAGCACCGAAGCAGAATTCTTCCAACAGAGCTTTTTCTTTCTTATTTACAAAGTAAGTATGATAAGATTTGAACTCTGCTACAAATTCATCATAAACTTCCTTGTCAATGATAACGGCTTGCTCAGAAGCACAGACCATACCATTGTCAAAGGACTTAGACATAACGATATCGTGCGCTGCTTGACGGATATTAGCTGATTTTTCCACGTAAGCTGGTACGTTTCCGGCACCAACCCCCAGAGCTGGCTTACCACATGAATAAGCTGCCTTCACCATTGCATTACCACCTGTCGCAAGGATAGTCGCAATCCCTTCGTGGTTCATAAGTGCAGAAGTTGCTTCCATCGATGGCGCTGTAATCCACTGTACACAGTTTTCAGGCGCACCTGCTGCAATCGCTGCATCACGAACGATTTGCGCTGCATGAGCAGAAGATTCTTGAGCTGATGGGTGGAAAGCAAAGATGATCGGATTACGAGTCTTCAAGGAAATCAAAGATTTGAAAATCGCTGTTGAAGTCGGGTTGGTTGTTGGAGTAATTCCACAGACAACACCCACTGGCTCCGCAATCAAGGTCAATCCAGTCACATCATCTTCTTCAATAACGCCGACAGTTTTCGTATGGCGCATATTATTCACAACGTGCTCACAGGCAAATAAGTTTTTAGTCGCCTTATCTTCAAAAACTCCGCGACCAGTTTCTTCATAAGCATGCAGAGCCAACTCACCATGGGCATCCAAAGCTGCTACAGAGGCCTTGGCTACGATGTAGTCCACCTGTTCCTGATTCAGCTTTCTCATTTCCTCGAGTGCAACCAGACCTTTTTGCACCAATTCATCGACATGCTTTTGCGCTGCCAAAGCCTTGTCTTCTTGTTCTACCGTTTTCTTCTTTTCAGACATTCTATTCCTCCAATGGTTTTGCCTTAGGTTAGACGAAGAACACTAACCTTTGTTAATTATTTCACAATACAATTATAACTTATTTAACGGTTTTTGTAAACACTTTCACTTAACATTCACAAACTTTTTCCTGCTATTTTGTGAATATTAGAAAACAAGCGCTGATTTATTAGATTATTTTTGTCTATTTTGTGAAAAAATTTTTTAATTTTTTAGAGCTTTCACATACTTTTGTTTTCACATAATATATGAAAGCGTTTTCTTGATTTAGACATAAAAAGCTCGGATGGACCGAGCTGATTATTTATGGTTTCACATTACCTGAATTTGCTTCATCTATGGCTTGCTTAATGGTATTGGCATAGAGAGTTCCCCCCTCAATCATAGACTCTGAGTTTGAGCCAAAGTGGACATAGTCTGTCCCTTCCCAAATCTGCGGATTTTCGATAGCGGTTTGATGCCAGTCTGCCACAAAGACATAGTCATACTTCTTGGCTAATTCCAGCTCATACTCCCGCTGCTGGGCCAAGACACCGCCCTCTGAGCGACCATCATAAGGAGTCACGAGAATCAGTTGATGCCCCTTAGGCAGGCTGGAAACATACTCATCCAAAAGTTCATTTGAATAACCAGACGAATTGGTTCCGAGAGCCAGAACAACCTGCTTCTTCAGCACCCTATTAGCAATATCTGTCTTGTAGACCTCCAAGCCTGTGCTCAAACTGCGGCTAACGACAGTATCTAGCTCGATTCCTGGCAAGATCTGCTGCAATTGATCGCTAGAGCGTAGGGCAACCGAGTCGCCAATCATGGTAATCCCGTCTGCCACATTGTACTCAGTCGCCTTGGACTGATCAACCTGACTGCGAGTTGTCTGCATCTTAGTGTCTGCTTGATTCAGAGCATTGACAATCAAACTTTCCTCAAAAGCTCCGACCTTTGGCGCTGTCACCGAGATAAAGAACATGATTAAAGCCAGCGGAATCATGCTATAAAAAATTGGTCTGGTAAGAGACGATAGGTCCATCTTGGTTCCCATGATAACCGGCTGACGACCAGCAAGAGTTGGCTCCAAGATATAGAAAGACAAGGCCGCAAAAGTAAGAGACAGCAGCGTGGTCAAGAGAACAGCCAAGCCATTACCCATCAGCTGGGTAAAAATAATATAGAATGGCCAGTGGAAGAGATAAACACCATAGCTGGTATCTGCGATAAAGTTGATAAGGATAGGCTCCTTTACATCAGGAAGTTTGTCATGTAGCATCCTAGCAGCCAAAATCATCAGACAGGCCAAGGTAGTCGAAATCAAGAATCCTACCAGATAGGTCCAAAGGTTGTCAAACTTAAGCAGAAAGCTGAGCAAAAGCAAAATAGCTGCACTGCCACCCATAATTCCTAGCACTTGCTTGAGAGCCAGCTTTTGCTCCAGCATCTTAAAGCGACTGCTGACATGGCCGACACCAGACAAAGTAGCCAAGATGCTTCCTGCAAAGAAAGGAAAGACGTGGGTCAAACTTGAAAAATAAATGTCAGAGTAATTCTTAGTGGTCAAAGCGCCAGCAAACATTGATACAAAGCTGACCAAAAAGAGACCTGCAGAAACCAGCGCAATCATACCGCGATAGCGGGCTGTTGACTTGGCAACCTTGCCCAAGCCCCAAGCAGCCAAGCCCCAAAGAACATAATAGTGCACTTCTAAAGCCAGACTCCAAGTATGGATCAAGATGTGCGGCACAAACTGACTCTCATAACTGCCGCCTGATAGCATTTCATAAAAGTTGGTCACAAAGCCCAAAGCAGCCGCAATCTGCGTCCCAATCCCAGCCACAAAATCCTTACGTATCAAGAGAGTAAAGGGCATAACGACCAAAATCATAAAGACCAGAGGTGGTACAATCCGATAAAAACGCCGTTTGAAAAAGCCTTGGATATCGATTTCTTTCTTCTTGGCAAACTCGTCAATAAGCAGAGCGGTAATCAAGAAGCCAGAAAAGGTAAAAAAGATATCCACGCCAATAAAACCGCCAGGGAAAACGCCCTGGAAGTAATGATAAAGCAGAACTAGAAGCAGCCCCGTGATTCTGACGAGCGAAAACCATTTAATGCGCATTTTGATAAATTCCTTGTTTAAACGTTCCTTCATAAACGACATTGCCTTCTGTCGTTAGCTTTCCTTGTCCATCGGCCTGACCCTTGCTGAAGTCCCCTTCATATTTCCAGCCAGCCTGCGAGGTAAAGGTCCCTTTGCCGTCAAAGATGCCATTGCGAAATTGACCGCTATAACTGTCCCCATTTTGAAAAGTCATAGTCCCCTGACCGTTCATCTTCCCGCGAACCAAGGTCCCGTCATACTTGATTTTCCCTTGATCCAGCGTTAAAACACCCTTACCAGGAATCCCTGAAGTAAAGACCAGAATAGCTGACAGCACAATGACCGTGACAGCCAAAAGTTCTAAATTCTGCCGGGTCAGATAGACCTTGTATTTATCGTAAAATTCTTTTACTTTATCCATATTCCTATCCATCCAAACGCTCTAGCCACTTCTTGCAGCCAGCCAAGACCAAATCATAGGTTTGGTCAAAATCTCCTGTGTACCAAGGATCTGGCACACTTTCTTCCTCAAACTGATAAATTTTATACTGAAAATCCTCAGGCGCCATCTGCTTCAAATCTCGAACATTGCTTTCATCCATACCGATTATGTAGTCAAAATCCGCAAAATCTGCTGTCGAAATCTGCTGAGAAGTCTTGTTCCTATCATAAGAAATGGCATATTTTTTAAAAATAGCCTGTGTTCCCCGATGAATGGGATTGCCGTGCTCCCAGCTTGAGGTTGCCCGGCTCTCGATTTTCAGTTGGTCTGTTAAACTCTTCATGACAAACTCTGCCATCGGACTGCGGCAGATATTGCCCAAACATACAAATACAATTTTCTTCATACAATACCTCGCTATCTATTATAACAAAATAATGGCAAAAACTAGCCCTGAATCGTTTACAGTTTCCTGATTCTCGTTGAAAACTGGCAAGCCCTGCTCCTCTCATGCCTGAAAATAGCAAAAAACCACCGTTTGGTGGCTTTTTGTAGGGAGATTATTTTTTAAAAAGAAAAAAGTTTTAGGAGTTAAGTTAATTTCTTAACTTGGTTATAGTATAATATCCATTCCTTAAAACTTTCTTAAAATAACTTAAACATTTTACTCTTAATTTTTACTTATTTATTAGGATAGTGAAATGCCTGACCGTCTGAAGTTGTAATGGTGTTGGTTTCGTTATTATCCTTTGGATTAGACGTCACTAATTTTTGTTTATTCCGATCTAAAAAGTCTTTATTCATACTATAGACAGCATAATTCTGACCCAGACTATTCAATGTTAATCTGTATAATCAAACGACATTACACTTCTCCTCTCTCGCTATTAGAATAGATAACTAATATTTTGGATGAAGTTTTCCCCCTATGACTTTGAAGCATCTTCCATTGCTGATCAATTTCTTCATCTGTCTTTCCTTTCATTAGTCCATCATGATTTTCTTTACTATACAATTTATGATTTATTCCATAAATTATTTTTTCTCCATTATTAAATCGTATTTTTACATCACAAGACCAAGAACCTGGTTTATCATTATAGTAGGGTTCTGTTATCTCAATTTCCTCAAGACCTTCATAAGAATTCTTCAAAGCCTTTACTAGACTGACTTCATACTCTCTATTGTGGCGCTCTTCTTCGGAGTTTTTGTTCAAGGTAAACATATAAATCCCTCCTACAGTGATGATAGTCAACAATACAATAACAATGAGCCATTTGAATCTGCTCATATATCTAGATTTTGCCATAAGATTTTTAAACTTCCTTAAAATAACTTAAACATTTTACTCTTAGCTTATACCTATTTATCAGGATAGTGATATTCCAGCCGCGGCCAGCGTTTCTGCCAATTCTTCTTAGCCAAGCGCTCAGCATAGACACGCTGGCGCTCCTTATTTTCAAGAAAATGAGGAGTCGGTCTGACCTGAAAGTTTAAGATATCCTCCAAACCATAGGGAGCAAAAAGTTCCAGTTTGTCATTTGCCAGCAAGCGCAGTCCGATAGCCGTGCAGCGCTCAGGATACTTACTCATGGCTTCGCAAGCATTTTTATAAGGCGCTGTTCCAGGACTATGGCGGTGCATATAGGCTTGATTTCTGAGCTCCCATCGATACTGTGGCCAGTCTGCCTTGAGTTTGGCTTCCAGCTCTATCGTCTCTGCCTCAGCATAAGTCGGATCAAAGAAAATGACATCTACATCCGTCTCTGAGTCAAAACCTGGTCGCTCTGACAGCATATTCCAGATGAAATTCCTCACACATCCAGCCGCTAACCAAGAATCCTTGAGCTCCAGACTGCGAATAATTTCCAAAATTGCTCGGATATCTGGATCTTGACCTAGTTGGTCTAAAATCTCCTTTTCTGTCATCATTCCTTCATATACTCATATCCTAAATGCTCATAGGCTTTACGGGTAGCCACGCGCCCAGTCCGTGTCCGCATGACAAACCCTTTCTGAATCAGGTAAGGCTCGTACATATCCTCCACTGTTTCACGCTCCTCAGCAATATTGACCGAGAGGGTTCCAAGCCCTACCGGACCGCCACCGTAGACCTCTATCATGGTCTTCAAAATCTTCTGGTCCACATAGTCCAGACCTTCCTGGTCCACATCTAGCATGGAGAGAGCCTGGTCAGTTATTTTATCATCAATCAGGCCATTGCCCATAATCTGCGCGTAGTCCCGGACTCGCTTGAGCAAACGGTTGGCAATCCGCGGTGTACCTCGGCTACGCAGAGCCAGCTCCTTCGCAGCCTCATGGGTAATATCCATCTCAAAAATCTCTGCCGTACGCTCGACAATTTCTGTCAGGTCGCCAGCTTCATAATACTCCATGTGACCAGTAATCCCAAAGCGAGCCCGCAGAGGATTGGACAGCATGCCTGCCCGAGTGGTCGCCCCAATCAAAGTGAAAGGTGGCAGATCCAGATGGACGCTACGGCTGGTCTCACCTGAGCCAATCATAATGTCAATGTAAAAGTCTTCCATAGCGCTGTACAGCACTTCCTCTACTGCCATTGGCAAGCGGTGAATCTCATCTATAAAGAGGACATCACCCGGCTCAAGGTCATTTAAGATCGCAACCAAATCACCAGACTTTTCAATCACCGGACCTGAAGTTTGTTTGAGATTTACGCCTAGTTCATTGGCAATGACAAAGGCCATGGTCGTCTTCCCCAGACCTGGAGGGCCAAAAAGCAGGGTGTGATCCAGCGCTTCATCCCTCAGCTTAGCCGCTTCAATAAAAATCTTCAGCTGGTCCTTGACCTTGTCTTGACCGATATACTCCTGTAAATACTGGGGACGCAAGGTGCGCTCCACTAATTCCTCATCACCCATTAATTCATTATCTAAAATTCTACTCATAGAACTATTATAGCAGAAAATAAAGCAGAGGAAGCAAATCTAATCAACGTCTAAACACAAAAAAAGACCACCGGATTGGGTGGCCTTTATGGGAGATTATTATGAAAAAGTTTAGGATTTCTATCAAATAAAGTTAGGAGGTCTTCATTTGATACTCATAGTATACTGTCCCTAACTTAAAGAAACCTTAACTTTGTATAACGTATCCTTTAAAATTTAACATTTGAGTTACAATCCGATAAACTTCCTGTCTTATTCTAAAATTTGAGCAAAAAAAGACCACCGGATTGGGTGGCCTTTATGGGAGATTATTATGAAAAAGTTTAGGATTATCAAACAAAGTTAGGGGGCTTCATTTGATAAAAATAAGTATAGCAGCCTTACCTTAAGAAAAACTTAAAGTAAAATTCAGTTAGCAAAAAAGATTTTGCTTTTGATTGTGGAGGCTTTTCCCTTGCTTAAGATTAGCTACTGAAAACTGGACAAAGAAAAACGGTAGAAGGAGGTACTGCCGTTTTTTGTGCTCTTTCGCGATTGTTTCTTTATAAAGTTGCTGGTACATCAGCAAAATACACCGTCCTGCTGGTAAAAATCTGACCGGCCTTGAGAATAACATCTGACTGCTGGCTGCTGTGAATGGCATCCGGCAGAGCCTGGGCTTCCAGAGCCAAGCCATTATGCTGAATCATAGGTTGGCCATCAAACTGAACGGAATCATCCACGCAATTCGCTGAATAAATCACCAGGCAGGGCGCCTGAGTCTCAATAGTCAGGCGGCGACCCGATGCTGGATGATAGAGCGTCCCTGCCTGATCTCGGCTTGGGTTTAGAGCAAAAGGATGATCCAAGCCAGATACCAGCTGGATTTGCTCGTCAAGCGCATCGAAAATTTCTTTAAGGGCAGCGCCCTTGGTCAGCTTCTTGACAAAGTCGCGCTCTGCATCAACCTTTCTTCCAGGAAGGCCGTCAGCTGCGATAGGATAGACACCATCAGTATTGAGCTGAAGGACATGGTCATCAATGGGCTGATTGAAACGACCAGACAGGTTGAAGTAGCTGTGGTTGGTCGGATTGACCAAGGTATCCTGATCTGTCTGGACCTGATAGGAGATTTCCAGCTCGCCCTTCTCTGTCAGGGTATAGGAAACCCAGATTTTCAGATTGCCCGGAAAGCCACCAGTTCCGTCAGTCCGCTCTGTATAAAAGGTAAGCCCGTCATTGCTGACTTCCTCTACTTCAAAAACCGCACTATCCCAGCCGCTTGATCCACTATGGTTGCAGTTTAGGCCATTATTGGCCTCTAGCTGAAAGGTCTGGCCATTCAGCTCAAAAGCTGCTCCGGCAATACGTCCAGCCACCGGACCAATGCTGGCTCCATGCTTAGGACTGTTCCCAATATAGTCCTCAAACTGATCAAAACCGACGACGATATTGTCAAAGTGATTATCCTTATCAGGAGTGACATACTGGATGACGGTTGCTCCGTAGTTCATGACTGTCAGCCGATAACCTCGATCGTTTTCAAAAGTATAAGCCAGAATCTCCTGACCGCCCAGCTTTCCAAAAATGGATTCTCGGTAAGATTTCATACCAAACCTCTTTTATCTATCCTGTTAAAAATCACGAACTTCCCAAGTCCTGTCTTCAAAAGGCAGGTCAAGCTTGTCCACCCAAGACACAGCTGTCTGGCGCAAGACTTGATTAAGATCCTCGATATTCTGACGGCCTGCCTCGTCCAGCCATGCTCGAGCTGCTGCAGCTCCCTCTTGGGCAAAGACAGAAACTGCATCCTTCCAGGTAGCCCGTCCGCACAGAACACCGTTAAACTGTGAGCCCGCTTCATGGGCTAGCCGCAGCGTTTCTTGGAAAAGTTCGGCACTGACACCAGCGCTGAGGAAGATGAAAGGCAAGTGCGTCGCATCTGACTGTTCTTTAAAGAAAGCTTGGGCTTCCGTCATGCTGTAGACTGGCTCAACTCCTTCTTTGGTGAAGCCCTCGACAAAATTCATATTGACTGGCACTTCAACCTTTAAGACATCTACATGATAGCGGGGATCTGAAAAGTGCTTGACTGCCTCATTGACCTTGTGTGGCTTAAGCTTGGCATAGTTAGCGTCCAAGACACTGTCACTCTGAGCATCATAGGTCAGAATCTCCAGAAAATAAGGAATGTCCTCAGCTAAGCATTCACTGCCCACGCGCTCAACCCAGGCCTGCTTGATGTCGTTGATTTCCGGCTTATCATCTACATCATAGTAAATCAAGACCTTGACGGCATCTGCGCCCATATCTCGGATACGACTAGCTGACCAGTTAGGCAGCAAGTCCGGCAGGCGGCCCTCAGCTGTCGCATCATAGCCAGTCTTCTCGTAGGCCACTATTAGCCCGCAGGAAGCATCCCGCAGCTCGGCTGCCGGCAGACCGAACTCCGGATCCAACAGGATGGAGCTGGCATAGGGCGTCAGCTGACTGGAGATTAATTCTTTAAACTGAACCAGAGCTTGATCACCAGACGGCGCATCTTCTCCGCTGGCCAGCATTTTCTTGAGCGATCCACGCTGATCAATGGCCAAAGCCCCGATAATTCCCCGCTCATCTGATAGTTTTTTCAAATGGCTCACTTTTTTGTGGCTGATTTGTAATTTCTGCATAACTTTTCCTTTTCTTACTGCCCAAGAGGGTGAATGATAACCCCCTGTACTACACGATTGACCGTGCCTGTCGGAGACGGTGTATCTGGACGGTTTTTGACCTTGAGCGAGGACAAGAGGGCAAAGAGCTGAGCGTAAACGATGTAAGGGAAGATGCGATAGCTATCTCCCAGAGACTCTTGGGTACTTAGCACTACTTGCTCGACTCCTTCCAATTGCTCCTCCCGGTCAGCCAGCAAGACCAGTCTGCGGACAATCCCGTCACCAGCCACTTCCCGCACCAAGTCCAAATCATAAGCCTTGGTATAGGCATCTGCCGAACCAAAGATCAGAACGACTGTGTCTTGGTTAATCAGCGACTTAGGACCATGTCGGAAGCCGACTGGGCTTTCGTACATGGTCGCGATCTGACCAGCTGTCAGCTCCAAAACCTTAAGCTGGGCTTCATGCGCCAGACCAAAGAAAGGCCCTGCCCCCAGATAAATGACCCTGCTGAAATCCAAATCAACCAGCTGCTGCACATCTGCAACGCGTTCCAAAACATCCTGACTGAGCTGAAGCAGAGCTGCGACCTTGGCTTCTTTCTGAGCTAGATCAGCTCGGTCAAAGACCAAAAGGGCTGTCAGCATCATAGAGCTGAAGCTAGAAGTCATGGCAAAGCCAGCATCATTAGAAGCTTCCGGCTGCAGGAGCAAAAGATTCTTTTCATCACCTTGGGCCTGCTGGGCCAGCTTGCCTTGGGCAGCACAGGTAATGGTAATCTGATACAAGTCATCTACCAGCTGCTTGGCCAAGTCCACAGTCGCTACACTTTCTGGGGAATTTCCACTGCGGGCAAAGGAAACCAGCACTGTCGGCACTTCTCTCTTCAGATGCACCAAGGGATTGGCAACGATATCTGTCGTCGCGATAGCGTTGAAATTCCATTTGCGCTCATCATAAATATGCCTGAAATAAGGCGTCAAGGTATCTCCAACGTAGGCTGATGAGCCGGCTCCGGCAAAAATGACCTTGATGTAGTCATGTTTGTCCTCGATTTTTTTCAGAAAAGCAGCGATATCTGCGGCCTGAGCCTTGTAACTGTCAAAAGCTTCTTGCCAGACCTCAGGCTGCTGGTAGATTTCTCTCGTTGTGATGTCAGCCCCCAGACGCTGCAATTCTTCCTGTGAATAATCTAACATTCTCTTTCTCATTCCTTTCCATTATTTGAAAAAAGGGGGAGCGAGACAGAATCCAGAAAATCAAAGATTTTCGGCTCGCTGTCCCACCCCCGCGACGATGGCTAGATTTGAACTATGCTTTTAACAAGCTTTTTCAAACCATGCAGCGACTGCATTTTGCAATGCTGAACCATCCATTTCCCTAGGCCAAGAGGCATCTCCCAAATTCCTCTTAGACCAATATGCCTGAATCAACCACTGTGGCCAATCCTTACCTATCAGCAGTCTCCCATCTGCTGACAGCGCAAGGACTTGACCCAACTAGAAGTGGTTGTTCAAGCTTTATTCATCTTCATCATCCATTAGACCAGCTAGAACATCATTAACCTTAACAATATTCTCTGCTGCCTTGGATGGATAGCTAACTTCTGCTCCTGTCAAAGAAGCGTTAATAAACTCAATGACCATGGGCAGATTGACCCCCGCATAAAGCTCGATATCCTGTCCTTCCATAATGAAGCGGCTGACTACATTACAAGGAGTGCCCCCTAAGAGATCCGCAAAAACCAAGTAATCCTCAAAGTCTTTGACTGTCTCTAAGAATTTAGCTGCAAAGTCCTCTGGACCCTCCTCCGGAAGCAGGGCTACTGCATAGATGTCTTCCTGAGGCCCCATAATCATTTCCGTAGTTGTTTTCAGCTCTTCACAAAAGCGACCATGGCTGACTAAAACTAATTTCTTGCTCATAAATTACTCCATTACTCTGGCACTTGTCCCAGCAGGAAGTAGCCGATAGCAGAGAAGCTTACTGCCATGATAATGATAATGAAGATAGCCTTGGTAGAGTTCATTCCTTTCTTGCCCAAGAGCCAGAAGATAAAGCCTGTAAAGACTGCTGGAATCAAACGTGGGAAAATCAGATTCATCATGTCTTGGAAATCAATAGCTTTTTTACCGATGTTCCATACCCAAGATACTTCAAAGTTGATCATAGTAGCAATCAAACCACCCACCATGAAGATACCCAGTACAGAAGCCGCTTCAACAAGAGCTGTCAAAGTACTTTGCATGTTGGTGATGAGATTGACCCCTTCTTTGTAGGCAAATTCTAACTGTTTCCAACGGAAAATGTCATAAGCAACTGCTACAGCAATCCAAAGGAAAATTCCCCAAGGCTGGCCTGCGATAGCCATGGTAGCAGCGATAGATCCCATGATAGCTGGTACAAGTGAGCCAAAGATGGAGTCTCCAAGAGGAGCGAACGGCCCCATAAGACCTGTCTTGATACCGTTGACCGCATCTTTTGATTTAACACCGTCTTTTTCTTCCATAGCTAGGTCAAAACCTGCAATAATAGTATGGAAGAAAGGTGAAGTATTGAAGAATTGCGTATGCAATTTCATCATTTCTTTCAATTCTGGAGTGCCGTCACCATACATTTTACGCAACTGAGGCAAGAGCATATAGAGGTAACCAGAACCTTGCATCCGCTCGTAGTTCCAGCCTAACTGGAAAGTGAACAAGCTGCGTTTATTGATTTGTTTAAAATCTTCTTTTGTTAATTTATAATTAGAGTTCGTCATCTTCGATTTCCTCACTTTCTGAGTTTGTGCTAGCAGCTGGCGCAGCAGCTACTGTTCTTTGGCTGTATTTGAAATGCTGTACGGCAAGGAAGATACCAAAGATAGCTACACCAATCATAGACAAGCCTTTGAAGTTATTGGCAAATGTGATCGCAGCATCTTTTGGAAGAGTTCCAACAATACTAGATACAGCCCCACCCAAAGTTTGAATGTTTGAGTAAAGAACAGTCAGCATAGCTGTCAAGCCAAAACCAAGAGCTAGGTAATGAAGATTGCGTTTAACTGGAAGGTAACGAAGCAAGATAGCAAACCCGAGTCCTGGAAGCATACGACCAGCCAGTGTCAAACCTGCAGCTAGCCATTTCACACCAGCAACACCATCTACTATCGCTTCAACAAATGTTCCACCAAATGCCAGAGCCAGAAAGACTGGAAGGGCACGAGACAAAGCCCAAGGAAGGGCACCTAAGAGATAGTTGCGTTCAATACCTTTATAGTCGAAGCGTTCAATTGCTGCATCCACACGGTGAGCAAAGTAAGTCGTTGTCATACGACCCAAGATATCAAAATAAGTCAACAAAGTTGCTACCGGTACTGCGATTGTCGCAATAGCCAATTCTGGCTTATACCCTTGCGCAACTGAAAAGGCTGTTGCAAGAACGGCGCCTGATGTTGCGTCAATACGAGAAGCTCCACCAAATGTTCCTACACCAAGAACGAATAATTGCAGGCTACCACCGATAAACAAACCGGTTGTCAAATCACCCATAATCAAGCCAGTAATGAAACCAGCAAATACAGGGGATCCTGCTGAAGAAACGATGGTCAACTCATCACAGATTTGATAAGCTGAGTACAAAGTGAGTAGTAAAATTTGCCACCATTGTATCATAACAATGTCCTCCTAAAATTTTGTCTTATTTTAATAACTTCATGAAATCCTCAACCGGATCGTTGGGAACCATTTGCGCGGTCAGCTTGACTCCTTTTTCGTGCAGTTTGTGAAAGGCTTCAACATCTGCATCTACCACGTTGATTGAGCGGGTAATGGAGCGAGTTTCGTCTGACTGAGACATATTGCCGACATTCAGCGTTTCCAGCGGAACACCAGCTTCGACCAACCGCAGGAAGCGGTCTGGCTTGCGAGCGACAATCAAGAGTCGCTGTGAATCATACTTGCCGGCCAAGATATTTTCTGCTGCCTTAGCAATCGGCAAGACACTTAGTTTCACACCAGCTGGCGTTGCGAGCTTGAGCCCGCTCTTTTCGATAGCATTTTCAGCTACCTCATCGTCAATCACCATAATGCGTGAAATGTTGAGCTTGGTAGTCCAAAGATTGGCTACCTGTCCATGGATCAAACGTCCATCGATACGTGCACCTACTATTGTCATAGATTTTCCCCCTTTATTGTTTTAAATGTAGGTTGGTTAACTAAGTGAATGGTTTCGCTGTAGATCCCTTCTGTCTCAAAGATAATGATGCGATTGTCGCCTTCTCTGAGCAGGCTGTGCGGGATATAGAGCGATAAGGTCGGTCCGACATTCCAGAAACGGCCAATGCTGACACCATTGACAAAGACGACGCCCTTGCCAAAGTCGGACAGATCCAGGTAAGTATCTTTAAGCGCTTTCATTTTAAAATCAAAAGCGTAGAAAGCTGGTTGATTTTCCTGCCACCCTTTTGAAAAGTCAATCTTTTCCGGATGGTCCAGCGGCAATGGATAATGCTGCCAGTCAAGCAGGAAGTGCAGATCCTTGCAGACACCGGTACGGATGCCCTTCTGCTGGGTATCTGCCAGTAGCTTATGCCCATAATTGACACGGCCCATATTTTCCATCAGAATGTCCAGCTGGTGCTCCGCCTTTTTCTGGCCGTCCACCATAATATCCTGACCGATTTCTGTCTGGTACTGGGTTGCTATGTGCTGACCGTCCACATAGAGCTGCATACGGTCGCGGCCGTCAATGACACGGAGTCTTTCCTGATTAGCATCCCAACTAGCCCAAGTCCGATAGAGCAAGTAGCCGACATTTTGCCCCAGCTCTTCCATCTTCATCGGATAGAGACTTTCGATAGGCTCTGCCAAGTCAGGCAGTGTCTCAAAGAGACTGACTTTCTGACTGAGCGGAACATTCCTAAGCTCAAAAGACTCTTTCACCAGCGGATCCATCTGTGGATACTCTGGATAATGCTCTTTCAGCATCCTCTGGACTGCATAGTACTTGTCCGTCGGATTGCCACGCTCATCGAGTAGAGCATCATAGTCATAGGAAGTTACTTGTGGCAGGTCAATGACACCTCTGGCCGAACAGCCGTTCATAAAGCCAAAATTGGTACCGCCATGAAACATATAGAGATTGATTGAGCCCTGCTTGAGCACTTCGTGAACAGCTTGAGCCAACTCGTCTGGATCTCGCTTGATGACAGGTTCTTTCCAGCGATTAAACCAGCCGTCCCAGAACTCCATACACATGAGCGGCCACTTTTTGCCATGCTCGTCAAAGAATTCCTGCAGCTGGGCAAAATTGTAATCTGCCTTGGAGCCGAAATTTCCTGTCACAAAGACATCGTCATCAATCAGCGTACCAGCTTGAAGGGTAGCCCGCCAAGGTCCGTCTGAAGTAAAGAGCGGACAGGTTACACCACGTTCTTCCATGAGCTGCCTGATTGCTCTTAGGTAGGCCTTGTCTTCTCCATAAGAACCGTACTCATTTTCCACCTGCATCATGAGGATATTTCCCCCATTGTCCAGCAGCCTTGGAGTCAGTCGCGGCAGCAGCTCGTCATAATAATTTGCTACAGCCTGCAGAAAGGCCTCATCTGATGAGCGGATGCGCATATTTTCATTGAGCAGCCAGGCTGGCAGACCACCGAACTCCCACTCCGCGCAGATAAAAGGCGAAGGGCGGATAATGGCATAAAGTCCCAAATTCTGAGCAGTCTGTAAAAATGCCTCAATATCTAAAATCCCTTGGAAGTCAAAGACACCTTTTTGGGGTTCGTGCATATTCCAGGGAAGATAAGTCTCCACTGTGTTAAAGCCCAGAGCTTTGAGATTATAAAGGGAATGATACCAGTCCTCAGGCTGTACCCGAAAATAGTGAATGGCTCCCGATAAAATCTTAAACTCCCGATCATCCAAACAGAAGGAATGACCAATTTTGAATCTTGCCATCTGATGTCCCCTTCGGTGTAAAACCGCTTTCATCTCTTATTAATATTAATATAATAAATTTTTGCATAAATGTCAACATTTTTTTTAAAAATATGTTAAAATCTTAAGTAAGATAAGTAAAAAAAGAGAGGTGAACAAAATGGCTATTCCAAAATACCAACAAATCAAAGATGAGCTCAAGCAGCAAATCATTTCTGGCAAATTTGAAAATGGCGATAAGTTTTACACAGAGGCTGAGCTGATTCAGATGTTTAATGTCAGCTCCATTACTGTTGTCCGCGCTTTGAATGAACTGGCCAACGATGGTTATATCATCCGCCAACAAGGCAAGGGAACCTTCGTTTCACGTGCAAGAAAGCACAAGCTGGTGGAATTTTCTGACGTTGAGACCTTCCCTATCCAAAAAGATAAGGTGACCGTTCTCTCCATCAAACGTGGGAATGACCTGAAAATCTTGGATAAGCTAGAACTAGCACCAACGCAGTTCTACTATAAGATTGACCGGATCAGACGGACTGGCGATAAAGTCTATATCTATCACCAAACCTATATCCCTGAGCAGTACATCAATCCGAACTATCCAGATATGGACTACTACAGCTCTATCTACAACCGCTTTAAAACTGACTACCACATTCACATGAATGATGAGCATTTTGAAGAGACCAATGAAATTGTCTTCCCAACACCAAAAGATGTTGCGAAAGTACTGGAAGTTGATACCAACTTCCCGACCGTTCATCAAGTGAAGATTACCCAGCTGGAAAGTACTGGACAGATCTTAGAGTACAGCGAAACTTACAAACGCGGTGACTTCTTCAAGATCAAGTTCATTTCCTGTAATCGGGACCACTAAGATTGAAAACGATGGCTTCTAATCGGCTGTCGTTTTTTTGTTTCATCTTGTGTACTTATATCTATTATAAGTCTATCTATACCAATTTGCAATCCATTCTAAAAACTTTTGTTCATTAAAAAGTGAATTGTGTCAAAAAGTAAACAAAACTTATGATTTCGTCCTATTTTTAATCAATTTAAAGAAGAAAAAATAAGAAACACTGGCTGTTCCCCTGAAAATTGATACAATGATAAAGCAAAAAACTGGGGTTGAATCCCAGTTTTTTGATATAAAATGTTCCTTATTTTGCAATTGAAGTCGTTTATCAGGTCTTTAGAAAAACGGCTATTTCTTTATTTCTAATTCACGCACCTGAAGCAAAACATTAGGTAAATCTGCCCCGGCTTGGAGAAGAGCAGCAGCCGTATAGGCTCCCTCTACCAAGGGAACATTATTGATAATGATTTCCTTGTCAGAAAAGTCCGCGACCATTTCCAGATTCATCCGAGCCGAACCCAGATCGAAAAAGGCCAAAATAGTGTCCTTGTCATTGGCATCTAAAGCTGCCTGAATCCCTTCAAAGCTCGTACCAATGCTACCGTCGTCCAATCCACCTACATAGCTGATGGCCACATCTGCCGCCACCTGCGAAATGAGGTCGAACAAGCCTTGGGCTAGGTTTTTAGAATGAGAAACGATAAGAATGCCAGTATCTGCCATCAGCCTGCCTCCGTTTCTAGAAGAGCCTCAAAGAGGAGACCAGATGAAGCCGAACCGGGATCGATATGACCGATAGAACGCTCCCCGACATAGGAAGCCCGCCCCTTGGTCGCCTTCAAATCTTTGGTCGCTTCCACTAGGGAGCCAATCTTTTCATGCGTCAAGTCTCCAGACTGCAGAGAAACAGGAATCCCCGACCAGACATCAACCATGGTCTTCTCACTAGGCACTGCTTTACCACGCTTCTGGATCATATCCAGCCCAGCTTGGATGATTTCCGACAAGTCTTTGCCGTCTTTTTCAGCCTTGGCCATGCCCATGAAGGCTGAGCCATAGAGAGGTCCGGAAGCACCGCCCACCTTACTAATCAGCTGCATGGAAACAGCCTGAAAAACCTCAGCCGCACTGGCAAAGTCCTTAGCAGCTAGACTCTCTACTGCTGCTGCCATTCCCCTGGCCATATTGGCACCGTGATCACCGTCGCCAATGGGAGTATCAAGATCAGACAGGTAGGCTTTTTGGTCCTGAATCTTTTCGTTAAACAACTGCATCCATTTTTTTGCTCTTGCTGCGTCCATAAGCACCTCCTTACCAAGCGGCTGTCGTGACTGGGCTACTGAGAGCCTCCAGCCAGTCTGGCTGATCCAGCTCGATAAAGGTCAGAGAAATCCCTGCCATGTCAATGGAGGTCATGTAATTACCCAGCTTTTTATAGACAACTTCAACTCCAACATCTGCCAGAAGATTTGCTACATCTGCCGCAAAGACATATTGCTCCATAAGCGGTGTTGCCCCCATACCATTGATAAGAATGCCGATTTTCTTACCAGATTTGAGCTCAACAGACTGACTGAGCTTTTCGACCAATTCCTTGGCTAAGTCCTTAGACGGCTGCATCTTTTCCTTACGATAGCCTGGCTCACCATGGATGCCAATACCGAACTCTATCTCATCATCAGCCAAAACAAAACCAGGCTTGCCGACTTCCGGAACGGTTGCTCCGCTCAGAGCCAAGCCAACTGTGTGAATCTTTTTGACCAGCTCATCAGCCAGTGCCTTGATTTCAGTCAGAGATTTGCCTGCGCGCGCCGCATCCCCTAGAATCTTATGGACAAGAATGGTACCAGCCACTCCGCGGCGACCTTGCGTATAAAGGCTGTCTTCCACTGCGATATCGTCATCTACGACGACACTAGCCACCTCAATCCCTTCCATCTCAGCCATTTCCTGAGCCATTTCAAAGTTCATGATGTCACCGGAGTAATTCTTGATCACCATGAAGACACCGGCTCCCTCATCTGCTTCCTTGATAGCCTGCAAGACCTGATCAGGAGTTGGTGAAGTAAAGACCGCTCCGCAGATAGCGGCCGACAGCATACCCTCTCCGACAAAGCCAGCGTGGGAAGGCTCATGGCCACTGCCACCGCCAGAAATCAGGCCAACCTTGCCCGTCTTCTCACTCTTGCGGGCAATGATATCAAAGCCCTCCACCCGATAAACCAAATCGCTGTGAATATAGGCTAAGCCGTCCAGCATTTCGTCCACAACTGCTGTTGGATCGTTGATAATTTTCTTCATAGGTGTCCTCCGTTTCTCAGCGCTTCTCTAAAATGAGCAATCTGCCCTAAAAAGAAAGCGCTATCATTTTAATATTATTTTAACATTTTATCTTACCGAAAGCAAATTCTGCCACATCTTAGACTAGAAGAAAACATCAAATTAGTTGACAAGAGAAAGTAGACAGTGTATACTAAAGATAGATAAGTAGACAGTGTATACTTTTGGAGGAGATACATGAAACGCAATACTGCTCAGCTGAAAGAACAGCTCATCCAAACAGGGATTGACGAAATCGGAAAACATGGAATTGAACAGCTTTCGCTTAGGACTGTTGCCAAGGCCTGCGGTGTGACTCACGGCAGCCCTTACCGCCATTTTGAGAGCAAGGAAGGCTACCTCAAGGTGGTTTTGACCCAGCTTTCGCTCTTTCTCAATCAGGAAATCAATCAGAGCATTGATGCGACAGGTTCTGCGCGTGAACAGCTGACCCAGCTTGGTCTTAATTTCATTATTTTTGCCAAGACCTACCCTCATTTTTTCGAAGCTCTCTTTATCAAATTTCCTTTTAAATATATGAAGGTGACGCAGGACACCATTCTCTTGGAGTCGGACTTGCCTGGATTTGATAAATTTAAGGAACTTGTTTTAAAGCTTCGCAAGGAGGAAAATTTTAGCAATAGCGAAGCGGAAAGCCTTTTTCACTTTTGGAGCTTTATCACAGGCCTAGCCGTTCTAGCCAACAGTCCCATCGGACAAGACCTTGATCCTCAAGCCATCCAAAGCACGATTGAGCACATGCTTGACATTTATATCAAAGGAGAACGATCATGAAAACCTTGATTATTTACACCCACCCCAGCCCAACTGGCTTCAATGCTGCTATTCTCAAAGAAGTTCAAAGCAACCTTTCTAAGAAGCATGAGGTGAAAACCTTGGACTTGTATGCTGAAAATTTTGACCCGATTTTGCGCTTTGACCAAGAACATAGACGCCGTGACCTGCACAAAGACCCTGAAATGGCCAAATACCGGGATTTGATTACTTGGGCAGACCATCTGATTTTCATTTTCCCTATCTGGTGGAGCGGTATGCCGGCCATTCTCAAAGGCTTTATCGACCGCGTCTTTGCTGCTGACTTTGCTTACTCTTATAAAAAAATTGGCCTCCAAGGCCACCTGCAAGGCAAGTCCGGCTGGATTATCGCCAGCCACAACACACCTGCTTTTGCCTTGCCTTTCATGCAAGACTATGGCAAGGTACTTAAAAATCAAGTCTTGAAATTTTGTGGTATTTCTCCAGTTAAGCTGACCGAGCTCAACAGTGTAGAACGCAAGACGGACCAAGAACGCCAAGAAATGCTCAAAAAAATCGGGCAAATGGCCAGTCAGATTTAAGACAAAGAAAACGGGAGCGGGAAAGAACTTCAAACAAGTTAAAAAAGTTAGTTTTCCTATCTTCGCACAGTTGATTAGGTCACCTTTAGAGCTTACAAAGCGAAGGAAGATGCCAATCAACCACTGCGCCATCTATTTTTCTAATTTATATTCAAAAGCCTGGACGAAAAGTCCAGGCTCGTTTTTATATTTAATCCAGCCCCACACGCTTGAAGATTTCATCTACGCGCTTAGTGTAGTAAGCAGGGTTGAAGATTTCATCAATCTCTTCCTGAGTCAGGCGGGAAGTGACTTCTGGATCCGCTTCGAGCAGAGGCTTGAAGTCTACTTGGTTGTCCCAAGACTGGGCAGTCTTTGGCTGTACCAAGTCATAAGCCTGCTCCCGCGTCATGCCTTTTTCAATCAAGGTCAACATAGCCCGCTGGCTGAAGATAAGACCAAAGGTTGAGTTCATGTTCCGCTTCATGTTTTCTGGGAAGACGGTCAGGTTCTTGACGATATTACCAAAGCGGTTGAGCATATAGTCAATGAGAATGGTCGTGTCCGGAGCGATAATCCGCTCAGCTGATGAGTGGGAAATGTCGCGCTCATGCCAGAGAGAGACATTCTCAAAGGCCGTCACCATGTGACCACGAATGACACGTGCCAGACCAGTCATATTTTCAGAGCCGATAGGGTTGCGCTTGTGCGGCATTGCTGAAGATCCTTTTTGCCCCTTGGCAAAGAACTCTTCGACTTCGCGTTGCTCAGATTTTTGCAGACCACGGATTTCCGTTGCCATGCGCTCGATAGATGTCGCAATCAAGGCTAAGGCTGAGAAATATTCAGCGTGGAGGTCACGTGGCAAGACTTGAGTCGAAATCTCCTGCGGACGGATGCCTAATTTCTCACAGACATAGCTTTCCACAAATGGCGGAATGTTGGCAAAGTTCCCAACCGCACCAGAAATTTTCCCAGCTTCCACACCCGCAGCCGCAATCTCGAAACGCTCGATGTTGCGCTTCATTTCGCTGTACCAAGTCGCGAGCTTAAGTCCGAAAGTCGTCGGCTCCGCATGCACCCCGTGAGTCCGTCCCATCATGATGGTGAACTTATGCTCCCGCGCCCGCTCTGCAATGATGTCAGTGAAGCAACGCAGATCCTCACGAATAATGTCATTAGCCTGCTTGTAGAGGTAGCCGTAGGCCGTATCCACCACATCAGTTGAGGTCAAGCCATAGTGCACCCACTTGCGCTCTTCACCAAGTGTCTCAGAAACTGCCCGCGTAAAAGCCACCACATCGTGGCGAGTCTCCTGCTCAATCTCCAAAATACGGTCGATGTCAAAGTCCGCCTTCTCGCGAATCAAAGCCACATCTTCCTTAGGGATTTCCCCCAACTCAGCCCATGCCTCGTCAGCCAAGATTTCCACCTCAAGCCAAGCACGGTATTTATTTTCTTCACTCCAAATATTCGCCATCTCAGGGCGAGAGTAACGGTTGATCATGTTTAAGATACCAAGGGCGACTAGAAAGCGACTGAATTTTAGGAAACCAACGACGGACGCTTACGTCCTAGGAGGTTTATCTAAATTCCGAGCTTTCCGCCCGGGTTCAGTTCTGCAAACTAGATGCCCATTTCCTTTCTAGTTTTCAATTTTTTAGTTTAAGTTTTAAGGAAGTCCGTAACCCGTATTCAGTTTTGGTGAATACGTGGGCCCTTGTTCCTTTTTATTATATTCTTACTAATCTGATTAAAATTATTTTATCGGATGGAGATTTCTAATTTGTTTTACTACTAAACCCCTTAAAAAAATCTTTAAAAAATTCTAAGACTCTATTGAGTATTGATCTAAAGCTATCAATTACCAAAGGATTGTTAATATTCATTAAAAAAATTAACAATAAAATATAAGTGATGAATTCTCCAATTTTCATTGGTTTAAAACGATTCGGAAATACAATATTTTTTAGTAATGAACTAATGCATAAACCTATTACTAAAATAACAAAAACAATAACAAAAAATGTCATTTTTTCCACCATATTATCCGAAAGAATTTTACTAAACAAACTATTCCATACTACCCCTATATTACTTCCTAATTCAAATGGTTTTGTTGTATTTAGATTTAGGGTGGAGAAACTATCAAAAAAATGATTTGTTGACTCAGTGAAAGAAAATCTTGTAATTATAATAAAAATTGGTATACCAATCTGGAAAAGGTAGGATGATATGGGATAATTTAACCTTTTGAATCTCATAACAACAATTAGCATTAAAAATCCAATAATAAAGTGAAGATATCCTTTTAAGATCAAATATAAGTATATCCCTACAGAAAATGAAAATATTATTCCCAATACACTAAGAATTAATATAATTATGTCCTCAGAATTTGCAGAGCTACTTGTATTTTTATATTCTCTTCTATATTCTGTCCTCCTCTGCTCGATATATACACTATAATTTTGAACTGTTATACCTTTTTCATTATCATTTTTAAAGGCTAAATATATAGATAATGCGTCTGCAATCAAACCAACAAAAAGCGCAATCTTTTCCCAATTCATATTACTCAAACTCCTCTTTCCCAATCCACACTGATGGATAATGATCCAGTGTATTTAAATCTATATCCATCGGCAAATCATAGATAGCTAAATAGTTTACAGGGTATTTTGCAATAAAGTCTTCGTACTTAGCTTTCACTTTTTCGTGATCACTACTAGCATACAAGACTTCGACGACTGCTCCAGTCTTATCTTTTTCAACAAATGCGTTGACGATGATTTGTATCATAGATTTCTCCTAAAAATCAATCCCTTCCCCAAACTCAACCACACTATTTAGCGCATCACTAAACAAAGTTACATGCCCTACCCTACGGTTGTGCTTGTCTTCTATAATCATTTATTTACCGCCCACTCCGCTGCTTTCTCTGCATGAATCACTGTTGTGTCATAGAGAGGCAGGTCGGTGTCGGATTGCTTGACGAGGAGGCCAATCTCGGTACACCCCAAGATAACAGCTTCAGCGCCTGCTTTTTTCAAATCATCTATAACGGCAAGATAAGTCTGCTTTGAGCTTTCTTTGATGTTCCCTAGGCAAAGTTCGTCATAAATGATTCGATTGACCTCTGTAATTCCAGCTTGGTCTGGAATCAGCACTTCTAACTCAGACTCTATTAATTTCTCCTTGTAAAAATCTTGAGTCATGGTGTACTTGGTCCCTAGGAGGCCGACTTTTTGAATACCGTCAGCCAACAAGGCCTGCGCAGTTGCCTGCGCAATATGCAAGATTGGAATCGTAATCTTTTCTTGTATCTGCGGAGCAACCTTGTGCATGGTGTTGGTACAAATAACGATGAAATCCGCACCTGCTTGCTCCAGACGCTGAGCAATATCTGCCAACAGTTGACCGCTTTTCTCCCAGTCTCCAACTGCCTGATAATGCTCAATCTCTGCAAAATCAACACTATAAAGTAGAATCTTAGCTGAATGCAAGCCACCCAGCTCTTTTTTGATGGTTTCGTTGATGATTTGGTAGTAAGATGTGGTGCTTTCCCAACTCATACCACCAATCAGACCGATAGTTTTCATAGACTAATTAAACTCCTTCTTGCTTATAGCCACCGACGGATAGTGCGGTAAGCTACTTAGCTCTGTATCCAATGGCAAGTCATAGATAGCCAGATAATTGTCTGGATATTGAATCTTTAATTCCTGATATTTGGCTTTTACTTTTTCATGGTCGGCACTGGCAAAGAGCACTTCCACAACGGCAGTTTCTTTGCCTTCTTCCACAAAAGCATTAACGATGATTTGAATCATCGATTTTCTCCATTAAATTCTAAAAATTTTCTTCTTCCTCAGAATCTTCGTAAACACAAAATTCAATCGAAAGTTTTATGGGGCGACTTGTTAATCCACAGCTCTCTATATATTCATAGACCTCATCATCATCGCGTGTATGCTCTATAACTAGCTGATTATTTGTTATCTCTACAATATGAATACCTTCTGCATCCGGAATTTCTGGAATGACTACATCATCCGCATAAGTAAATGTCAGAGTAGTAATATCATCTTCAAATACATCATCGAATTCTTCTATCATTTTAAAAATCAATCCCTTCTAGCAGTAGTTGACTGGCTTCTCTTGCTGACTTTATCAGCTACGACAAGCCTAGTCAACCTTGCAGGGGTAAGACGACGGACCTTATAACTGGGGTCCTGTCTTACTCCCCAAACTCAACCATGCTATCTGGCGCATCACTAAGCAAAGTCACATGCCCCATCTTTCGGTTGTGCTTCGCTTCTATTTTACCATACAGGTGGAGGTGGGCGCTTGGATTTTCTGTGACATATTTTTCAGCAGCTTCGACATGCTGGCCAAGAACATTGAGCATGACGGCTGGCGCATGCAGTCGGATGGCTGGCAATGGTGCTCCAAGGACGCCCAGAATATGCGTGTCAAACTGCGAGAAGTCGCAGGCTTCGATAGAGTAGTGCCCAGAGTTGTGTGGCCGTGGGGCAATCTCATTGACAATGATGTCATCAGCTGTCGCAAACATTTCCACGCAAAGGGTTCCAGACAGCTTGAGCTGTTCTGCGATTCGCACCGCCATTGCTTTGGCCTTGTTAGCCAGACTTTCTGAAATGCGGGCTGGCACGATGGTCTTAGACAGGATATTGTTGCGGTGGATATTTTCCTGAACTGGGAAAACCGTGACGTCCTTGCCATTTCCTGACACAAGTACGGAAATTTCAAGGTCAAAATTGACAAACTCTTCTAAGACACAAGCTGATGAGTCAGCTAGCGCATAGGCTTCTGCCAAGTCTGCTTCTGAGCGAATAACCTTTTGCCCATGTCCGTCATAGCCACCTGTCGCAGTCTTGAGGACATAGTTTTTCGACAGGTCGATATCTGCCAAGTCTTGGCTAGAAGTCACGACCTTGTAGGGTGCCACGGTGACTTGAGCCTTGTTTGCGAGAAAGTCCTTTTCAAAAATCCGATTTTGAGAAATGCGGAGCAGGTCCGTCCCTTGAGGGAGCTGACCATCCTTGATAACGGCATCCAAACCGTCCGCATCGACATTTTCAAACTCATAGGTCAGGACATCGCAACGCTCAGCCAGCTGACGCAGAGCATCCACATCATTATAAGGCGCCACGATAATCTCTGCCACGCGAGAGGCTGGGCAATCCGCCGCTGGATCCAGCGCGATGACCTTGTGCCCCATGTAGATGGCAGAAATGGCCATCATCTGTCCCAGCTGACCGCCGCCGATAATTCCGATTGTTTTAGATGAGCTCATTGCTAGACTCCTCAGCGATTTTT
>CAUSZI010000006.1:0-57833 GCA_963536045.1 uncultured Streptococcus sp.
TTATCCAAGAAGGAACTCGCATCATGTTTGAAACAGTTGTCCGTGTTGACAAACCACGCAAGAACGTGATTATTCCTAGCTTGGAAGAAGACCTTGACGGACTTGGTTACCTTCAAGGAAAAGACGTTGACTTTGTAAACAAAAAAGCGACTGACGGTGTTCTTCTTGCCCACACAGATGGTGACGTACCAAACATGTATGTGACTCTTCCGGAGCAAGATGCTTTCACTCTTGGCTACACTATCTACTTCTTCGAATTGGCCATTGCCCTTTCAGGTTACTTGAATGCAATTAACCCATTTGACCAACCAGGGGTTGAAGCCTACAAGAGAAATATGTTTGCTCTTCTTGGTAAACCAGGATTTGAAGATTTGAGCAAAGAATTGAACGCACGTTTGTAATAGGAAATGCAGCCTCCCTTAGGGGAGGTTTTTTGATTGGAAGAATAATTTATGTTATAATATTGTAAAATTTGTCATTATTTTTCAATGTTTTCGCAATATGACAAATCAATAAAATTTATAAGGAGAAAACCATGTCAGATAAAGATGGACAAGGTCAAGTGCAAGGGGCTTGGCAAGAAAATCAACCTAGCAGCCAGCCAATGCAAGGGAATTTCCAGCAGATTCAGCCGCAAGGATTGCCTGATAAGAAGGGCAATATTGGAAAAGTCATAGGACTTTCAATTTTTGCTCTCATAATTGGTCTTTTGATTGGTAGCGGTTCAGCTTATTTTATCGGCAAGCAGGCGCAGACAAATAAGGATATGCAAAGGATTAAACGCTTAAGTAAGGCTCAGGAGGAAGCCAAAGAAAATGGCGACAGCTTTACTACAGACGGGCAGTCGGTTCAGTTTAATTGGACTTTGAAAGACTTGGGACGGTTGAGCTATACAAATGATGAAGGATTAGGTCTGACGGCTGATCAAATCGTTGAAACTTATGGCTTGGCTAGTTCAGCAGAATATGATCGTAATCGTCTGTTACTCCGATGGGGCCCTTCTGTCAGGGATAAGGAGCAAAATATTTCTTTTCAATTTGATAAAGTTGACCAGAACTACTATCTGAGACAAGTGGTAGTTGGAGATTCTTTTAAAGAATATAGAAAAGGGAAGGAAACGACAGATTGGAGCGTATTATCTCCCAAAGACCTTGAACGTTTGAAAGAAGGAGACAAGGAAACGGGTGAAGGAGGAACAGCTTTATCAGAGGTCCTGAAGAAGCATCCTGTTCCGTCAGAAATTGTCATCACAACCGAACGTGACGTGGATAATAAGATTATCTCCAACCGTCTGATTGCTGAGGTGACTTATAAAACAGAAGATAGTTATAAATATCTTCTGTTTGTAGGCCAGCCAGATGGAAATTTCTTATATATAAAGTCAGAGGAAATGTAAGTTTTTAGTTATTTAGTTTATCTTTTGTGACTGACAGCTTTCAAAGCATTTCGTTATTAAAAGAGAACTGATAAGACTATTGGAAATAAACAAGAAAGAGGAAATAAGATTGATAGAACAGCAATCACAGCATTCTTTTGAGCCTTCAAGGAATGCTCAGTCGCAAGAGGAATTCCCGCATCCTTTTCAACCTCAGCAGGGCCATGTTTCAAGTCCGCAGGGACCAACTCCGCCTTTGACCAAGAATAAATCCTGGAAAGGAATCCTGATAGGCGGAGCCCTGCTCTCTCTTGGTCTTGGACTAATCGGAGGTGGAATCTGGGGCTATGGTATGGGAGTAGCAGAGGTCATCAGAGGAGAATATCCTGTGCTTCATCCTTTGGCAGATGCTAGGGAATCAAAGAGAGATCAATCAGATCAGTACATTGACCCTGATACTACTGAGTTCAAGTGGGATATTGATAGTTTGTCAGAGTTACGGTTCAATACTATTCAGACAGATACGAATGGTACTTCTGTGGAAGATATTCTTGATAAATATGGCAAGGCTTTAAAAGAAGAGATCTCTCGTGACAGCCTTGATTTAGAGTGGGGAACGCTTCAAGATTCTGATGATGAGGAAGACGGTCCAATTTATTATACAGATCAAACTGCTTCTCTGGATTTTGAGAAGAAAAAAGATGGTTTCTATCTGAATAGCCTTCATATCTATAATATTCGCTTTGAAGGAAGCAAACATAATGCTGAGGACGAAGCGATGGCGACTGATTACTTTGAAAAATTGAAAAAAGGCGATGCAAAGACTGGTAAGGATGGCATTTCCTATAAGGAAGTTTTTAAGGAATATGGCAGTCCGAGGAGTATCTATATTCGTGTAGATGAAGATTTTAGTGAGGATACTAGTCAAACCATTATGGAGGTGGCTTATAACGCTCCTAATGATGGAACTTATAGGTTGTTATTCGTTCAGCAGGAGGACGGAAACTATCTTTTGTCCACTACTGCCAATAAATAAAATAGAACTCAAATAATAAAAGGAGAAACGATGTCAGAACAAAATAAACCGCAGGAACAATCTTTAGAAGGATTGGCTCCGTACCCACAGCAAGTCCAGTCATCAGACTCAGGACAATTTGTAGCTAACTCAACAGAGGGGCAGCCTTTCCCAGCAGAAGGGGGCAGTCCTGAAATGCCGAATCCTAATCAAGATTTTGGTGTTCAGCAACCCATTTTTGACGCTCCACAGCAGCAGATGCCTCAGCAGGATAATTGGGGAAATCCTGCTTTTCACAAAGCAACGCCTCAGGGATTTAATCCAGCTGGTCAGAACTTTACCGGACCACAGCAAGCTGCAAACTTCGCTGGCCAGCCAAGTCCAGAGCCAAAGAAAAATAGTACGGGCAAGCTGATAGGATTTTTAGGAATAGGTCTGGCAGCGGGACTATTGCTAGGAGGTCTCGGCGGCTATTTCCTAAATGATTTTATGGGTGGAGGAAGTGTGCCAAGTCTGTCTCGAAAGGGACATCAAAGCGATGTTGCTTCTTTTGTGGCTCCGTCAAAAGAGGATGTATATGAGTGGGAAGTGAAAGACCTTGAAAAGCTGAGCATTGTTAGTGCGGATGATGAAGGATTGACCCCTGAACAAGTAGTCAAAGATTTTGGCTTGGCCAGCAGTGTGACGTTTCAAGAAGAAGGGCTCTCATTGTCTTGGTTACCTGACTCTAGTTATACCACTCTGACCTTTATGAAACACGAGGATGGCAGCTACCATCTTCAGGGTATGAGTATTATGCCCGGCAGTGATGACTATAATCAAAAGGTATCTAGCCAGATTACAGAGAACTTAAAGACGGGTGATGCGGAAACAGGCGAGGGCGGTTCTTCCTTTAAAGAAGTAATCAAGGAATACCCAGAATATCAACATATTTCAGTTTATGGGGATGGTGAATCAGAGCCGAAGATGCTTGTAAACTATGAAACATCTTCAAATAAGGAAATAACTTTGACTTTTATCCGTCAGGAAAACGGACAGTACCTATTGAGTAATCTTTCTAAATAGAATAAATGAATAGGAGTGCTTATCTTACAAGCTAGAAGCTCTGAACGGTACGCAAAAGATCAAAATGACCATTGATGCCAACAGTGGGAACATTTTGAACGAAAGAATTAAATAATATCGTTGATATATAGTTTGGAATTGCTTTGTTGGGCACGGACGAAAGTTCGTGCCTTTTTACAATCCGTATCTCATGTAGAGAATCTTATAGGAGTTTTGCAATCCTTTTTTTTGTGTTATAATATTGTCTAATCAAGCTTCTTGGTTTGCTTCAATTGTTCTTCAAGTTGTTGGAGATTGAGGAGATAAACAAACTAAAAGGCTAAACTATTCACGAATCGAGGGAAGAATCATGTCTGCTACTAAAATGAACGCTCAAGAAATTATCAAATTTATCGCTGATGCCAAGAAAAAAACTCCGGTCAAGGTGACCTTTGATGGAGAATTGCACGGTTCCATTCCTTGGTCTGTTGTGAAGTTAGGCAATGTTCTTTTTGGAGACTGGGAAGAAATTAAGCCACTCCTAGTGAACTTAGAGGAAAATAAGACCTATGTCGTAGAGCAGGATGCCCGCAACTCAGCGGTGCCGCTTTTGGACAAGCGCGACATCAATGCCCGCATTGAGCCGGGCGCTATTATCCGTGACCAAGTTGAAATTGGCGACAATGCTGTCATCATGATGGGGGCAGTCATCAATATCGGTGCAGAAATTGGTGCGGGAACCATGATTGATATGGGTGCTATTCTGGGTGGCCGAGCTATTGTCGGCAAAAACAGTCATATCGGTGCTGGTGCTGTTCTGGCAGGAGTCATTGAGCCGGCTAGTGCTGAGCCAGTTCGGGTTGGCGATAACGTGCTGATTGGTGCCAATGCGGTTGTGATTGAAGGTGTACAAATTGGCAGTGGTTCCGTTGTTGCGGCTGGTGCGATTGTGACCCAGGATGTTCCGGAAAACGTAGTGGTTGCTGGCGTTCCGGCACGAGTTATCAAGACCATTGACGAAAAGACCCAGCAGAAGACAGCTCTGGAAGACGCCCTGCGTACTCTTTAAAAATAGCATAAAGATGAATTGATTGGTGTGGCTTAACGCTCTGACTGGTCTGACAAGATTTTAAAGGAAATAAACAATGCTTGATTATCTGAAAATTCGCCGTGATTTACACCAGATACCAGAAATCGGTCTGGAAGAATACAAGACTCATGCCTACCTGATGCAGGTCATTGATGGACTGACAGCAGGTCTAGACTTTGTGGAAATCCGAACTTGGCGGACGGGTATTCTGGTCTTTATCAAGGGAAATTCACCAGATAAGACGATTGGCTGGCGGACAGATATTGATGGTTTGCCGATTGTGGAAGATACAGGACTGGACTTTGCCAGTACTCATGAAGGTCGCATGCATGCCTGCGGACACGATATGCACATGACGGTCGCTCTAGGCCTGCTGGAGCAAGCTATGAGCGCTCAGCCTACCCACAATCTGCTCTTTCTCTTTCAGTCTGCAGAGGAAAATGAAGCTGGTGGAATGCTCATGTACGAAGACGGTGCTTTTGGTGACTGGCTGCCAGATGAGTTTTACGGACTTCATGTGCGGCCGGATCTCAAAGTTGGTGATATTGCGACTAACAGAGGAACGCTTTTTGCTGGTACCTGTGAGGTCAAGCTGACTTTTAAGGGGAAGGGAGGCCATGCGGCCTTTCCTCATGAAGCCAATGATGCTTTGGTGGCAGCTAGCTACTTTATCACCCAGGTGCAGACCATTGTCAGCCGCAATGTCGATCCTATCGAGGGAGCAGTTGTGACCTTTGGTTCTCTCCATTCTGGCACGACCAACAATGTCATCGCAGAAACGGCCTTTCTGCATGGCACCATTCGGACTCTGACTCAGGAGATGAACCTCTTGACTCAGAAGCGCTTACGGGAAATAGCAGAGGGCATAGCCCAAAGTTTCGGTCTGGAATTGGACTTGGAGCTTAAACAAGGTGGCTACCTACCTGTAGAAAATCATCCTGGACTGGCAGACGAATTGATGGACTTTTTCCAGAAGGAAGAAGGAGTGCAGCTGATTGATATTGCGCCGGCTATGACAGGCGAGGACTTTGGTTATCTGCTCAGTAAGGTTAAGGGCGTCATGTTCTGGCTGGGAGTGGACAGTCCCTATGCCCTCCATCATCCCAAGATGACACCGAATGAGGCAGCACTGCCCTTTGCTATTGAAAAGATTGGGAAATTCCTAGATTATAAAATCAACGAAAGATAAGGAAAGAGTGGACGAGCTGCATGAAAAAAGAGCTGAGACAAACTGTACTGAACCAGATGAAGAAACTGTCAGGAAAAGAAAAAGAGCAGGCAGATAGCTGGCTGACCCAGCGCTTGCTCAGTTCAGCAGCTTATCAAAAAGCTCAGGTTATGGCTACTTATCTTTCTATGCCGCATGAAGTCTCTACTGCATCCTTTATTAAGCAGGCTCAGTTGGATGGCAAGAGGGTTTTAGTGCCCAAAACCTATGGCCAGGGTCGGATGATATTTGTGGATTATGATGAAAGTTGCCTGCAAAAAAGCTCTTTTGGACTTATGGAGCCGATAAGTGAAGAGGCTGTGGACAAGACAGAAATTGATCTGATTCATGTGCCGGGTGTGGTCTTCAATTCTCAAGGGTTTCGGATTGGTTACGGAGGTGGCTACTATGATCGCTATCTGGCTGATTTTGCTGGGGCGTCTATCAGCAGCATCTATAGTTTTCAACAGTCTGATTTTGAGCCCGATTATCACGATATAGCAGTAAAGGAAGTGTTGACTTATGAACTACATCTATGATAAAAAATATCCTGTGACCAGTATTTTGCTAATTCTGACAACGCTTGTTTTTGTGGGGATGTTTATTTTACGTGGCTTTTCTTATGCTGAAGCACAAACGGTCTTTGAATTTGGAGCAGTGTATTCTCCAACTATTATCATGAATCCCATTCAGATATGGCGTCTCTTTTCTGCTATCTTTGTGCATATTGGCTTGGAGCACTTTGTGGTAAATGTCATTACTCTTTATTTTATTGGACGGCAGGCAGAAGACATTTTTGGCTCACGAAATTTCTTTCTGCTCTATATGATGTCTGGCCTAATGGGAAATATCTTTGTCTTCTTTTTCAGTCCAGATGCTTTATCAGCAGGAGCTTCAACCGCCTTGTTTGGACTTTTTGCCTCTATCGTGACCCTGCATTATGTCGTTCGCGACAGCTACATTCAGCAACTAGGGCAGTCCTATATGACCTTGATTGTGGTCAATATCATCTTTAGTTTCATGCCTAGTATTAGCCTAGCTGGGCATTTGGGAGGTTTGATTGGAGGCATACTCTGTGCGGTCATTCTCCCTATCAAAGGCTCAAGCAATGCTTTTAAACCAGTTCAGCGCTGGTTAGTCCTATTCGGTTATCTAGCCTTGGCCGCCCTTCTGATTTTTCTAGGCTTTCATCATTCCTTGATTTAACAAGTATGTATAAATAACTAACGATATATAAAAAAGAGGTTTTTAACCTCTTTTTTATACCTGGAATTTTATTTTCAAGGCTAGTTGTTTGAATCAATTATTTTTTACTTTGTTTTTTCTCTAATGTATGCCCCAAGTCAATGATATACTGCTTCAAGGAGTCTTTGACCTGCGGATGCTTGAGGGCGTAGTCGATAGAAGTCTTCATAAAGCCGAATTTATCACCGACATCATAACGATCACCCTTAAATTCGCGAGCGAACACGCGCTGCGTCTTGTTAAGAGTATCAATCGCATCGGTCAGCTGAATCTCATTTCCAGCACCTGGCGCTTGTTTTTCCAAGATTTCAAAAATTTCCGGTGTCAGTAGGTAGCGGCCGATAATAGCCAAATCACTTGGTGCATCTTCAGGCTTTGGCTTTTCTACAAAAGTTTCCACGCTGTAGAGACCTTTGACACCTTCGCCTTGAGGGGCAATGACCCCGTAAGAGGACACATCATCATGAGGGACCTGCATGACAGCGATAGTAGAAGCATGAGTTGCTTCGTAGTCATCAATCAATTGCTTGGTCAGCGGTACAGCCTTATCATTGGTGATATCCATGAGGTCATCGCCCAGCATGACAACGAAAGGCTCGTTTCCTACGAAAGCCTTGGCCTGAAGGACAGCATCTCCTAGTCCGCGCGGATGGCTTTGACGGATGAAGTGTAGACCGATACCAGTGGTTTCATCAACCAATTTGAGCAAATCGTCTTTACCCTTTTCTTTGAGGTTGTATTCCAATTCAAAGTTTGAGTCAAAGTGGTCTTCGATGGAGCGTTTTGACTTACCTGTAACAACTAGAATATCTTCAATTCCAGATTTGAGAGCTTCCTCAACGATAAACTGGATGGTTGGCTTGTCGACAATTGGCAGCATTTCCTTGGCTAGTGCTTTGGTAGCTGGCAGGAAGCGGGTTCCTAGGCCAGCTGCAGGGATGACGGCTTTCTTAACTTTTGACATAATTATTTCCTTTCTATTAGAACGAAGTCCATTCGTTCTCAGCCTTGAATTCATTGTTCATGATTTCATAAATGGCATCTTTGATATTACAATTTTGATAAATAACCTTGTAAATCGCCTGGGTGATCGGCATATAAACATCCAGCTCTTGGGCCAGTTCATAGGCGGCCTTAGTGGTAGAAATTCCTTCGATAACCATGCCCATGTTGGCTTCAATATCAGCTAATTTCTCGCCACGTCCTAGAGCATTGCCGGCCCGCCAGTTGCGGGAGTGGATAGAGGTTCCAGTTACAATCAGGTCACCGACACCAGATAGGCCGCTATAAGTCAGAGGATTGGCTCCTAACTTGACACCTAGACGCGTGATTTCGGCCAGACCGCGTGTGATAATAGCTGCCTTGGCGTTGTCACCATAGCCTAATCCGTGGAGAGCACCGGCTCCGACAGCGATGATGTTTTTCAGAGCGCCTGCAGTCTCCACTCCGATGACGTCGGTATTAGTGTAGAGGCGGAAGTAGTGATTGCTGAAGAGCTCCTGTACATACTTAGCTGCTTTCAGATCCTTAGAAGCAGCGGTAATTAAGGTAATATCGCGTACAATGGTTTCCTCAGCATGGCTGGGACCTGAGACGACTACAATCTCGCTGCGTAGCTCTGCAGGGATTTCTTCTTCTAGGATAGTTGAAATCCGTTCGTGGGTATTGGGCTCCAGTCCCTTGGAAGCATGCATGATTTTCACCTTGTGGTCTAGAGCCTGAGCTACTTGTTTGGCTACCAGACGGGTTACCTTGGTCGGCACAACAAAAAGCACAGCATCCGCATCTTTTAAAGCTTCTTCCAAGCCATGATAGGCCTTGATCTTTTCGTCCAGTACAATATCTTTGAAATAGCGTTTATTGGTGTGTTCGTCGTTGATTTCGTTGATTTGCTCAGCGATATTTCCCCAAATACGAACCTCGTGTCCGTTGTCATTTAGCACTTGTGATAAGGCCGTTCCCCAAGAACCAGGACCAATCACAGCAACTCGTTGTTTATCCATATCTTCTCCTTATGATGAAATTCCGGGTCTGAATTTAAATCAGTTTTAGAGTTCTATATCTCATTTTACCATATAATATAAGAAATTTCTTGCTTGACATTGTTTTTATCTGTGATATAGTAAGGAAACTAAGTCAAATATGAAAAAAGTAGGAGGAAGCATGTTTTTTAAAAGTCTATTACGGTATAAATGGTATGCCCTGAGTTCGCTTTTGATGACCTCGCTGATGATTGCCAGCTCTCTTTTACTACCCTGGTTTTTAAAGCACATCTTAGATGCTCTGCAGGAGCAAAATAACCAGACCATCTACAGTATGGGGGGGTGGCTGATTGGCATCGGTTTTGTCGGACTGGTGGCAGGAGGGATTAATGTGACCTTGGCGGCTTACATTGCCCAGGCTGTTTCATCAGATCTCCGTGAGGAGACTTTCCGCAAGATTCAGACCTTTTCTTATGCCAATATCGAGGAATTCAACGCTGGAAATCTAGTCGTGCGGATGACGAATGACATCAATCAGATTCAAAATGTGACTATGATGCTCTTTCAAATTCTTCTTCGCTTGCCCATCCTTTTTATCGGTTCAGTCATCCTGGCCATTGTGACCATGCCCTCTCTCTGGTGGATTATTTTCTCGCTAATCGTGCTCATAGCTGGTCTGACGGCTATCATGATGGGCATGATGGGGCCTCGTTTTAAGAAATTCCAAACTCTTTTGGATAAGATTAATGCCATTGCCAAGGAAAATCTTCGTGGTGTGCGAGTGGTCAAGTCCTTTGTTCGGGAGGAAGACCAGTTTCATAAGTTCAGTCAGGTGTCTGATGAGCTTCTGTCAGAGAATCTCTATATTGGCTATGCTTTTTCAATCATTGAGCCGATGATGATGTTGGTCGGCTACAGCTCTGTTTACCTGGCTATCTGGACTCTATCTGGCATGATTCAGGCGGAGCCAGGACTGGTTAGTTCTATCGCTTCTTTTATCGGTTATCTGAGCCAAATTATTTTCACTATCATTATGGTTGGTTTTTTGGGAAATGGCGTGACGAGGGGGATCATTTCTGTCCGTCGTATCAAGGAAGTATTGGCGACGGAGCCAGCCATGGTTTTCCCAGACTCACCAGATGAAGAACTAGAAGGCAGCCTCAGCTTTGAGCATGTGACTTTTTCCTATCCCAATGATGACGAGCCAATGCTAAAGGATATCAGCTTTGAGGTTGAGCCGGGGCAAATGATTGGCGTTGTCGGTGCGACAGGGGCTGGTAAGTCTACCTTGGCCCAGCTGATTCCCCGTCTTTTTGATCCGCAAGAAGGTTCTGTCAAGATTGGCGGCCGGGATCTGCGAGAGCTTAGTCAGGGAACTCTTCGAAAAAATGTTTCTATCGTTCTGCAGCGGGCGATTCTATTTAGCGGGACTATTGCGGACAATCTCCGTCAGGGCAAGCTCAATGCCTCACTGCCTGAGATGGAGAGAGCGGCTCGTATTGCCCAAGCCAGTGAATTTATCAGCCGTATGGAAGAAAGTTTTGACAGTGCAGTGGAGGAACGTGGCAGCAACTTCTCTGGCGGTCAGAAGCAGCGGATGTCCATTGCTAGAGGTGTTGTCAACAATCCTAATATTTTGATTTTAGACGATTCGACCTCAGCCTTGGATGCTAAGTCAGAAAAGCTGGTTCAAGAAGCCTTGAACAAAGATCTGCAAGGAACGACGACGATTATCATTGCTCAAAAGATTAGCTCCGTTGTTCATGCAGATAAGATTCTGGTCTTGGATCAGGGTCGGCTGATTGGCCAAGGGACGCATGCGGAATTGGTCGCCACTAACGATGTTTACCGCGAAATTTACGAAACTCAGAAAGGAAAGGAGGACTAAGATGCGGACGATTGCATTTTTCTGGCAATATTTTAAGCGTTACAAATTATCCTTTGTCGTTGTGCTCTTGATGATGGTAACAGCGACTGTTTTTCAGGTCCTTTTTCCGGTTTATGTCGGCCAGGCTGTTCAGCATTTGGTTGAGTTGGGCCGGGCTTTTGCGGAGAAGGGCGAGACTGATCAGATTCTGTCGACTTTTGGCAGCGTCATGGGCAGTGTATTGGTGTCCTTTGTCTGCCTGTCTGTCTCTAGCTTAATTTACATGGTTTTGATGACCCGAGTTATTGCCCATTCGACCAATGAGATGCGCAAGGGCCTGTTTGGCAAGCTGTCCAAGATGACAGTTGCTTTCTTTGACCGCCATCAGGATGGAGACATTTTATCGCGCTTTACAAGTGATTTGGATAATATCTTGCAGGCTCTAAATGAGAGTATGATCCAGGTGATGAGCAATGCCTTGCTCTATCTGGGTCTAGTAATTATCATGTTTGTCCAAAATGCTCGATTGGCCTGGATAACGGTAGCCAGCACACCGGTTGCTTTTCTTCTCCTAGTAGTCATTGTTAAGCTAGCTCGGAAGTACACCAACCTTCAGCAAAAAGAAGTCGGCCGCCTCAATGCTTATATGGACGAGACTATTTCTGGTCAGAAAGCCATTATCGTTCAGGGCATGCAGGAGGAGATCATCAAAGGTTTTATTGAGCAGAATGACCGCGTACGCTCAGCGACCTTTAAAGGCCGAACCTTTTCAGGCCTTCTCTTCCCAATCATGAACGGGATGAATTTGATTAATACAGCTATTGTTATTTTTGTTGGTTCGGCTGTCTTACTTAGTGATCCCAATGTCGAAACGGCTGTTGCAGTTGGCCTGATTACTACTTTTACTCAGTTTTCCCAGCAGTATTATCAGCCTATCATCCAGATTGCAGCCAGCTGGGGCAGCCTGCAGTTGGCCTTTACAGGGGCTGACCGGATTCAAGAGATGTTTGATGCACCGGAGGAAGTCCGGCCAGAGAATGCACCTTCTTTCACAGAGCTTACAGACTCCGTGGAGATTAAGAATGTGGACTTCTCTTATGTGGAAGGCAAGCCTATCCTTAAAGATGTGTCTATCTTAGCCCCTAAGGGCAAGATGACGGCTGTTGTTGGCCCGACTGGATCAGGTAAGACGACCATTATGAACCTGCTCAATCGCTTTTACGATGTGGACAGTGGCAGCATTGAGTTTGACGGTCGCGACATTCGAGACTATGAGTTGGATAGCTTACGGAGCCATGTTGGCATTGTCCTGCAGGATTCGGTGCTCTTTAGTGGCACGATTCGGGACAATATCCGCTTCGGTGTGCCGGATGCCAGTCAGGAAATGGTCGAAACGGCTGCGCGTGCGACTCATATTCATGACTATATTGAAAGTCTGCCGGACAAATATGATACCTTGGTAGATGATGACCAGAATATTTTCTCAACTGGGCAGAAACAGCTGATTTCCATTGCCAGAACCCTGCTGACTGACCCGCAAGTTTTGATTTTGGATGAAGCGACTTCCAATGTCGATACGGTAACAGAGAGCAAGATTCAGCAAGCTATGGAAGCCGTTGTGGCTGGCCGAACTAGCTTTGTCATTGCTCACCGCCTCAAGACGATTCTCAATGCCGACCAGATTATCGTCCTCAAAGACGGAGAGGTCATCGAACAGGGTAATCATCACCAGCTCCTCAAACTGGGTGGGTTCTACTCAGAACTTTATCATAACCAGTTTGTGTTTGAGTAGATGGTTGGTTTTGCAGCTGGATAATCAGCCAGGCTTTTAAAATATTAGATAGAAAAGTTAAAAAATCCAGCAGGTTTCTGTTCCTGCCGGATTTTTAATTAACATCAAAGTAGTGATTATTTCACATGTTTAGCCAGATCCTCTTGTGCCTTTTTATTGGATTCCTCTTTTTCTTTTTTCCACTTTTCTTGTGCCTTTTGATAGTCTTTAGTCGTGACAATCTCATCACTGATTTCCACGTATTTATGGTAGTTGGCATCTTTTGTACCTGTCTGAGCATAAGAGTTGGTAAATGGCACAATCCGAGAAATGAACGGTGCTGCTCCTCTGCTGCTCATAGTTGGCACAACGAGGGCGCTATCTGTCAGCCATGCTTGAGCTGCAGCATATTTTTCATAACGCTTGTCAACATCTTGTGTTTCGTTTCCGGCTTCTTCGATCAGCTTGCTGTACTCATCCAGTCCTACAGCTTTAGCAGCAGCATTGTCTTTGTCTTCAAATCCAAGGTAGGTTCTGGTCTGAGTGCTGTTACCTGGCACTAAAATGTCCAGGTAAGTAGAAGGATCTTGGTAGTCTGGATCCCAGGCAACGAGACCGTTGATATCCCAGTCTTCCTGGCTAGCAGCTTCAGCATTGAAGGTGATGTTTAGTGCTTCGTCCTCAGATAGCATCTGCAGGTCTACAGAGACATTGTCCTTTCCTAACGCCTCTTCTAATGACTGTTTCAGAGATTGCATACGGTTGACGAAGTTAGTAGAATTCTGAGCGACAGGAACATCTAGGTGAATTGGGAATTGTACGCCTTCATCTGCAAGAGCCTGCTTGGCTTTGGCAAATTCCGCCTTGGCTTTGTCAGTATTGTGGAGACCGTCTTGACCGTCATCCAGCTTGATACCTTTCCACTCGTCACCATAGGAAGCCAGTGATTCTGCGACCAGAGTGCCAAATTCCTTGCCATTGGCTTGTACGAAGGTTGGCGGAACAAAGAGATTACGGACAGCTGGCTTGGCTGCATCTTCTCCGTTGACCTGAGCCGAATAGCTTTCGCGGTTAAGGGCAAAGGCTAGAGCTTGGCGGAAGTCTTTGTTCAGCAGAGCTTTTTTGGTAGCTTCTTTTTGTTCATCGCTGGTTTTAGAAGTATGGTTATAACTTTGACGGTCAATGTTAAAGCTGATTAGACCGACACCCGCTCCTGCTTCTGTCATGAAGATATTATCTTTGTATTTCTCAGCGATTGAGGAATAACTGGAAGTGGCTGGGTAGAGTCTTGCCAAACTGTAGCCGCCATCTCCGAAGGTCCGCGCTAATGAATCTTGGTCAGAACCATCGTAGTAAGACAGTTTGACACCATCAATCTTGACCTTGTCCTTATCCCAGTAGTTAGGGTTCTTCTCAAATTCGACAGAGGATTTAGAAGTAATGGATTTCATGATAAATGGACCGTTATACAGAATGGAGTCGGCTTTGGTTGCCTGACCGAATTCCTTGCCTTGCTTTTCTAGGAAGGCCTCGTTGACCGGCATCATAACACCTGATGTTGTTTTAGAGTTCCAGTAGGTTTCAGGCTTGTTGAGTGTATATTGAACCGTATGATCGTCCAATGCCTTGACTCCAACAGCTGAAAAGTCTTTGTTGGTACCGGCTGCATATTCACTCAGCCCCTTGATAGAATCTTGGATAAGAGGGAGAGCGTCTGATTTGACATCAGCAGCATGTTTGATACCTGCCACAAAGTCCTGAGCCGTGACATCTGCGTATTCTTCGCCATCAGCGGTATACCACTTGGCATCTTTGCGCAGCTTATAGGTATAGACGAGACCATCTGGAGAGACTGTCCAATCTTCTGCGATAGACGGAGCTAAGTTTCCATATTTATCATTTTCCAGCAAGCCATCTACACCATTTGTAGTCAGCTCGTGGGTAGACCCCTTTGCCGACTGGATGTAGTCCAAAGTTGTTGGATCAGACGTAAAGACATAGCTGTAGATTTTTTTGCTGGATTGGGAACTTCCGCCTCCAGAGCAAGCTGTAAGTAAGCCGACAGAGAGCAGAGTGAGCCCTGCGGCAAGAAGAATATTTGATTTTCTCATAGGGACCTCCAAGTCATGAGTTTTTACACTGTTTATTATAACAAATTTCTGCCAAAAACAAACAATTTTCTGATAATTCTGAAATGTTTTTCTAAATTTTAAAAAAGAGATTTATAGTGTTGCATATTCTGATAAAAAATTTTTATAACCAGCTTTAAAAAAATCTATTGGACGGCTTCGCAGAGGAGTGGTAAGATATACTATATCAAATAAGGAGGAATCACGGTATGTGCAGAACAATTGTTGGAATTTCAGCCAATCTTTGTCCAGTAGATGAAGCTGGAAAGAATATTCACACCTCTGTCTCACGCAAGTTTGTGGACGGCGTACGAATGGTTGGTGGCCTGCCGATGGTGATTCCCGTTGGGGATAAAAGTTTAGTTCAGGATTATGTAGAAACGATTGACAAGCTGATTTTGTCAGGCGGGCAAAATGTTCATCCTCAGTTTTATGGGGAAGAAAAGACCATTGACAGTGACGACTACAATATTGTTCGCGATGAGTTTGAGTTGGCACTCTTGAAAGAAGCCCTGCGCCAAAACAAGCCAGTCATGGCCATCTGCCGCGGTCTGCAGTTGGTAAATGTTGCTTTTGGCGGTACTCTTAATCAGCATATCGAAAATCACTGGCAGGGATTGCCATTTGGTACTTCGCACTCTATTCGAACGGAGAAAGACAGCGTTGTGGAGCGCTTGTTTGGTCAGGCTAGCCAAATTAATTCGGTTCATCGCCAAAGCATCAAGGACTTGGCCCCTAATTTCCGAGCGACAGCCTTTGATCCAAGAGATAATACCATCGAAGCGATTGAATCGGTTGACAATCATCGTATCATCGGTCTTCAATGGCATCCAGAGTTTTTGATAAACGAAGAAAAGGGCAATTTGGAGCTGTTTCAGTACCTCTTGCAAGAGCTGTAAAAAATTATTTTATTTTTTTAAGTTACTTTTAGGAAAATTTAAGATAAGTGTTCTATACTAAGACCATAAACAAAGACCTCCTAACTTTGTTTAGAAATCCTAAAACTTTTCTTTTTCATAATAATCTCCCTATAAGAACCGCCCAATTGGCGGTTTTTTTTGCTGGAAAGGCTGAGAAATCTGGATTTTCAACAATTTGATGTCTTTTATGTTATAATGAGTCACAAGTAGGCCGAGCGAATCGGTCGGTAGATGGAGGAATAGAGATGTCAAGAGCGGAGCGAGTTATTTTAACAAATATGTGTATGGTTTACGATGGAGACCGCATTTTAGTGCAAAATAAAGTAAATGATGATTGGACCGGCCTTTGCTTTCCAGGTGGCCATGTTGAAAATCGTGAATCCTTTGTCAAATCAGTGATACGGGAAGTCAAGGAAGAAACGGGTTTGATTATCTATGAGCCTCGCTTGTGTGGTGTCAAGCAGTTTTATACTGAAAAAGATGAGCGCTACATCGTTTTTCTTTACAAGACCAATCGTTTTGAAGGAGAGCTAGTTTCATCCGACGAAGGCGAGGTGTTCTGGATTAACCGTGAAGATTTTGACAGCTACTCGCTGGCTGTGAGCTTTAAGGAAATGTATCAAGTTTTCACATCAGATTTGACGGAGCAGTTTACCTATCTGGATAATGGAGAGATCATCAGAGATCTATACTAGGGAGAATCGCCAATCGGCGGTTTTTTTGCTTGTTCTTTGCGAATTTAGTATAATAGGGACAGCAAAAATAGAAAAGAGAAATACATGAAAATTCGCGGATTCGAGCTGGTTTCCAGCTTTACAAATGAAGATTTGTTGCCCAAGAGAGAGACGGCTCACGCAGCTGGCTATGACTTGAAAGTGGCAGAGCGCACCCTCGTTGCGCCAGAGGAGATTAAGCTGGTTCCGACTGGTGTCAAGGCCTATATGCAGCCGGGCGAGGTGCTCTATCTTTACGACCGCTCATCCAATCCTCGTAAAAAAGGCTTGGTCTTGATTAACTCCGTTGGGGTCATTGACGGCGACTACTATGGCAATCCTGGAAACGAAGGCCATATCTTTGCTCAGATGAAAAACATCACAGATCAGGAAGTAATCCTCGAAGTTGGCGAACGTGTAGTTCAGGCTGTCTTTGCACCATTTCTGATTGCAGATGGAGATGAGGCAGAAGGCGTGCGGACCGGCGGATTTGGATCGACAGGACATTAATATGAAAATCATTTTTATCCGCCACGGAGAGCCAGATTATTCACTTTTGGAAGAGGCTGGTTACACTGGCTTTGGACTAGATTTGGCTCCCTTGTCGGCTGCTGGTCGTCGGATGGCGACAGAGGCAGCTGCTAATCCTCTGCTGGAACAGGCGGAAATTCTGATTTCATCTTCTGTGACGCGAGCTTTGGAGACGGCTTCCTATTTGATTCGAGACCGCCAACTGCCGCTTTTTGTGGAGCCTTTGCTGCATGAATGGCAGGTATATGAGAGTGGGATAGAAAAGTTTGAGCAGGCTCGGGAGTTGTTTTTTGAAAATAATGGTTGTCTCCCTGCAAGAAGTCCTGTCCAGTATGAAACGGCTGAGCAGATGAAAGCCCGCTTTTTCAGTGCCTTAAGCAAATACAGAGACTACGAGACGGTAGCTCTTGTGGCCCATCGCATGCTCATCCGCCAGTTTGTAGCTGATCAGCAGATTGATTTTTGCCAGTTTGTTGAATATGAACTGAAGTTTTAATGTTTCGTCGTAAAAAGAATCTTAACAAAAGGATTTAGAGATAGAAAAAAATATGAAAGAATTTAAGAGCAAGGATTATGCAACAGAAATTCGTCAGAAAATTCCAGGCTACGATGTGATGCTAGATGTGATTTTCCGAGGAGTATTGCTTAGATTAGCCCCCAGTTTAAAAGTCGATAAGGTGTTAGCTTTAGCAAGCCAGACAGATGAGTTGAATGGTTTGGCATCCTTATTTCCTAAGGCAGGGTTGACGGTTGTGGAGCCAAGTGAGGCGATGCTGCAAGAGCTTAAAAGACAGGTTCATCTGCCTCAAGCGGAGTATCTTAATTGTCGATTTGAAGAAGCAGTGCTACCTTCTGCTTATCAGATTTGTTCTTGCTTGCTAGTATTGCAGTTTGTTGAAAATCCCAGCTTTTTTCTTCGAAAAATTTATGAGTCTTTAAGTGAAGATGGCCTTCTGATTCTTAGCTTTTTTTCCAACCAGCAACTAGGCTATTGGAAAACACTTGCTTCAGAGCTAGGAGCCAATCAGCAACAAATTCAGCGTACTTATGAGAATCAAGCTAGTTTGATGAATACCCTCTCGCCTCAAGAAGTTGCAAACCTACTAGAAGAGGCTGGCTTTACTAACATAGAGCAAGTTTGTCAGGTCTTATCTGCTTTTGTTTGGATTATTAGAAAATAAGGAGAATCACCATCGCTAAGAAAAAAACGACCTTTGTCTGTCAAAATTGTGAATATCATTCGCCCAAGTATCTAGGCCGCTGTCCTAACTGCGGCTCTTGGTCTTCTTTTGTTGAGGAAGTAGAAGCTGCTGAGGTCAAGCATGCCCGTGTTTCCTTGACGGGCGAAAAGACACGGCCCATGAAGCTGGCTGAGGTCACTTCGATTGATGTCAACCGGACCAAGACAGAAATGGACGAGTTCAATCGTGTGCTGGGTGGTGGAGTAGTGCCTGGCAGTCTGGTCCTGATTGGCGGGGATCCCGGTATCGGGAAGTCCACCCTGCTTTTGCAGGTATCCACTCAACTTTCTCATCAGGGTACCGTCCTTTATGTCAGCGGGGAGGAATCAGCTGAGCAGATTAAGCTGCGGGCGGAACGCCTCGGTGATATTGACAGTGAATTTTATCTCTACGCTGAGACCAATATGCAAAATATCCGCACAGAGATTGAGAAAATCAAGCCAGATTTTCTGATTATCGACTCCATTCAGACAGTTATGTCGCCGGAAATTTCCAGTGTCCAGGGCTCTGTCTCTCAGGTCCGAGAGGTGACAGCTGAGCTCATGCAGCTGGCCAAGACCAATAATATCGCGACCTTTATCGTTGGTCACATGACCAAGGAAGGAACCTTAGCTGGTCCTCGGACGCTAGAGCACATGGTGGATACCGTGCTTTATTTTGAGGGCGAACGTCAGCACACTTTCCGTATCTTGAGAGCAGTTAAGAACCGCTTTGGCTCAACCAATGAGATTGGCATTTTTGAAATGCAATCTGGTGGGCTAGTTGAGGTTATCAACCCCAGTGAAGTCTTTCTGGAAGAACGGCTGGACGGCGCGACAGGCTCTTCCATCGTTGTGACCATGGAAGGAACGCGGCCGATTTTGGCAGAGGTACAGGCTTTGGTGACACCGACCATGTTCGGCAATGCCAAGCGAACCACGACTGGTCTAGACTTTAACCGAGCCAGCCTCATCATGGCAGTTCTGGAAAAGAGGGCAGGACTCCTCCTGCAAAATCAAGATGCCTACCTCAAGTCTGCTGGCGGCGTCAAGCTAGATGAGCCAGCGATTGATTTGGCAGTAGCAGTAGCCATTGCTTCCAGCTACAAGGATCTTCCTACCAATCCTCAAGAGTGCTTTATCGGTGAAATTGGCCTGACTGGTGAAATCCGTCGAGTCAATCGCATCGAGCAGCGCATCAACGAAGCAGCAAAGCTGGGCTTCACCAAAGTCTACGCTCCTAAAAACTCTCTGAACGGCCTCAAAGTTCCAGACAATATCCAAGTCATCGGTGTGACGACGATTGGGGAAGTCTTAAAGAAAGTATTTTCCTGATTTAACAGTATTGCGAAAAGTTATTGCGCGTGCTATAATATTGCTAGAAAAAATTAGGATTTGTCTGGAAAGCTCCTATAAGTTGTTTTTCCGGACTTTTTAGGAGGTTCATTAACTATGGTAGATCATCGTATGAATGTTTCTATTACCAATAATGCTCAATTTCCCTTGGCGGAGATTGCCTTAGATGTATCAGAGTCTGTTCGTATTCAGACTGGGAGCATGATATACCACACTCCCAACGTTGTCCTGAATGCCAAAGTGAATGCAGAATCTCAATCAATCTTTGGCAAGGCAATCCAAGCTGTAGGCCGTTCTATGGCTTCTGGCGAAGGAGTGTTCATCACTGAAGCAACTGCCCAATCAAATAACGGTCGTCTAGCCTTAGCACCTAATGTACCTGGTCAGATTGTTGCTCTGGAGTTAGGAGAAAAGCAGTACCGCCTGAATGATGGGGCTTTTCTGGCTATGGATGGTTCTGCCTCTTATACTTTGGAGAGGCAGTCGGTAGGTCGAGCTCTCTTTGGTGGCCAAGGAGGCTTTTATGTGATGAGTACCCAAGGTCAGGGGACACTCTTGGTAAATTCCTTTGGCTCGATTCAAAAGGTCGAGCTGCATAATGATAGGATAACGATTGACAATGCCCACGTAGTAGCATGGAGTCGAGAGCTGGAATATGATATTCATTTAGAAAATGGTTTCTGGCAGTCCATGGGGACTGGCGAAGGAGTAGTCAATACCTTTCATGGAACTGGAGAAATTTACATCCAAAGTCTCAATATTGAAACCTTTGCAAATGTTCTTCGCCCACACCTGAATATTGACAATTCTTGAAAAATTTCAGAAGAGACTGGAGGGTCTCTTATTTTTTGGATCCTTCAGTTTTACTTTGTTCAAAATGTAGGAAAATGTTATAATCAAGTCATAATAAGAAGGAGGCATTTCTTATGCGATTTTCTATGGACAGTAATATGCAGTTTCCTTTGGTTGAGTTGTCGCTCAATCAAGGAGAAACCGTCTTTATCCAGCGTGGCAGCATGGTCTACCACACGCCGAATGTGACCCTGAATACCCAGCTCAATGCAAGCGGTTCTGGCTTGGGACGTTTTGTCAAGGCTGTGGGGCGTTCGATGGTTTCTGGCGAAAGTACCTTTATTACCCAAGCGGTTGCCCAGTCTGACAATGGTTACCTTGCTTTGGCACCAGATTCTCCTGGTCAAGTCATTCCTCTTCAGCTAGGTGAAAAGCAATATCGCCTAAATGATGGTGCTTTCTTGGCCCTTGATGGTACGGCTTACTATACCATGGAGCGCCAGTCTGTTGGGAAAGCACTATTCGGCGGCCAAGGCGGTCTCTTCGTCATGACAACCCAAGGCCAGGGCACTCTTTTGGCCAATGCTTTTGGATCTATTAAAAAAATTGAGCTTCATAACCAAGAAGTGACAATTGACAATGCCCATGTAGTAGCTTGGAGCCAATCTTTGAACTATAACATCCATCTGGAAAATGGCTTCTGGCAGTCTATCGGAACAGGTGAAGGAGTGGTCAACACCTTCCAAGGTACTGGTGAAGTCTATGTGCAAAGTCTCAATCTTCAAACCTTTGCAGGCTCACTCAGCAAGTTTATTCCAAGAAGTTCATAAGAAATAAAACTAGGACAGAAGATTAGGCTAAATGCTGGATTTATCTGTCCTAGTTTTTTATAACAAAGCGGACAGCTGACAAATAGCAGAAAAGATGGTAAGATAATATAAAATTATTTGAATATCAAAGTACCAGTAAGGGGAAAGAATGTCATATTTTGAAAATTTTATGAAGGCCAATCAACCCTTGAAAAGTTAATGCTGCCTTTATAATGTGGCTGTTCGCATCATCGGACACGAACTTGTTCGTTGAATCTTTGGCGGGCTAAAGAAAGGTTAGGAGAATAAAGTGACAATTACTATAAAACTTTACCAGAAATCGTATAAAGAGGCTGTTTTAGAATTATCAATTCAGGCTTGGTCTCCAGTTTTTCCAAAAATGGAAACAGGAGTTCCTAAGTTTGTTTATGACAATTTTTATCCTCAAGGGTGGGAAACAAGGCAAATCAATGACCTAACAGCGGTCTTAGATGAAGAGAGTCAGTTTGTCTGGTTAGCTTTTCTGGAGGAAGAATTAGCTGGCTGGATTCACATTCGCTTGCACCCTGAGGATAAGATGGGTGAGATTTATATCCTAGCTGTTGCTCCAAGATATCAGCGTCAAGGTATCGGAAAAGCGCTCATGACCTATGCTTGTGATCAGATTAAACAAAAAGGAATGGAAATGGTCATGGTTGAGACGGGTGGTGATCCAGGTCATGCACCGGCCCGTAAAACCTATGAGAACTTTGGTTTTGAACAATGGCCCGTTGCTCGCTACTTTAAGAAGTTATAACTAATGGGTCTTTACCAACAGTAGTGGGTGATAACAGCTAGCACAGAGAGCAGTTCATATAGGTTCTCTCTTTTTTGAAGTTAGGGAAGTTCTAAAGCCAAAACCTGGTATGATAAGGTTAATTCGTTTGGATGTCAAACAATATAATTAGTCAGGAGTCAAAATGTCATATTTTGAAAACTTTATGAAAGCCAATCAAGCTTATATCGATCTGCATGGAACGGCACATCTGCCGATCAAGCCCAAGACCAAGGTAGCCATTGTAACCTGCATGGACTCTAGGCTCCACGTGGCTCAGGCTCTAGGACTGGCACTAGGAGACGCCCATATCTTGCGCAATGCCGGTGGTCGGGTAACAGAGGACATGATTCGCTCACTGGTTATTTCGCAGCAGCAGCTAGGAACGCGGGAAATCGTAGTTTTGCATCATACAGACTGCGGGGCACAGACATTCAAGAATGAGGAGTTTACGGCCTATCTTCATAAAGAACTAGGTGTGGATGTCAGTGATCAGGACTTTTTGCCCTTTACAGATGTAGAGGAAAGTGTGCGCGAGGATATGGTCTTGCTGCGGCAGTCACCGCTGATTCCAGCTGATGTAGAAATCTCTGGAGCGGTTTACGATGTAGATACTGGTCGGATGACAGTTGTTGAGGAATAGTTAGGAAGTCAATTTCTTTGTCTGTGCATCGGCATTGAAATTGGCTCCTTTTTTATGTTAAAATAGAGAAACGATTTTAATTAGTTAGGACAATGTTATGATTCTTTCCATTATTTCTCAGGGATTGGTTTGGGCCGTTTTAGGTCTAGGTATTTTTATGACCTTCCGGATTCTGGGCTTTCCTGATATGACGACAGAAGGCTCCTTCCCCTTGGGCGGGGCGGTGGCTGTTACCTTGATTACCAAGGGAGTCAATCCTTTTCTGGCAACAGCAGCAGCCGTTTTAGCGGGCTGTGCAGCGGGTGCAGTGACAGGTCTGCTTTATACCAAGGGGAAAATTCCGACTCTGCTTTCTGGGATTTTGGTCATGACCTCCTGCCACTCTATCATGCTGATGCTGATGGGTCGTGCCAATCTAGGGCTTTTAGGAAGCAGTAAGATTCAGGATGTTCTGCCATTTTCAGGGGAAGTCAATGACCTCTTGACTGGTTTAATTTTTGTCAGCTTAGTGATTGCAGCCCTGCTCTTTTTCTTGGATACCAAGCTAGGGCAGGCCTATATCGCGACCGGAGATAATCCGGATATGGCTCGCAGTTTTGGGATCAATACTGGCCGTATGGAGTTGATGGGATTGATTCTGTCAAATGGCTTGATTGCTCTGGCTGGGGCGCTGATTGCCCAGCAGGAAGGCTATGCGGATGTTTCCCGTGGGATTGGAGTAATCGTTGTCGGTCTGGCCAGTCTTATCATCGGCGAGGTGCTCTTCCAGAGTCTGACCTTGGCAGAGCGTCTGATTACCATTGTAGTTGGTGCGATTGCCTATCAGTTCTTGATCTGGGGCGTTATTGCTCTCGGGTTTAATACCAACTATCTCCGTCTCTATAGTGCGGTGATTCTGGCCGTCTGTCTCATGATTCCAACCCTGAAAAATAAATTCTTTAAAGGAGCCAAGTTAAGCAAATGACAGCGATTGTAGAATTAAGAAATGCAACCAAGCTTGTAAAGAGCGGCTTTGATGAAGAAAAAATCATCCTAAATGATGTTTCTTTAGACATTCACGAGCATGATTTTATTACGATTTTAGGCGGAAATGGTGCAGGAAAGTCAACCCTGTTCAATGTCATTGCCGGCACTCTCCCTTTAACCAGCGGCAGCATTCATATCTTGGGTGAAAATGTCACTCATTTTTCACCAGAAAAGCGGGCTAAGTATCTGTCCCGTGTCTTTCAGGATCCTAAGATGGGAACGGCTCCGCGGATGACAGTAGCGGAAAATCTTCTTATCGCCAAATTCCGAGGCGAAAAGCGTGGCTTGGTGCCCCGTGGGCTCAACAGTTACAGGGAAGAGTTTCAGGCGACGATTGAGAAAATCGGTAATGGGCTGGACAAGCATCTGGAGACACCGATTGAATTTCTTTCTGGCGGGCAAAGACAGGCTTTGAGTCTGCTCATGGCAACGCTCAAGCGCCCAGAGCTTTTGCTTCTGGATGAGCATACTGCAGCACTGGATCCCAAGACCAGTGTAGCCTTGATGGAGCTGACCAATGAATTTGTCAATCGTGACCGCCTCACAGCTCTCATGATTACTCATCACATGGAGGATGCCCTCAAATACGGTAACCGACTAATCGTTATGAAAGATGGGCAGATTATTCAGGACTTAAACAAAGATGAGAAAGCCAAGATGACCATCGCAGACTACTATGGCTTGTTTGAATAGGCTTTCTCAGAGTTTCGTAAAAACAAGAGAAAGAATATGTACTAAATAATGTACTGCTCCCACAAAGTTAGACAATTAATGTTCAAAAGGCTCTGGTTCTCTATTAAATAGGACTATGTCCTTTTTCTTCAAATTGCTCTCATAAATGAATAAAAACCGCTAGATTGCGGCTTTTATCTTATAAAAATCTTGCTATTTACTCGTCTAATCTAATAAACATCATTGCGTTAAGTAAGGAGATGAGTGCGACCGTATTAATATTATTGGAATAAATCAGTCTCTTATTTTCAATAGGAGGAATAATAAAATTAGAAATAATGATATCGTAAGGTGATTCTTTTAAAGAATCGATTGATAGTTCTAATTTATTCCAAACTTCAAGTTCAAAATTGTTACTGCAATAATAAGAAAGTGTCTCTGCTACCGATCTTGCATGATACTGATCAAAATTACTCATGACTAAAACCTTTAATTTAGGCTGATTTTGTAAAAGATTCAGCACTAAATGTTTGCTGTGAGTGATAAAAGTATAGGATAGATGGTTGACTTTCATTGGTGTGCTATGGATATCCAAAGTCTCTAGATAATGTTCAATCCCTTTTTTAATATCTGAAAGAAATTGAGGGAAAATATTTTGAAAGTTCTTGATTGTATTGCCTTTTTGATCAAACAGAATAAATTCTGTAGATAGCTCCTGACGGTGCAGATGTGCTGTATTATGCAAATGCCAAATAAGATTGTCATTATTGTCTATTTTTAGATTATATTTACTTTCTATCTGATCAATTAAATTACTTAATAATTTATACGAATTTTTTACATAGCTGTCTGTTTTTGCGCAGCTCATAAATAGATTTTCATCAATGAAAAACATTTTTTGAAAATAGGAGACAAATAGTTGACCTATCACTTCTTTATTCAAAGAGATATGATATTCAGAATCAAAGCTCGCTACAATGTCTTCGATTCCTTCTGCCTGCATAAAAGATTCTAACAATTGATTGTTAAAAGAATCTTTCTCAACTTCTAAGAAATGACCAAACTTTATTCGATATAAATTTGTAACCAGGAGCAATTTTAACATTCTTTGAGTTGCGAAATTGACAGGAAATGCAGTTTCTTTATAGACCAGTGCTAACAGCTTACACAAAGGTTCTACTGAAAAATCTGTAAAGGGCCATTCAAGAAAATAATATTTTTCCGAAAAATATTGTGCAAAAAAATAACGGATATCAATCTCATCTCCAATAATCCGAGCAGGATTGAGACTAATTTTAAAATTATATTGTTTTTTTATAATTTTGTTAATATGACTGATTATACGATAGAGTGAGGAAGAGCTTATATAAAACTCTTTGCAAATACTCTCAGTTTCGTATCCTTCGTTAAAGAAGATGAATTCTAAAATTGAAAAATGGGTTGAATGCTTAAAAAAATGGTGATAGACCATCTCAATATCACTATCATCGGTATTAATGATACGTATGCCATTAGTAGACGAGTGAAAAATCAATTCAGGAAACGCAGACTTGACATGGGATAAATCATCTTTTACTGAACGTTCTGTACAATTCAATAGTTCAGCCAGTTCAGAAATATGAAACCAGCGTTTGTTTTTAAATAGTAGTTCTAGTAGTTCTAATTGTCTGTGGCTCTTTTTAGACAGTAATTCTCGCATTAAAATATTATCTTTCTTTATATAGTGTTTTTATTATCAGGCAATTATACCATATTTTGTGCATTTAACCTCGTTTAACAACTCTAAAATATATCTAAAAATGCTGATAAAAGCCTATAGAACAAGGAATTCTTATATTTGCGTATCTATAATACAGATAAACGGAAAGAAAACCAAGTTGAATTATTATGTTTCTAAGTTGGAAAATTATATAATTATGTTAATCAAAAAATAGTATAAAAAAATATTATTAAATTTGATTTAGAAAAAATTAGAAAGGAGAATCAATATGCTTTGGTCTATTATTGTTGGAGGTGTTATTGGTCTTATTGCTGGATCAATCACTAAAAAAGGCGGCTCAATGGGTGTTATTGCAAACGTTGTTGCAGGTTTAGTTGGTTCTGCTGTCGGTCAGTCACTTTTAGGAACTTGGGGTCCTAGTTTGGCTGGTATGGCCTTGCTTCCTTCTATCATTGGTGCAGTTATTGTAGTAGCTGTTGTATCATTTTTTGTAGGTAAAAAGGCATAAATTGTCTTTTTACTTTCAAAATACAATTTAAAATTTAATGATGTGAGGATTCAATATGTCAAAATCAAGAAAAATACTTTCCCTTATTTTCTGTATTTTAATCTTGACAATTTTGATTCCTGTTTTGCTAGACTTTCATAAAGTCAGCGGTCTGGGGCTCCAGTTATTTAGCTGGAAGTTATTCACTTGGAAGCAGATTCCTTTCGTGGGCTACTATCTTTCTAGGTATGTTTTCTGGGGCACTGTGGTTTTAGCAAGCTTAATCTTACTACTGATGTTAGTGATAGCTTTTTATCCTAAGAGACGTTTGGAAATTCAGCTAGCTGATGCGGATGGGAAACTGATGCTGAAAAATTCAGCCATTGAAGGGTTTGTTCGTAGTCTGTTAACAGAACACGGTTTAATTAAAGATCCTACAGTTTCAGTAAATAGCCGTAAAAACAAATGCATGGTTTCCGTTAAAGGGGCAATCGTTCCTTCGGAAAACATTATCAAGAGAAGTCAGTTGATTCAAGAAGAAATTGCGTCTGGATTGACAGAATTCTTCGGAATCAATCATAATGTCAAGCTTAAAATCTCTGTCTCAGACTTCAAGCCAAAAGAAGCGGCTAAAAAAACTACTAGTCGTGTAAAGTAAGGAAGTAAAAAATGGAATGGTTTAAAAAATATCAATATCCAATCTTGTCTGGATTAGCAGGCATTATTCTAGCGTGTTTTATCCTATCCTTTGGCTTCTTTAAGACTCTATTTGTCTTGATTTGCGCTACTCTAGGGGCAGGAATTGGATATTATATTCAAAACAAAAATATATTTAAATAAGAATAAAGGAGTTTAACATGTCAAATAAAGGTGTTAAAGATGTTGCAAAAAAAGAAGTTGCTCAAGCAGCTCATGAAGTAAAAGGTGAATTGACTTACGATGATAAGGTCATTCAAAAAATTATCGGTCTCTCTTTAGAGAAAGTTTCAGGTTTGCTGGCTGTTGACGGAGGCTTCTTCTCTAACATAAAAGATAAATTGGTCAACTCTGACAATGTCACTCATGGTGTCAATGTTGAAGTTGGTAAAGAACAAGTAGCTGTTGACTTGAATGTTGTTGCGGAATATCAAAAGAATGTTCCTGCTTTATACAAAGAAATCAAGAAAGTTGTTGTAGAAGAAGTTTCTAAGATGACTGATTTGGAAGTTGTTGAAGTAAATGTCAATGTTGTTGATATTAAAACGAAAGAACAACACGAAGCGGATTCAGTGAGCCTGCAAGACCGAGTGACAGATGTTGCTGAATCAACAGGTGAATTTGCTTCAGAGCAATTCGAAAAAGCAAAATCTGGCATTAGCGGTGGCTTCTCAGCTGTTCAAGAAAAAGTTGGCGATGGTGTAGAGGCTGTTAAAGACGCTGCATCAAATGAAAAAGCTCGCGTTCGTTAATTCTCTAACTAAGATTAGGAATTCTTATATTCTTTCATTGCTTTAAAAATTGAAACTAATAACGGAGGTATCAATTATGTCTACAGAAGAAAAATTCAACCAAGCTAAAGGTTCTGTTAAAGAAGGCCTAGGCAAATTAACTGGTGATAAAAAAACAGAAAAAGAAGGAGCTGCTGAAAAAGTAGTTTCTAAAGTTAAAGAAGTTGCAGTAGATGCCAAAGATGCTGTTGAAGGCGCAATCGAAGGCGTTAAAAATATGGTTAAAAAAGACGAAAAATAAAACCAATAGTTGATTTTCCTTATAAAAAGTCTTTGTTAACTATAGTAACTAAAAAGAGAGAACATTTAAGCTTGTTCTCTCTTTTTTGTATATTTGGCTAGGAAAATTGTTCCTATTCCTTGTTTTTAGTTGGAGTTTCTTTCTTCTCTTTCTCCTTATCAATTTTTTGAAGTTCATGGTCATTTTTATATTGAATAATATACTCGACGATGTCTTTTTCGGTCAATCGATCATTGGATAATTGTGAAATTTGAATTGAAATATTTTTCAAACCATAATCGTTTTGTTTACTAAGAATTTCTTTCAATTCCTCATCTGAAAGATAGTTTCCTGAAATAGTTAACTTTAAAGTATTATCTTCCTTATCATAGTTCTTTTTTAGAATCGTGTTCTCTTTAAATTGATCAGATAAGAATTTATTTATAGATTCATTGATTAAGGTCTCTCTCACTAAGGTAGTCGCTGAAACCAAACTTGGAATAATAAGAATAAGCGAAACTAGAATTAATATTTTTCGCATTTTATAGGCTTCTTGATTGTGTTTAATGTAATGATTTTTCACCATAGTTAAGCTCGTCCCTATGTATGTAGCAAGCATAATAAAACTACAGTTAATGAAAAATAAGTAGGATGCTCCTAACATAAACTCAAAGTTTCCCGTTGCTATAGCATAGCCGACAGTACATACTGGGGGCATAAGAGCTGTTGCGATAGCTACTCCAGGTACAATGTTATTTGCTTCTTTTTTACGTGCTCCAATAACTCCAGCTACCCCACCCACAAAAGCTATAACTACATCCCAAATTGTTGGTGAAGTTCTGGCAATAATTTCTGAACTTGCATAAGAAATTGGAGAAATAAAAAAATAAACCGTAGATGCTAAGAGGCTTAACAAAACTTGAATAGAAAGAATTTTAAACGACTTTCTGAGCAGTTTCATATCTAGTATTGCTAATGAAAAACCAATTCCAATAATAGGTGTCATTAATGGAGAAATCAACATTGCCCCAATGATAACTGGAGTGGAATCCATGTTTAAGCCAATAGATGCAATCAACATTGCACATAACAAGGTAGCTAAATCGCTTCTTGATAAATCTAAATCATCGTAGAGCCTATCTCTAAATTCAGCTAAAGAATAAAGTTTATCCTCTTTTAAAATTTTTCTCATAATAGTATTCCCCTTATTAAAGTCCTCTAAATTATAAATTCATGCAAAGCAATGAATGAAATAAGTAATATTCCAAATAAAATACCGGAAGAGGTATATAACCGTTATTTATTTTAACATAAAAATATTACGATTAGAATCTAATTTCTGAGAAGAGGTTTCTTAACATTCTTGCTGGATTAAAAAAGCAACATATACTGAATTATTAACCAAATAACAAAACAGCATTAGTTTGTCACGGCCTTTTTTCTTTGTGTAAGTACTTTTTCAAAATTCTAAAAATATTTTTGTATTTTTAGTGTGTAAACGCTTGCAAAAATCTGGATAGAGTACTATAATAGAGTTAAGGAAATAGAAAGAAAGGAAACCAAATTCATTCGCTTTTAAGTTTACTTTGTTGGTATAGTTGTTTGTAATACATAAGTAGTTGCTTTACTTGACATATTGGTTGAATTGTCAGACAGGCCTGCTTAGCTTGCCTGATTGTAACGATAGTATAGAAAGTAGAAGCTTTTAGATGGTTTTCAAACTTCGAGAATTCAATCAATAGTGCTTTATTATGTTATAGAGATTTCCAATGCTAAGATAAAAAGAAAATCATTAGCGGTTGAAGGAATTAAAAGTTTATAAAAAATAATAAAAACAATAAATCAAAAATTGTTATTCAGTTACACCTTGGATGAACTGATTGCTCTCATACCAGCGAAGTAAACCAGACCTCTAGCCGAGTAAAGCTAGAGGTCGTTTTTTTGCTACGATTGGCATGCCGTGTATCTGGGGTGAGAGCCCTCTGGGGCCTGTTTTCTTGTACTTTGCAAGTATAAGATACCGTTGACGGGAAAGGGTTTTCATTGTATATTTATATTAGGGATGATGATTGGAAAACAATTAGCAGTTAGGAGGGTATGATTATGCCGATTATAAGAAAAGTTCAAGTGTATCTTTTGCTTCTGTTTTTCTCCTTGAACAGTGTCTTGCCAAGTCAGATTGTCTTTGCGGAATAGTGGCAGAATGGTGTCTAAAGATTTGATTGACAAATACCGCTGGATTTCGCTGATTCAGTACAATGGCATGCAGGTCAGCAAGCGGATGCTCCGATACTATGGTGTTGACTGGTGATAAGCAATTTGCAAGACCAAGTGAGCCAATAAAAGGTGAGAAACCCGAATATCATACAGCTTGATATTCGGGTTTTTGGAAAGGTAAAGAGAAAATGAAGCTGAAAAAAGAAAAATGTCGGCACCAGCTGTTTGACTATGAGGCCGACTATGTCATCTGCCCGGCCTGCGGTGAGCCTATTGCGGAGAATATACCGAATAATCCCAATTTCAAGCTGCAGATGATTCGGCGGAGTCGGAAGTATAAAAGATTTTTAAGGTGGAAAAAAGGTTATTTCTTTTTCTTGTTTTTAATATTATTTTTAATGTTATTCATTATCTTCAATTATCAATTCTTGGATAGCTTAGTGATTAAAAGCTACGGGATTACAGGTATTGATTCTTTTGAGCCTATTCTCAAATGGAGCTTCTATCCCTTCAAAGATGTTGTAGAGACAGCGGCCGTCCTCACTTTTATTCTTGCAGGACCTCAGCTTGATAGACGAGAATGGCTGAGACGCTGGCATCTTCAAAAGCATGCACATTACTATTTGGCATCATATCTGTATCCAGTAATCAGAGTAGCAAATTATATTCTGTTAATTTATCTAGGCAGTGAATTTTGGAGTAAGCTTATTTATTTAGAAGAGATGGACTTGTTGAATTATCACTTAGGTGGTCAGGAACTGATTTACGCTAGCGCGGTCTATGCTAAGGAAAATCTTCGCGGCCTCTACATTGTGCTGGGCCTTAATTTTCTTGCAGACTGCTGGCTCTTTTTCTACCAGCGCTTGGCTATATGGGCGAATCGTTTTTAGGATTTATGAAAGAGTATGAATATGAAAAAAGAAAAATGCCGCCACCAACTGTTTGACTATGAAGCCGACTATGTCATTTGTACGGCCTGCCTCTTTCTACCTATGATCTTTCCTTGCCATATCGGTCTTTGGGTAGCAGTGATTGGAATTTTGACGACCTAAATCCTGCCTGGCTTTCTCAGTAATCCCAATCACAGTTTTGTCTCGGTTGATCTCAGCCCAATCGATTTTCCTCATTTGATTGAGCGGCTGTTTCTTCTGGACATTATCACTTTTGGGTAGAAGTTGATTGGGCTTTCCGAGCATTTCGGCAATGAAAATTTCTCCCCCCTGTCTGTCCTTCTGCCCTACACTCCTTGTAATAAGCTAGAACGTAGATTTTCAATGAGGTTTCTGCTTATAGAGGTAGCGCTTCCGATTCTAAGCTTGATAGCTAGCCTGCTGTTCTTTTCTGCTCATGCTCTGGCAACGGTCGGGCTGGCTTTCTTGGTTACAGCTGCGATAATGGTTTATTTTGTCCGTTTTAATCTGACTGGCAAAGCCTAACCCTAAAAAGGGACAGTTTGCGGCTGTTTCTTTTTTGCTGTCGGTGTGTTTTTTCGTGGTTAGAAAAATAGCTTCATTCTAAGTGACAATGGAAAAACAATTTTTCTTTGTTTTGAAAAAACATGAAAAAATGCTATAATAGGTTAGATATGCGAACCTTAGGTTTGCAAGACTGTAATTCGACTTGGCTAGCCAAGGACCGTTAGTAATAAAATAAAGAATCTTTGATAAAAGTGAGGTTCTGAAAATTGAATAGGAGAAAAAATGAGCAAGAGCAATATTAAACTGATTGCTTTGGGCGGCGTACGTGAAAATGGTAAAAACCTCTACGTTGCCGAAGTGGATGATTCCATTTTTGTATTGGATGTTGGGCTGAAGTACCCAGAAAATGAGCAGTTGGGTGTGGATTATGTCGTTCCCAACATGGACTATTTGTTTGAAAACAAGAAGCGGATTGCGGGTGTCTTTCTGACACACGGGCACGCAGATGCGATTGGTGCTCTGCCTAATCTTTTGGCAGATGCTAAGGTACCAGTTTTCGGATCAGAGTTGACGATTGAGCTGGCTAAGCTTTTTGTTAAAAATAACGATGCAGTTAAGAAGTTCAATGATTTCCATGTGATTGATGAAAATACCGAGATTGAATTCGGCAAAACCGTGGTTTCCTTCTTCCGGACGACTCACTCGATTCCTGAGAGTTTGGGAATTGTCATCAAGACCAGAAAAGGCAGCATCGTTTATACAGGTGATTTCAAGTTTGACCAGTCTGCCAGTCCGTCCTATGCGACAGACTTTGGCCGTCTGGCTGAGATTGGCCGTGAGGGTGTTCTGGCCTTGCTCAGTGATTCAGCCAATGCGGACAGTAGTGTTCAGGTGGCTAGTGAGAGCGAGGTTGGCAAGGAAATCGAAGATACGATTGCCGACTGGGATGGCCGCGTGATTGTTGCGGCGGTTGCCAGCAACTTGTCTCGTATCCAGCAGGTCTTTGATGCAGCTGCAGAGACTGGCCGTCGAGTGGTTTTGACAGGCTTTGATGTTGAAAATATCGTTCGTACGGCTATCCGCCTCAAGAAGCTGTCCTTGGTGGACGAACGCCTTTTGATCAAGCCTAAGGAAATGTCTAAGTTTGAAGATCATGAATTGATTATCTTGGAGACTGGCCGGATGGGTGAGCCTATCAATGGCCTGCGCAAGATGTCGATCGGCCGTCACCGCTATGTGGAAATCAAGGAAGGTGATTTGATTTACATCGTAACGACGCCGTCTATTGCTAAGGAAGCGGTCGTAGCTCGCGTGGAAAATATGATTTATCAGGCGGGGGGCATTGTCAAGCTGATTACCCAAAACCTGCGGGTTTCGGGTCACGCAAATGCGCGTGATTTGCAGCTCATGATTAACCTGCTGCAGCCTAAGTACCTCTTCCCTATTCAGGGTGAGTACCGCGGACTGGATGCTCATGCCAAGGCTGCCATGGAAGTTGGCATGCTGCCGGAAAATATCTTCATTCCTAAGCGGGGCAGCATCATGGAATACGACCATGGTGATTTTGTGCCAGCTGGTGCAGTGTCAGCTGGAGATGTCATGATTGACGGAAATGCGATTGGTGATGTGGGCAATATCGTTCTGCGTGACCGTAAGGTCTTGTCTGAAGATGGTATTTTCATCGTGGCACTCACAGTTAACCGTAAGGAAAAGAAAATCATTTCCAAAGCCAAGGTGCATACCCGTGGATTTGTCTATGTCAAGAAGAGCAGAGATATTTTGCGTGAAAGCTCTGACATTATCAATAAAACTGTGGAAGACTATCTGGCGCAGGATAGCTTTGACTGGGGTGAGCTGAAAGGAGCTGTCCGTGACAGTTTGGCCAAATATCTCTTTGACCAAACCAAGCGTCGCCCAGCTATTTTGCCGGTCGTTATGGAAGTGCGGTAAAAATCTGAACACAAATACAAGAAAAGTCGGGCTTCGGCTTTTTCTTGTCAGGAAGATACGAAGGAGAAATGCGAATGGCAGTGATGAAAATAGAGTATTATTCTGAGGCTTTGGAGATGGAATGGGGCGTCAATGTCCTCTATCCAGACGCGGCTCGCGTGGACAAGCCGGACGATAAGGATATTCCTGTTTTGTACCTGCTTCATGGTATGAACGGGAATCACAATAGCTGGCTCAAGCGCTCAAATATTGAGCGTCTGGTTCGCTCGACGAATCTGATTGTTGTTATGCCTAATACCAGCAACGGCTGGTACACCGATACTCAGTACGGTTTTAACTATTACGAAGCCATCGCTGAGGAGCAGCCTCGGGTGCTCAAGCGCTTTTTCCCAAATATGTCAGATAAGCGGGAGAAGAATTTTATCGCAGGCCTTTCCATGGGCGGATACGGAGCCTTTAAGCTAGCTCTCAAGTCTAACCGCTTTTCATACGCGGCTAGTCTTTCTGGGGCTTTGAGTTTTCTTGATGCTCGTCCGGATAATGCTGAAATGGCAACGCCAGCCTATTGGCGAGGAGTTTTTGGAGACTATAAAGACTGGACCAGCAGCCCTCATTCGCTGGAAAGTATAGCCAAGCAATCTGATAAAAAGACTAAGCTTTGGGCATGGTGTGGCGAAGAAGACTTTCTCTACAAGGCCAATCAGGCGGCGGTGAAAAACCTGCAAGACTTAGGCTTGGAGATTACTTACAGCCACAGTCCAGGTAAGCATGAGTGGTATTACTGGGAAAAGCAGCTGGAGAATGTGCTGGCCTGGCTTCCTATCGACTTCCAGCTGGAAGAGCGCCTGTCGTAAAAATAGACTGTAAAGTCGTATTCTGCCCTCAGAGTATGATATAATGATTACGTTTGAAAATCGGAGTGGGATTGATTCCCCAGAATACAAATAGGAGAATGGAACTTTGACAAAAGCGATTCGAGTGCGTTATGCACCAAGTCCGACTGGACTTTTACACATCGGAAATGCGCGGACTGCGCTCTTTAACTACCTTTATGCTCGTCATCATGGCGGGACCTTTATTATACGAATCGAGGATACAGACCGCAAACGCCATGTAGAAGACGGAGAACGCTCACAGCTTGAAAACTTACGCTGGTTGGGTATTGACTGGGATGAAAGTCCTGAGACTCACGAAAACTACCGCCAGTCTGAGCGATTGGATATTTACCAAAAATATGTCAATGAACTCTTGGACAAGGGTTTGGCTTACAAGTCCTATGTGACTGAGGAAGAATTAGCGGCTGAGCGTGAACGTCAGGAAGCGGCTGGTGAAACACCGCGTTATATCAATGAGTTTCTAGGTATGTCAGAGGAAGAAAAGGCAGCCTATATTGCTGAGCGCGAAGAAGCGGGTGTCATTCCGACGGTTCGTCTGGCTGTCAATGAAGCTGGTGTCTACAAATGGACTGACATGGTCAAGGGCGAAATTGAGTTCGAGGGTGGCAATATCGGTGGTGACTGGGTTATCCAGAAGAAAGACGGCTACCCAACCTACAACTTTGCTGTGGTTATTGATGACCATCTGATGGAAATTTCACACGTTATTCGTGGAGATGACCATATCGCCAACACGCCTAAGCAACTCATGGTTTATGAAGCTCTGGGCTGGGAAGCTCCAGAATTTGGCCACATGACCCTGATTATCAACTCTGAAACAGGTAAGAAGCTGTCCAAGCGCGATACCAATACCTTGCAATTTATCGAGGATTATCGTAAGAAGGGGTATCTGCCAGAAGCAGTCTTTAACTTTATTGTACTGCTGGGCTGGAATCCTGGCGGCGAGCATGAGATTTTCTCTCGCCAAGAATTGATCGAGCTCTTTGATGAAAAACGTCTCAGCAAGTCCCCAGCTGCCTTTGACCAGAAGAAGCTGGACTGGATGAACAATGAATACATCAAGAATGCGGATTTTGACACAATCTTTGCTCTGGCTAAGCCATACTTGGAAGAAGCAGGTCGTTTGACCGATAAGGCAGAAAAGCTTGTAGAGCTCTACAAACCACAAATGAAGTCTGTAGACGAAATTGTGCCGCTGACAGACCTCTTCTTTGCTGACTTCCCAGAGTTGACAGATGCGGAGCGTGAGGTCATGGCTGGTGAAACAGTACCGACCGTGTTGACAGCCTTCAAAGAAAAGCTAGAAGCGATGTCTGATGCAGATTTTGTGACGGAGAATATTTTCCCGCAAATCAAAGCTGTCCAAAAAGAGACGGGAATAAAAGGCAAAAACCTCTTCATGCCGATTCGAATTGCTGTTTCGGGTGAAATGCATGGACCGGAGCTGCCAGATACGATTTACCTGCTAGGTCGCGAAAAATCCATCCAGCATATCGAAAACATGCTGAATCAAATTCAATAAGATGAACCAGCTTTCAAGCTGGTTTTTACTTTGCAAATTTTTGTTTTTATGTCAAAATTGTAATAAGAAAATACTTTAAGGAGAGAAAATGAAAAAATGGATCATCATCTTGGTTGGAGGACTAGTAGCCTTACTCGTGCTAGTAACCTGTAACCAAAAGAAAGAGCAAACAAATCCTGCTTCCAACAATTCTAAAGTAAGTTCGACTAGCTCTGCATCTTCTAAAAAGTCTGAAAGAGGGGCCAATTCGAGCGAACTTTCTGGCGAAGCGGATAGTCAAGAAGCTTCTGATGCTGGCTCTCAGAAGAATTCAGAAACTGAAGCTGAAAAATCTGCCAAGGAAACTAGCAAAGGAGAGAAAGAGACGGCATCAACTTCTAGTTTGGATATGAAGGCTATTGCTTCTGGGGATTTTTCCAGCATGATTGGTACTTGGCAGGATGCCAAAGGGAACAGTTATACATTTGATGCGTCAGGTATTGAGTCAGATGTTGCCAAGCTTGAGACAGGAGATTACTCTGGGCCAGATGAAAATGGGATTTACCGAGCAGGGATTCGTTGGAAAAACCAAACCGGTGCTGCCTTTCTCATCATTCCAGCAGGAAAGAGTCTGCCAGCTGGGGAGACTGTCAATGGGACGGATCCGACTGATACCGGTCAAGATCGTTTCATCATCACCCAGAGCGTTTCCGAACATCCCGATGTTTTTTACCGCGTAAAATAAGGAGTCTTGATGGGCTCTTTTTTTCTTGTTTTGAATCCAGTATATAATATATTGATTATGAATAAAAATTGATAAAACGTTTTTATTTTAATAAATATTAAATTTCCTCTTGACATTCGCATTTTCATACAGTAGAATGTTTAAAAATAAAATGTAGAAGGATAGAGGTAATCATATGGTTAAAGAGAAAGTCATTTTAGCATATTCCGGCGGCTTGGACACTTCGGTGGCCATTACTTGGCTGGACAAGGATTATGATGTGATCGCGGTCTGCATGGACGTAGGTGAAGGAAATGATTTAGATTTCATTCATGATAAGGCGCTGAAAGTCGGCGCTATCGAATCACATGTTATTGATGTTAAAGACGAGTTTGCGGAAGACTACGTCTTGGTTGCTCTGCAAGGACACACCTTCTACGAACGAAAATATCCTCTAGTGTCCGCTCTGAGCCGACCTTTGATTTCTAAGAAATTGGTTGAAATTGCTCACAAGACGGGGGCGACAACCATTGCCCATGGCTGTACCGGAAAAGGAAATGATCAGGTTCGTTTTGAAGTCGCTATCGCATCCTTAGATCCCAGTCTCAAGGTCATCGCTCCGGTTCGGGAGTGGAAATGGTCTCGAGAAGAAGAAATCAATTACGCCAAAGCTAATGGTGTACCAATTCCTGCAGATCTGGATAGCCCTTACTCAGTCGATCAAAACCTTTGGGGACGGGCCAATGAGTGTGGTGTCTTGGAAAACCCTTGGAATGAAGCGCCGGAAGACGCCTATGATTTGACGGTTGCGCCAGAAGCAGCACCAGACAGCCCAGTCTATGTAAATATTGACTTTGAGGCTGGCGTGCCAGTTGCTTTAGACGGTAAAAAGATGAAGTTGGCGGACTTGATTCTTGAGCTGAATGACTTGGCAGGACAACACGGTGTTGGGCGGATTGACCATGTGGAAAATCGTCTGGTAGGGATTAAGTCTCGGGAAATCTATGAATGCCCTGGGGCGGTGACTCTCTTGGCTGCCCACAAGGAAATCGAGGATCTGACTCTAGTTAGGGAATTGGCCCATTTCAAGCCGATTATCGAAAACGAGCTGTCTAATCTCATCTACAATGGCCTCTGGTTTAATCCAGCGACAGAAGCCCTGATTGCCTACCTTAAGTCCACCCAGCAGGTGGTCAATGGCACAGCTAAGGTGAAGCTTTATAAGGGATTTGCGACAGTCGTAGCGCGTAAGTCTGCTAATTCTCTCTACGACGAAAGTCTGGCTACCTATACCAGTGCAGATACCTTTGACCAGGATGCCGCGATTGGCTTTATCAAGTTATGGGGGCTTCCATCTAAGGTTCACGCAGAGGTTCAGGATCACAAAGACAAATAGAAAGGGGCTTTCCTATGGCGAATCATAAACTGTGGGGCGGACGTTTTGAAGCCTCTCTGGAAGGCTGGGTAGAAGAGTTTGGTGCTAGCATTGGCTTTGACTATCGTCTGGCTCCTTATGATCTGCAGGGCAGCCTAGCCCATGTCAAAATGCTGGAGCAAACAGGAATCATTGCTCCAGAGGAAGCAGCTGCTATTCAGGCAGGCCTAGAAAAGCTGTTAGCACGTTATGAGGCTGGAGAGCTTGAGTTTGATGTGCGTAATGAAGATATTCATATGAATATGGAGGCTCTTCTGACCGAGGAGATTGGGCCAGTAGCTGGTAAGCTCCATACGGCTCGCTCCCGTAATGACCAGGTGGCGACAGATATGCACCTTTATCTCAAGGATCAGCTCGGTCAGATTGCGGATAAACTCTTGAATTTACGTCAGGTGTTGCTGGACTTGGCAGAAGAGCATGTAGAGACCATCATGCCAGGCTATACCCATCTGCAGCATGCCCAGCCGATTAGCTTTGCCCATCATCTGCTGGCCTATTATCAGATGTTCAGCCGTGATAGTCAGCGCTTTGCCTTTAATCTGGAGCATACGGATTTGTCTCCTTTGGGAGCAGCAGCTCTAGCGGGGACGACGTTTGCAATTGACCGGGAGCTGACGGCTGAATTATTGGGCTTCAAAGGCATTTACCACAATTCCTTGGATGCGGTCAGTGATCGAGACTTTATTCTGGAGTTTCTATCTAACAGCAGCATTCTCATCATGCATCTGTCTCGTCTCTGTGAGGAGCTGATTAACTGGTGCAGCTATGAATACGGCTTTGTCAGTCTGTCAGACACCTTTAGTACTGGGTCTTCTATCATGCCGCAAAAGAAAAATCCGGACATGGCGGAGCTGATTCGGGGGAAGAGCGGCCGGGTCTATGGCCATCTCTTCAGCCTTCTGACGGTTATGAAATCCCTGCCCTTGGCCTATAATAAGGACCTGCAGGAAGATAAGGAAGGCATGTTCAATACGGTAGATACCATCAAGAAGTCACTAGATATTATGGCAGGTATGCTGTCTAGTATGACAATAAACAAAGAAAAAATGCTGGTTTCAACTCAGCAAGACTTCTCCAATGCGACAGAATTGGCTGACTATCTGGCCAAGAAAGGACTGCCTTTCCGGGAAGCCCATGAGATTGTCGGAAAGTTGGTGCTGGAATGCAGCAAGGCAGGCTATTATCTACAGGATATTCCGCTGAGCCGCTATCAGGAAGTGTCGTCGCTGATTGAGGAAGATATTTATCAAGCGCTTGAGTCGCAGACCGCTGTACAAAAGCGGGATTCCCTTGGCGGGACGGGATTTGCACAGATCCGTCAGGAATTGGAAAGAGCGAAGAAACAGCTGGAAAAGGGATAAGATATAGGGAACATCGCAAGGAAATTGCGGTGTTTTTTAAGTGAATCGACCTTTTAAATATTTGCAAAAACAGCGTCATAGCAGGACTTATTGGCATTTTCGAAAAATATGGTATAATAGATATAATTTTGGTGGATGGAGTTAAGTTTTGAGAAAAAACTATCGCGTCAAGAGCGAAAAAGATTTTAATGCGATTTTTAAAAGAGGACAGAGTTTTGCTAATCGAAAATTTGTCGTTTACATGTTAGAAAAAGAGCAAAAGCATTTTCGAGTAGGAATTTCCGTCAGTAAAAAGCTAGGGAATGCAGTAGTTCGTAATCGTATTAAAAGAAAAATTCGCCATGTCTTGATGCAGCATCAAAAACAGTTAGTCCAGGCAGACTTCGTCGTTATTGCTCGCAAAGGAGTGGAAGAGTTGGACTACCACCAAGTTGAACAAAATTTATTGCATGTATTAAAAATTGCTAAACTTTATCAGGAAGGATTCATTTGTGAAACAGAAAAGTAAATTAGGGATTTTGCTGGTTGCCTCGCTGCTCTTTCTCACAGCCTGCGGAACTAGTCAAGTAACGGCCGATTCACATGGTTTCTGGGAGAAGCTGGTCTACTTCTTTGCGGACACCATTCGTTTTCTATCCTTTGGTGGAAGCAAGGGGATTGGGATTATTCTCTTTACCTTGATTATCCGGACAGTTCTCCTGCCAGTCTTCCAATTCCAGACCACTTCTTCACGCAAGCTGCAGGAAGTACAGCCGCATATTAAACAACTGCAGGAAAAGTATCCTGGTAAGGATATGGAGAGCAGAACAGCCTTGGCTGAGGAAACTCAAAAGCTCTACAAAGAAAAGGGTGTCAATCCTTATGCCTCATTCATTCCGCTCTTTATCCAGATGCCAGTGCTCTTGGCTCTGTTTCAAGCCCTGACTCGGGTTGATTTTATGAAGACAGGTCACTTCCTCTGGCTCAATCTAGGAGCGACAGATCCGACCTTTATTCTTCCGCTGTTAGCGGCTCTCTTCACTTTCCTCAGTACGTGGCTTTCAAACAAAGCCTTGCCTGAGAGAAATGGCGGGATGACAGTCATGATGTACCTGTTGCCAGTTGCGATTTTCTTTTTTGCTTTCTATGCAGCGAGTGGGGTAGCCCTCTACTGGGCGGTCTCAAATGCTTATCAGGTGGTTCAGACCTTGCTGCTGAGCAATCCTTTTAAAATCATTGCTGAGCGGGAAGCTAAGGAACGATCAGAGCGTCAATTGGAACAGAAAAAGAAACGTGCCCTGAAAAAAGCACAGAAAAAGAAAAAGTAAGTAAGAAGGAGGACTCTTGCAATGGTTATTTTTACAGGAGCAAGTGTTGAAGAAGCCATTCAAAATGGTTTGAAAACGTTGGATATTCCACGTATGAGAGCGCATATCACTGTTATTTCACGTGAGAAAAAAGGCTTTTTAGGCTTGTTTGGCAAGAAGCCAGCTCAGGTGGATGTCGAGCCGATTGCTGAGACGACAGTTGTCAAGGCCAATCAAAAGGCTGTAAAAGGTGTTCCCGAAGAGATTAATGCTCAGAATGAGCCTGTGCAGTCTGTCAGTGAAGCGACGGTTGATTTGGGCCGTGTGGTAGCGGCCATCAAGAAGGTCGAAGGCGAAGGCGAAGTTATCTCAGATGAGGTCAAGGCTGAAATTCTCAAAAATGACAAGCAAGCCAATACGATTTTAGAAGAGACGGGCACCATTGATCTTCTCAAGACCAACCAAGCTATTGATGAGGCAGTTGCTCAAGCAGAAGCGGACGATAGCAAGGTTATCTCTTTTGAACAAGCGGCTAAAGACAAGGCTGAGCCGACAGAAACAGAAGAAAGCTCTTTTGCTGACTTAGGCATCCAAGTCGAAGCAGACTACGATATTGAAGAAGTGGTTGACAACGTAACGAACTATGTTCAGAAAATCGTTGATGAGATGGATGTTGAAGCGGGTATTTCCAGCAGCCACAACCGCCGAACCATTAACATGCAGATTGATACCAATGAACCGGGGCGCGTGATTGGCTACCACGGAAAAGTCTTGAAAGCTCTGCAGCTATTAGCGCAAAACTATCTTTATAACCAATATTCTAAGAGCTTCTATATTTCCATTAATGTCAATGACTATGTTGAGCATCGGGCAGAAGTACTGCAAAGCTATGCGCAGAAACTGGCTCAGCGGGCTTTGGAAGACCGACGCGGTCAGCACACAGACCCTATGTCTAACAGCGAGCGCAAAATTATCCACCGCATCATTTCTCGCATCGATGGCGTGACTAGCTATTCCGAAGGCGATGAGCCCAACCGCTATGTCGTCGTGGATATTGATAGCGAATAAAAAGAAAGCCAGCAGAGATGCTGGTTTTTGTAGTAATAAGCTAGGAGAAAGAATTATGAAGAAGAGAGTTTTTCTAATTATTTTAGGGTTAGCATTACTTGCTGCCTGTGGTCAAAAGAAAATAGAGAATCAGGATAATACTCCTGATTCGAGTAAGAGTGCATTGGACAAAGAGCAAAAGAGTTCTTCGATTTCAGTAGAACAAGATGAAAAATTATATGCTTCGACTTTGGATAAATTAACAAAAGATACTTCTGAAGGCCGTGCGCAGATATACACATTCTATGATATTGATAAAAATGGGACGAATGAACTAATCACAGGACATCATTCTGACGGGGCTTATTATTTAGCGGCTATTTATTATTTGAATCAAGGAACATCAACTTATTTAGCTCAATCAAAAGTAGCTTCAGCAGGTGGAAGTCGAGAAAGCGCCACAATATATACAGATGGAACAGTCTTTTATGCTCAATGGCACTCTCTAAGTCCTGATGCTAAGGGTTATCTTTATCGACTGAGATCTGATAATAGTGGTATAGATGTGCTAAAAGAAGCAGATTTTCAAATAGCAGGTGTAGATTCAAATTCTGAAAAAAGCGTAGATTCAGTTTTTGGGTTAGCTTCTAAAAAAGAAGTTGATCTATCTTCGTTAACTTGGAAAGATATTGAATCTTATCAATCAAAAAGCTCCATAGGAGCAGAGGACAATCCAGAAATTTCAACTCAAATGGATTTATCGAGCATTCAAAACGGTGATTTCTCAAGTATTGAAGGTACGTGGAAAAATGGAAATGGAGAAGAGCTGACCTTTGATAAAAATGGTTTGGTGACTAATGGGCTAAAATTAGGAAATCAGTTTAAAATGGTCAACTCCTATTTAGAGGGTGGTGTATCCTATGGTGGTCCGGGTGCAGCAATATTATTTATTCCTGCTGGTGTAGATATGACTATGACTTTGGATAATCAAAAAATAATGGATGCTTCTAATCGTAAGAGGGACAGGATTCTTATCACGCAAAGTGTTAACGTTAATAAGTCAGAAGTATTCTATTATAAAGAGTAAAAAAGAAAGGATTTTTTATGTCACTTTTTCCAGCTATTGAAAGTTATCTGCCTCATCAAGGGGCTAAGTATATATCTCCAGACAAGGCAGGGCAGCTGCGTGAGTCTATGTTGGAGTTGAGAGCTAAGGGCCAGGCGGCACGCAAGGAGTTTGCAGATTTGGTCAAGGATTTTCAGAGCCTCTATCCTAAGCTGACCTTGGAGCGAACCAGCCAGTGGATGAATCAGGCACAGATGCTGCGGCCCCATTTTTGGAATTATCTTAAAGGCTATGGAGAAATCACAGAACCGATGTTTGCTCTGCGCTTGTATGGAACTGCAGAAGATTTTGGGGTATCGCTGGAGGTGAGCTTCATGGAGCGCAAGAAAGATGAGCACAGCCTCAGCAAGCAAAATCGGGTCTTGGAGTTGCCTATTCAGTCGCCAGCTTACTATTTTGCTCAGATAGATGGTGTGAGTCAGCGCTTTGAAGGAACAGAGGAAAATCGCCAGTTCCTTACTCAGCAGCTGGCAGCCGGTCAGGTTCGTAAGGTCTTGATCAAATACGATATTCCCCTTTCTCAGGCTGCTTCAAGAGAGCAAGTGCTGTCCCAGCTGCAGGAGGCCATGACAGCCTTGATTCCCTTTTATGAAGCGACTCGGACTTTATGATTACGTTTACAAAGAGAAAGTTATTTAAGTAAGTATTGACAAAAGCCCCAGAATCATATAGAATAGTAAAGTATGTTTAGTAACTGATCACAACTAGCCGGCTAAACGAATACAAGAATCTAAGAGGAGGTATTCATCGTGAAACGTACTTATCAACCAAGTAAAATCCGTCGTGCGCGTAAACATGGTTTCCGCCACCGTATGTCAACTAAAAACGGTCGTCGTGTATTGGCAGCTCGCCGTCGTAAAGGACGCAAAGTTTTGGCTGCTTAATCCAAACGATTTATCAAGAAACCAGCGGAGACTCGAGACCGCTGGTTTTTGTGTCTTAAATTTATGGGCAAAAGTCGATAGACTGGCAGGAAAGTTCTTCTTTTTGTCCAGTGTCTTTATTTATGACCTCCGCATACCAGTCTCCTTTGTGGCTAAATAGTTTGACAAATTGAACCTGAAGAGACTGCTGATCATACTTAATTGGAAAAAATTCTTCCTGCCTATGTAATAAAATATCAAGAATGATTCGCAACTGAGAGTTGTTGATTGTTTTCCTGACTTCTGGTTGAAGGATTTTCTCAATTTTTGTGATCTTACTTAACTGCTGTTCTGAAATCGAGTTTTCAAATTTTTCTTTTAATTTTTGCAGGTCTATATCAAAAGGGCACATATTGTAGTTTTCCAGAGTTAGCATGGAAAAATACAAGGCAGAAATTTCATCTATGGAGAAAATAATAGGAGATAACAAGTCGTTGCTAAGAATTTTATAACTGCCATTCCGGCCTAAGTCAGAATAAATTGGAATGCCTAACGTTTCAAGGCTGGCAATATCACGAAGGGCAGTGCTTTTTGAAATATGATATCGATTCATAATATCTTTTAGATTGAATTGTCTTTTCTTATTGAGAAAAATAAGCAAATCGTTAATTCTTTGAGATTTATTCATGAGAAACTCCATATTTTTATTAAATGGTTTCAAATAATGATACCTTTTTATATTATACTAGTTTTAGAGAAAATAATAAAGGAGTCAAATATGAATCAATATTTTAAGGCCTTATTGGCAGAACAGACAGAAATGGCTCTAGCTACTTCTGTAAAGGATATCCCAAATGTAAGAATTGTAAATTTTTACTATGATGAGGAGGCAAAGAAATTGTTCTTTATCTCATTTAAGAATAGTCATAAAATTCAAGAGTTGGCAATCAATAATCGTATTGCTCTTACAACAGTCCCGAAAGGTGATGGGAGGTATATCTGGATTCAAGGGAGAGTCAAAGAAAGCCAGCTTTCTATTGAGGATATAAGAGGCATTTTTGTCCAGAAGTATCCTTATTATCAAGATATTATTGAGCAGCATAGCAACTCCTTGCAACTTTTTGAAGTCTCTTTTTCTGATGCTGTCTTGGTCTTAGATAATAATCAAGTTGAGAAAATTAAACTATAAGGAGAAAATAGATGGTTGAGATAAAAAGATGCGATTGGGCTGAAAATAGTGAGCTTGAGAGAAATTATCATGACCATGAATGGGGGCGACCTGTGCATGACGAACATAAACTCTTTAAAATGTTGATTTTAGAAGGTCAGCAGGCGGGTTTGAGCTGGCAAACTATTTTGTCAAAAATAGATGCTATGACAGAGGCTTATGAAAACTTTGATCCTGAAAGACTCTCCAACTATGACGAGCAGAAGATTGAAGAATTGCTTAGTGATCAAAGAGTGATACGAAATAGGCTAAAAATAAAGGCAGTTATAAAAAATGCTAAAGCCTATTTAAAACTAAAAGAAGAATATGGTAGTTTGGATTCTTATATTTGGTCTTTTGTAAAGAATGAACCGATTGTTAATTCATGGTCCAGTATTGAAGAGGTGCCCGCTCGAACGGATCTATCCGATAAAATTAGCAAAGAACTCAAAAAGAAAGGTTTTTCCTTTGTTGGTTCTAAGACTGTATATGCCTTTATGCAGTCCATTGGCATGGTCAATGATCATTTGCTGACTTGTGATTTTAGAATATAATTATTCTTCCTTTGAATGAGAAAAGTAAGCAGTCTATTATTGAATGCCGGTAAATGGTATAAAAAAGAGAAAAAACCAGAAAGAAGTTGATTTCCTTTCTGGTTTTTTGTGTATAGTTAAGCACAGTTGTTTATTTTGTCACTGGTAAAAGCATTGGATACAGATAGCAGAGCAAGGTAAAGCTAATGAGGGCGTAAAAGATACCGATGCGAATAGCTTGGATAGGTTTGTAGAAACGAATCAGGGTTAGTAGGCACCAAAACAAGAGGACTAGGATGAACCATGCTGAAATCAAGCGCAGCGGTGTTGGTCCGTAAAGGTAGATGTAGATACCAAATAATTTCCAGCCAGCTAGCAAGGCCAGCAGACCCGTAAAGATAAAGAGGATAGTAGCAGCGAATCGCGTCCCTTTCTGATCCCAGAGTGGCTTTTTTGCAATCAGATAGAAGACACCTAGAACTGTAAAGTTAAGGATAGAGACCCGAACCAGCTGCCAGAAACCAGCTACAGCAACAGTCGAAGCATTCTGCGGAGAAATAGCCTGAGCTACTGTTCCAGCGCTTAGGAGCTGACCGAGCTCCCCCAGACCCGTCAGGAAAAAGAGCGCATAGGTCAGGCAGAGGCTGTCGATGATAATGTAGGCTGCGAAAGCGGGTGCTACTCGCCAAGGGCGGATACTTGCTTGAAATTTTTTGTAGCTAAGTTTAGTATCTTTTTTGCCTAACAGACTGCCGGCTAGGAGACCGTACAAGTACAAACTGATAGGGACAGCCAGGCAAGCCTTGAAGAGAATCATGCTGCTATCAAGACTTGAAAAGAGGGAGTCAAGTAGATTCTCAATGAAATCAGCGGTATTGCTAAAGAAAGAGGCAAAGCTGTCTGAAACCTGACTCAGCTGGGACCAGACAAAGTAGACCAAGATTCCTGCGACAAAGAAGCTGCTGACAATAATAGCGAGCTGTTGGGCTTTCTTTGAAGACAGACTGTCAGAGCTGTCGGAAGAGTCCTGCTGCTTGCCTTCTATAAAGACTAGAATAGCAGCAATGAAATTTTTAAAGGGCAGGATACAGAAGGCTTGAATGGCATCAAACCAGACCAAGATTCCCAAACGTCCCTGGCTTAACCAGCCTGTGCGGGACAAAATATAGAAAGCGAATGAGATGTGGATGGCTAGAAATTGGAAAAATTCTAGTTGGCGATGAAGCCCCCAGAGACTTAAAGCTAGGGCTTGAGCTAGCGTCATAATCAGAAAGCTTCTAGCCTCTAATCTGCTGTCAAGATTCTTTATCTGCAGGGATGGATAGGCTAATTTCCTGATTAAGGCCTCGCTTAATAATATAAGGCCGATTGCAAAAGGGAAAAAGGATGCAGTTTGATAATAAAAAAATACAGCAGAGTAAAAGTAGGTTAAAAGATAGAGGATTAGATAGCTGATTTTAAAGAATCGCAGTTGCTTGTCCTCTAGGCCTGTGAAGATGGTCTGTCGTTCTGCTTCTGCGGGCAGACAAGGCTGGACATTCATCTGTTCTGGTGCTGGATATTTCATAATTATTTCTCCTCCTCATCGTCAGGGATATACTCCAAAATATCGCCAGGCTGGCAGTCTAATTCACGGCAGAGAGCGTTGAGTGTTGAAAAGCGGACAGCCTTGGCTCGATTGTTTTTTAGAATAGATAGATTGGCTGGTGTTAGGTCAATTAACTCTGCTAAACGGCCAGCACTGATACGCTTTTGCGCCATGACAAGGTCTAAATTTATCTGAATCATAAGACCTCCTAAATAGTGTAGTCCACTTGATCCTGCAGCTCAATGGCCTTGCCAAAGGCGTTGCGAATGACACGAATAATCAGGGTCAAGATGCTACAGGAAACAGTGACTAAGAGCATGGGCAAATAGGCTGTCAGTCCCATAAAGAGGGAGATAAGAGCGACAGTGCCCACTTCCCAGCCAAGATAGCGCATGAACTGAACATTTTGTGTGATAAAAACCTGATTTTTACCAATGCGGCTTAGGAGTCGATAGAGATGGACAATGCAGGCCAGTGCTAGGCAACCTAGGACATAGCCAAACAGCAGCAAGATCCAAAAGCGCGTCTCCCCTTGAAATAAAGGAGAGGGGAATTCGATAACTAGGTTGACGACCCAAGGTCCAAGAGCTATCAGGATAATGGAAGCAATAAATAAAAGGCTGATACTGATTTTTGTAAGAGTGATGCTCATATCTTCAGCAGTCTTTTTCATTTTGTCTGTCATAATTTCCTCCGACTAAATAACGTTTGATTTCCTAGTAACTATAACACGGTAATTATCGATAATCAATAAAAAACTATCGAAAAAAGATAAAATCAGTCTTAAGGACTAGATGAAATTTTATAAAAATTTCTTTTTTATAAATATGAATTTCTTGTCTGGAGATGAACAGAGTAGAAGGGGATGAATATTTCGCTTGATTTTTGGTATAATAAAGGACAGGAAATACAAGGAAGTAAAACATGAAGATTTTTGATACGCATACTACTGGCTGAAAAACTGAATATATCAGTATTTTAAAAAAAGAGATAAAAAATTAACCAAGAAAAGAACCAAAGGAAAGCAAGTGTAGCATGCAAAAAGAGGAATTCGTAATGAGTTCCTCTTTTAGTCTATACTTTTTACTATCTCATTAAAAGATGAAATAAGTTTTACCTGTTTATCATTTGATAATTCAGCAAGATTATCTACGAGTGTATCAAGAGATACAGAATTATCAGAGAGTGGGAAGTTAAAAAATTCTTCCACCGTCATATCTAAGGCGGTTAGCACTTTTTCAAGTGTTTGGATTTTAAAGTCGTATTTCAAATTTTCAATATTTTGAATAGCCTTGATACCTAAGCCTGCATCATTTGAAAGTTGCTCTTGACTCAGTTTCTTTTCTTTGCGGCATTCTCTGATTCTATTTGATATGTATTTCTGTAATTGGTTAGCTTTCATTCTTACAATCCTCTTTTGTATCATTTTACTATCCTTTTTACATGAAATTAAGTACAACAAACAGTCTAAAAAATAGAAAAAGTGTTGTGTAGCAATACTTTTTGTGATAAAATGGATAAAAAACGGTACAAGAGGAGGTTGTACAAGATGAATGAAAAGGAATGGATAGAATATTTCGAGCTTATCCATGGACGAAAACCTAAACCTGAAGAGTTTTCACAAGCGTTAAAAAATGGAGAATTTATAGATGATAGGGGCAATAAAAAATCTAATATAGGTAGAAAGAAATATTATTTCGCTTTACTTTTAATGTCTTTCATATCATTGGCGCTGTATGTATATACGTGCATCGACTTTGATCCGGGTTTATCTTTCTTGAATATTATAGAAGGGATTACTGTAGCTCCAGTTTTAATCGTAATGCTTATTTTTGGTTTGAGAGGATTCATAAGAACACCAAAACAATTTTTTAAAAGTAAGATATTATTTCTCTTAGTCTTTTTAGCATTTTCGATAGAATTTGTCATGAGATTTTTATTATTAGGTTCAAGTGCAATATTTGGGTGGACAGATAGAGATATAAGTAGGATTCTTTTTGAAGTTATATTAATGCCACTGCCAGTATTTATAACGTTCTTTTTATTGTTGCGGATGAAACATTTGGATAAGATAGTTTTTGAAAGTTACTTCAAAAAAATCATAGTCGCTTTATTTGTTATCTGTGTAATGTTGCCCATAGGAACAGTAAGCTTTATGTATTATAGCTATCAAAATTCTTTTGAACAACAAATGCAAAGAAAAACATGGTTTTCACTGAGAGTAGGAGTGGAGCTAGAGAAGTGGGAATTCACATCTTCGTATAAGCTTCATAAATCGGGGATTGATAATGAATATGATAATAATTTAGACTATACTTCTTATTCATCTTATTCAGAATTTAAAGAAGAAAATAATATCGTTTTATCTCAGAAAGAAATAATCTCAGATTTCAAAAAAAATTTTAAAGAAATAAAAGATACTAGGATAAAAGATAAAGATTTAAAATTTATCTTAATTCAAGATGAAGATAATAATCGTTATAGCATGGTGTTTTTAAAACTTAATAAAAATCAAATTTATTATTTATATATATTTGATAAACAAACACTACCAGGGATATTATTTACTCCATATGTGACAAATCTGAGCGGAAATTATAAAATAAACGAAGTGTTCGGATCTAAAACATCTGATGAAGAGAATCAAAGAAAGATCTCTAATTTTCCTGTATGGGAGTTTTCACATGATAAAGTAATTTCTAATAAAAAAACTCGTTACTTGATGAGCTATGAACAGGCAATTTCTTCTTATAATTTATATCCAAATGATAAATTAAAATCAAAAGAGGCTATCATAGAGTTGTTAAAAAGCAGGGGATATCAATTAAAGGACACTAACAATATATATGTCCTTGTAGAAGGATATGATATTTCACGAAGTTTTTTTATTGTTCCTGTAGAGAACAGAAATAAAATTTTTATGGGTTATCTTAGAAATGATAGCTCTAATGAAGAGAACAATATATTGATTCAATTAGAAAAGATTCAATTGAAAGAATGAAAAAATAGGGATTCGTAATGAGTCCCTATTTTCGGTTATTTTATCCATGAAGAATGAAACACATCTTCAGGTAAGTTGGAAGTGAGCTCTACGTTTAAATACAGGTGCCCGCTTGCGTTTGAAAAGACACTTCCCGTTTGGGCGATTTTTCGTATGAGAGTAATGGGTGCTATAACAGTCTCTAAATGGGATAGCTCATTTTTTATAAAGCTATAACTGATATAGGGCACTATCTCTTCGGGATAGGATTTTACGAAATTATCGAGTTTAGTTACTGCTTTGTAATCAGCTTTATATTGTGGACTTTCTTTATCAGAAAATTGCTTAGCCAAAGGATAGATAAGTAAATCTGCTTCACCTTCTTTATGTGCAAGAATATATCCTGATTCATCTAAGAGTTCATATCCTTCAAATTCTAGCGTTGCTTTTGTAATTGATAAGCATAAGTCTTTAACTGTTTTTCTTGATAGCTTAGCCATTGGATTCTCCTTGTTATTTATGTCTATAGAAATATTATAACACAAGAAACAAAAAATAGAAATAAATTCTTGACAACATAAAAATTTAGTGATATAATCTTTTTAGAATCTAAAAAATAAATTAGATTCTATCAAAATATTTTTCCAGAAACTATTATATGTATTAGTTTCTAAAAACTAGGAGGAGGTCTATCATGGCTTTAAAAAATCTTTCTCACTTCACTGCGTTCAACGCCCCAGAATTTCTTAAACGAAAAGAACTTCGCTTCATTTCTGCTACTCGTTGGATAGAAAAAATTGATAAGAGCTCTGAAGTTGAAAAGGGGGTAAAGGTGGGACTACTTATTTTCTCTGACGATAGTGACTATCCCAACGAAAAAACGAATATTGGAGAACAGCTTACTGTTAAAGTTCCTTATGGAGCAATCGAGGACTATGCTGATTATATGCCTATGGGCACAATTTGTGAAATCGTTGATATTGAAAAAGCTTCGGTTTACGGTGAATATCGTAATCAACTGTCAATCACAGCTAAAGTCATTCGAGCTGATGAAGAGATTGTTGAATTGTAGAAAAGAGGTTAATTATGCCATCGGTTATAGAAGAGCTACCTAGGAAAATTGCTTACACGGTCGTCAAAGTTTTTGGATTTTGTAAGCAAAAAATCATGGAGTATCAACAACAGCAGTTAGAAGAAGAGAAACAAAGACGATGGAATAATTTTCTGGGTCAAACACGTTTTAAATTAATGAAGTTGGTAAAAGAGCAGATTAGTGATGATCAGTTTGATTATGAATTACAACCTGATTTTGAAAATCAAGAAATCATTCAAGCTGATGGGAGCAAGTCAATTTATCGTATTCGCATAGAGGATAAAAAAGTACCAATTTGTGAGTTTGATAAAGCAGGAAGAGAATTTCAAGTGGCTTGTATTGTGTTTCGGTTTACTATTTTTGGTGAGTTAGATTCCGACATTTTGCTCAAAATGAAAGAAAAATGGGTCTATTATATGAAAAACAATGGATTGTATGGTATCGCTGATACTTATAAAAAAGATGATTTACATCGTTTAGTGTTTATCATCTATGAAAAAATAAATGAGCGAGCGGTTAAAAGTGCTTTGTTTCATTTGAAAAACTCACAAAATTATTGATATGAGAATTAAATTCTGTTTTATGCCGTGAAAGTTATTGACAGTAGGCTAAGATAAATTAGACTGGTTGAGGCGGTGCGGTCGAACTCTGTTCGCCCGTGCCGGCGCAATCAGTTTAGTCATCTTAGGGAACCTGTTGTCAATAAATCATGGAATAAATTAGAATTTAATGATTACAATTTTGACGCTCTTAACTTGATAAGCGTCAAACAAAAGCACGAGAAGATAGAGGTCGTATGTCAGAAATTGGGAGCAACAAACTAGTAAAATCTTATATTTACGGAGATACAGTTGAAATGACTACAGCTGACGGAAAACAAAAACAGACCATCAAGGTAATATCTGGAAAACGTTATGTAAATCTTGAAACAGGTGAGATTTATGACATGAATACATCAAATAGTACACGATTTGATAATCTTAAATCGGTCAAGCAAACGATGAAAAAACTGCGTCGCTTGGTTGCTCATAACTTTACTGGTGGATACAATCAACTATGGATAACTTTAACATATAGGGAGCATGTTATTGATACTGAAATAGTTTATAAAGACTTTAAAAAATTTATTCGTAAAATTCGCAAAGAATACGGTCATGTAGAATATATTGTTGTTATTGAGCCACAAGCTAGTAGAAGATGGCATTTACATGTGCTGATGAAGAATACTACAACTTTGACAATTCCTAATGAAATTCTGGCAGACTTGTGGCAGAAAGGTTTTACAAAGACCAAACGATTGAGAAGGGCTGATAAGGTTGGAAATTACTTGATAGCTTATCTATCTAATTTACAGATAGGTGATGAAGATTCTCAGAGCAAAGCAACCGTTAAGGGAGCGAGACTATACATGTATCCAAAAGGGATTCGTATTTATAGAACCAGCCGAGGGATAAAAAAGCCTTTGGAGTTAACAGCAACCAAAGGAGAGATAGTGGAATCTTATAAAATCAATAGCCCGCCAAATTTTTCACGTACTACAAAGCATGAGACGCCGTATGGTGTGAAAGAATACACAACGGAGTTTTACGATAATATAAAAAGCCTGTCAGACACTTTTAGCGGAGCAACTGACAAGACAAATGAGTGACAAAAGAAAACTTTTATCAACTCTATTATAGCAGAAAAAGGGAGTATTATGGAACATTTATACAAAACGAAAAAAGGTATTTCAGAATTATTTGATATCCCTTTAAAAACATTAAATAATGATTTGACTGAGATGAGGCGGATTGAGCAGTTTCAAGATTTTATTTTGAAGCCCTCCCATAAGAGGGTTTATATAAGTATTGAGGGATATGAGCGCTTTTTGCAATACAAACAAAAGAAGTATGAGGAAGCTATGTAGTTATGTTATAATTAAGCTATGCTACATAGCTTTCCTTTATTTATGATAATAAAAAGGAGAGATGATGTTTTATAAAGAGTTAGATAATGGTAAGTATCGCTATTATGAGAAATTTTATGATAAGCGTGATAAAAAGTGGAAACAGGTGACTGTTACTTTGAAATCAAGATCTAGAGTTTCTCAAGCAGAAGCAAAAAGGCGGTTAGCAACTAAGATAGATAAAATTCTTATGACACCGACAAAAGAAGAGCTGAAGCAACAAAAATATGAAGCGACTACGTTTAGTCAGCTGTTGGCAGAATGGAAAACTATTCGAGCTAGTGAAATTAAATCATCAAGTTTTAGAAGCGAAATGAAATGTTTACAATTTTTTGCTGATGCGGTAGGTGACTTGAAGTTGTCAGAATATACCACCCAGCAAATACAAAGCTACCTAATGAGTTTAAATGTTGAAAATTCTACAAGGAAAAATCGAAAGATTTATCTTAATGGTATCTTTGGCTATGCTGAGAAGGTCGGATATATCACCAAGAGTCCTGTCAAAAATGTAGTGATTCCTAAGCAAAAGGCTGATTATGAAAAACTAAAAAAAGCGAAGGAACATTTTATCAGCAGAGAGGAATTAGGAAAAGTTTTGTCGTATTGCGAAAATCATAATAAAGATAGACGCTATACATTAGCAATGGAGTTCATTTTTTTAACAGGTCTTCGCTTTGCTGAATTTATCGGTGTTCGCTATCAAGATATAGATTTTGAAAATTGTCTTTTGAAGATTGATCATACGATTGACTATGTGGCTCACAAGTATGACGAGCGAGTACTTCAAACTACTAAGACGGTAGGTTCTGTTAGAACGATAATTCTGAGTGAACGTTGTATAGAGATTGTTTTATATTTTCGTGAGCATTGCCGTGATGAAGAGTTTGTTTTTGTCACGGAGCAAGGAAATATTATGAGACAACCTTTATTATACAAATTCATCAAGAATAGTTGCGATACAGTTCTAGGTGAAGGAAAGGCATATAATATACATATGCTTCGGCATTCCCACATCAGCTTACTTGCTGAACTAGGATTACCTATTAAAGCGATTATGGAGCGTGTAGGTCACCGTGATGAGTCCATTACTTTACAGGTATATAGCCATGTTACGGAGAATATTCAAGACGAAGTAAGAACGAAGCTCAATCAAATTCACCTGTAAAGGACTAACCAAAAAACTAACCATAAATTAACCAAAGTGGTGAGAAACAATAGGAAATACAGGGAAATATAGAAAATTAAAATTCTGTATTTCCAATGGTTAGAGAAGTATAGGGAAGAAGGAGGAAACAAAGTTTGAACATTTTTGATACACACACGCATTTAAATGTGGAAGAATTTGCTGGTCGAGAGGCAGAGGAGCTGCAGCTGGCCTCTGAAATGGGCGTCAGCAAAATAAATATTGTCGGTTTTGATCGGCCGACCATTGAGCGCGCCTTGGAGTTGGCCGATAGCTATGATCAGCTTTATGCTACGATTGGCTGGCATCCGACTGAGGCTAGGACTTATGATGAGGCGGTGGAAGCCTATCTGCTGGACAAGCTTCGTCACCCCAAGGTGCTGGCTCTGGGCGAGATTGGGCTGGACTATCACTGGATGACCGCGCCCAAGGATGTTCAGGAGCGGGTGTTTCGCCGGCAAATCCAGCTCTCCAAAGAACTGAACCTCCCCTTTGTCGTTCACACACGTGACGCACTGGAGGATACCTATGAGATTATCAAGAGTGAGGGAGTTGGTTCTCGGGGCGGTATCATGCACTCTTATTCGGGTTCTTTGGAAATGGCAGAGCGCTTTATCGAGCTAGGAATGATGATTTCCTTTTCTGGAGTCGTTACCTTTAAAAAAGCGACGGATATTCAAGAAGCTGCGCAGAACTTGCCCTTGGACAAAATTCTCGTCGAGACTGATGCGCCTTACCTAGCGCCTGTTCCCAAGCGTGGCCGAGAAAACAAAACAGCCTATACTCGCTATGTGGTAGAGAAAATTGCTGAGCTGCGTGGGCTGACGGTCGAAGAAGTAGCGCAAGCGACCTATGAAAATGCAAAGAAGGTGTTTGGGCTTGACTGAGAAGATAAAAATCCCTCAAGTAATCGTCGTTGAGGGCAAGGATGATACGGCTAACCTTCAGCGATTTTACCAAGTTGACACTTACGAGACGAGAGGTTCCGCAATTAATGAAGAAGACCTAGAGCGGATTGAGAAACTGCACCAGCTGCGTGGTGTTATTGTCTTTACCGATCCAGACTACAACGGTGAGCGTATCCGTCGAATGATTATGGAGGCTGTGCCTACTGCTCAGCATGCCTTTCTCCGCCGTGACGAGGCGGCTCCCAAGTCTAAGAACAAAGGTCGCTCGCTGGGAGTAGAGCACGCTTCGTTTGCAGATTTGCAGCAGGCATTAGCTGGTCTGGTCGGATATTTTGATGATGAGGATAATTTTGACATCACCAAAGGCGACCTCGTACGACTAGGTCTGCTTATGGGAAGTGACAGCCGTCAGCGTCGAGAGTATCTGGGTGAGCGACTCCGTATCGGCTATTCTAACGGCAAGCAACTCCTCAAACGCTTGGAATTATTTGGTGTGACCTTGGCGGAAGTGGAAGAAGCCATGCTTAAATATTCAGTCTAACGGAGTAAGAAATGAAAAAAGTAATTATTACGGGCGGCAATAGTGGGATTGGATATCAAACTGCTAAACAGTTAGCTGAAAAGGGGTGGTCAGTGACCCTATTTTGCCGGCGGAAAGAAGCAGCTGAGCAAGCCTGTGAAAAGATCCGTCAACAAACAGGAAATCTGCATGTAGATTATACCTTGGTTGATTTATCTGATATGAAAAGTGTCAGGAAAGCGGTAGAACAGTATATCCACAAAGAAGAGAATTTAGATGTTTTAATTAACAATGCGGCTGATTTTGATTTATCAATCAAAAGTCCTGTGATAACCAAAGATGGATTAGAAAAGCAGTTTGCGACCAATGTGGTTGCTCCTTTCTTGCTTTCTTCCTTATTGAAAGACTTGTTGGAAAAGTCAGAAAGTGGTCGAATTATTAATATTTCTTCCCAAGGACTGATGCTTTATCCTTTCATGAAGCTTGATTTTGAAAATTTATCTGGTCAAAAACATTACAGTCCTGCTAAGACTTATTATCAGAATAAACTGGCCTTGTTGATGTTGTCACTTTATATGCGGAAACATTGGAAAGGTATCAAGGTTCAGGCGATCCGTGTGACCAATGTCAAAGTAGATATGCGGCGCTATGATCACCTCAGCACTTTTATGAAAAATCTTTATAAAATTAAGTCGAGATTTTCCATTAGTCCTGAAAAAATGGCGAAAGTCTATATAGCTTTATCTACAGAAGATGGCTATGAGGGCTTTTTGTATGACGAGAAATGCAGAGAAGTTAAGGCTAATGCATTTGCTTACGAGGAAGAAGAGCAGAAAAAACTTTACACCTTGCTAGGGCAAATGACCTCCTTAAAAGATAACGAATAACGAATTAGAAAAGAGAAAAGATGCGTATTGCAGACCATAGTGTGACCCGTGCCATTCTGGAGCGTCACGGTTTCACCTTTAAAAAATCTTTCGGTCAGAATTTCCTGACTGATACTAACATCCTCCAAAAGATTGTGGATACAGCTGAGATTGATAAAAATGTCAATGTCATCGAGATTGGTCCTGGTATTGGGGCTTTGACGGAATTTTTGGCCGAAAGTGCCGCGGAGGTCATGGCCTTTGAGATTGATGATCGGCTGGTGCCGATTTTGGCGGATACTCTGCGCGATTTTGACAATGTGACAGTGGTCAATCAGGATATTCTCAAGGTTGATTTGGCCCAGTACATAGCAGAGTTTAAGAATCCAGACCTACCTATCAAGGTAGTGGCAAACTTGCCCTACTACATCACGACGCCGATTCTCATGCATTTGATTGAGAGCGGAATTCCTTTTAGTGAGTTCGTCGTTATGATGCAAAAAGAAGTGGCAGATAGGATATCAGCTCAGCCTAATACCAAGGCTTACGGTAGTTTGTCAATCGCGGTGCAGTATTACATGACGGCCAAGGTTGCCTTTATCGTGCCACGGACAGTCTTTGTGCCAGCGCCCAATGTAGATTCGGCCATTCTCAAGATGGTGCGCAGAGACCAGCCAGCTGTTGAAGTACAGGACGAGAAATTCTTTTTCAAGGTCTCCAAGGCCAGCTTTGTCCACCGTCGGAAGACTCTCTGGAATAACCTGACCAGTTATTTTGGAAAGTCAGAGGAGACCAAAGACAAGTTAACAGCAGCCTTAGAACGAGCTGACTTATCTCCAAGTGTTCGGGGAGAAGCTCTTAGTTTAGAAGAATTTGCGCGCTTGGCAGACGCTTTGAAGACTGAGGGATTATAAAAAAATAGAAGATCTGCTCTATATAGCTGGTCTTCTATTTTGCTAATGAGGTACATATGAAAGTGAAATTTCTGGCTTTTCTAAGCAGTGTAATTCTGCTTCATAATAACAAAAAATCCTATCAATCATGATAGGATT
>CAUSZI010000007.1:0-57648 GCA_963536045.1 uncultured Streptococcus sp.
GAACCGACGGGCTTTCTTTCCTTTAATGTTGCTGGTCTGACTTTAAGCTCTGACCGCTCTGAGATTCGGATTGACATGCGGATTCCGGTCTTGGCAGACAAGGATAAGTTGGTTGAAAAGCTGGCAGAAATAGCCAGTCAATACGGGCTGACCTATCAGGAGTTTGATTACTTGGCTCCGCTATACATACCTTTGGACAGCGAGTTGGTCAGCACTCTGATGGCAATTTATCAGGAGAAAACAGGAGACAACAGTCCAGCTATGTCTTCTGGCGGAGCGACCTTTGCTCGTACGATGCCTAACTGTGTTGCCTTCGGCGCTCTCTTTCCGGGAGCTGATCAGACAGAGCATCAGGTCAATGAACGATTGCTCTTAGATGATCTGTATCGGGCCATGGATATATACGCGGAAGCCATTTATCGTTTGGCTACAACACCTTAAATGCTGACTTTTTAAAACCATCTTCAAATCATATTTGTGCTGCCTTGCTCTGGTCAAGTATGGCTTGCTGATTTCCTAATGGGTTTCATTGAGGCAAAAATCGTAAATAGAAAAAGCTGAGGCAAATTTTGTCTCAGCTTTTATTTACTAAAGAAAAATGGTGGAGTGAATTCTTTGAGCTTCTCAAAGCAGTCAAGGGCACCTTGGTTATCCTCGCAGATAATCAGACAGACGTCATCTCCACAGACAGTAGCAACAATCTGTGGCAGCTCTAGAGCGTCTAAGATTGCACCGAAAGATTGGGCCAGACCAGGCAGGGTTTTCATGACGACTTGGTTTTGAACTGGCCGCAGCATGACCAAAGCATCCTCCATATAGAAACGAAGGCGTTTTTCCCAACGGGATGGTGCAATACTGTTGATAATATAGTAGGAAGTATCGTTCTCACTGACCTTGACCAGATTGAGTGCTTTCATATCTCGTGAAAGAGTGGACTGGGTTACAATGACGCCGTTTGCTTCCAAATGCTCCTGAAGTTCTTGCTGGGTATGGATTTTTTTCTCCATGATCAAGGAGCGGATGAGACGGTGTCTGCTTTCAATTTTATTCATAAATTTTCACCTATAGTTATTTGATAAACATAGCATCACCAAAGCTGAAGAAGCGATAGCGCTCAGTAATGGCATGCTCATAAGCTTCAAGCGTTAAGGAACGTCCGGCAAAGGCAGAGACTAACATGACCAGAGTTGACTTGGGCAGGTGGAAGTTGGTTGAAAAAGCATCAACGACCTTCCAATCGTATCCTGGCTTGATAAAAATATTGGTCCAGCCAGAGTCAGCCTGAATCTTCCCCTGAAATTTATTGCCAATTGTCTCCAGAGTTCGGATAGATGTGGTACCGACTGCAATAACACGGCCGCCCTTAGCCTTGACCTGACGGAGTGTCTGGGCAGCTTCTTCGGACAGACTGTAAAATTCGGAGTGCATCTCGTGATCATCTAAGCTGTCCACAGAAACCGGTCGGAAAGTTCCCAGTCCGACATGAAGAGTGAGGTAGACCAGCTTGACTCCCTTGGCTGCAATCTGCTCTAGCAGCTCTTCTGTGAAATGAAGTCCAGCAGTTGGCGCAGCAGCAGAGCCGTTTTCCTTGGCATAGACAGTCTGGTAGCGTTCGCGGTCTGCCAGTTTTTCGTGGATATAGGGCGGAAGCGGCATTTCTCCCAAACTTTCCAGGACTTCTAGGAAAATCCCTTCGTAGCCAAAGCGCACGATTCGACCGCCATGCTCAAGCTCATCTACCACAGTAGCAGTTAAGCGGCCATCGCCAAAGGAAATCTGAGCACCTACTCTGAGACGCTTGGCTGGCTTGGCTAGAACTTCCCAGTCATCATCCTGGATATTTTTCAGCAACAGCAGCTCGACATGGCCTCCTGTCTCAGGCTTGATACCATAAAGGCGGGCAGGCAAAACACGCGTATTATTCATAACTAGGGCATCGCCAGGCTGGAGCTGATCAATAATCTGGTCAAAGTGCTGGTCGGAGAAGGTCCCCGTTTCTTTATCAACCACTAGCAAGCGGGAAGCATCCCTTTTCTCTAAAGGCGTCTGAGCAATCAGCTCTTCGGGCAAGTCAAAATCAAAATCAGCGGTATTCATCGTATCTCCTTATATTGTTTTCATCAGCCAGAGTAGGTAGGCGGCTAGTAGAAAGGGACTGGCTGTAAGTAAGCCTCCTAAAATCAAACTTAGCATCTGCCAGCCTGGTTGTTTTTTCATGAGGAAACTCAAGCTGCAGAGTAAGACTCCGACTAAAAATAAAATCAATAAAACAATCAGTAAAAACATGTCTCTATTATAACACGATTTGCTGCAAAAGGAAGCGAGCATGACTAAAAAGTATGTCTATTTTGCAGACTTTTTCTTGACAGAAATTGGTCTATACCATATAATAGAATTAAGAAAAGATGTGGAGGTGGAAAATGAAAATTATTCAAGTGGAAAACCAAGTAGAAGGTGGTAAAGTAGCTCTTGAGCTGCTCAAAGAAAAGCTAGTTCAAGGAGCAAAAACTTTGGGGTTGGCTACAGGCAGCAGCCCAGAAGGATTTTACAAGCAGATCGTTGAGAGCGATCTTGATTTCTCAGAGATGTTCAGTGTTAATCTGGATGAATATGTTGGTTTGCAGGAGGACGATCCTCAGTCTTATCGCTATTTCATGAATCAGCACCTCTTTAACCAAAAGCCTTTTAAGGAAAGCTTCCTGCCCAATGGCGCAGCGAAAGATTTAGAAGCAGAAGTGACGCGCTACAATCAGCTTCTCACAGAGCATCCGGCTGATTTACAGATTTTGGGAATCGGTACGAATGGCCATATCGGCTTTAATGAGCCGGGGACTAGTTTTGACAGCCAGACTCACTTAGTGGATTTGACACCGTCCACCATTCAGTCCAATGCTCGATTCTTCGACAAGATGGAAGATGTTCCGACTCAGGCTATTTCCATGGGGATTGGCAACATTCTCAATGCTAAGTCCATCATTCTCTTTGCTTATGGTTCTGCTAAGGCCAAGGCTATAGCAGGAACTGTTGAGGGGGAAGTGACAGAGGAGCTGCCAGGCAGTGCTCTCCAGAAGCATCCGGATGTTGTAATTATCGCTGATAAGGAAGCGCTTAGCTTGTTAAAACACTAAGATTTTGACATTGATGCTATAAAACTGGCTTTGCCAGATAAAAGTCTCTTAATTTCCTATCTATTTTTTAGGTAGGATTTTTAGATTTATGGTTGACTTTGCGTAAAATATGATATACTAGATAGGTATAATTGTTCTTTGGAGGATCCTGTGAAGAAAAAGCTTTTGTTATTGGGAATTGCGTTCCTGACCTCGTTAGCGCCACTAGCTGCTAGGGCTGATGAATTGGTGGATATGGCTAAAAAGATGTATCCGCATGATAATGTTCAGGCGATTAATCGTCCCAAGTCTTCTCTCGTTATTGACGGCAGTACAGGTGATGTTGTCTGGGAAGATAATGTCGATGAGGTGCGTGATCCCGCTAGTATGAGTAAGCTCATGACGCTTTACTTGGTCTTTGAAGCGATTAAGGAAGGAAAAATCAGCGAAAAGACGGTCATCACAGCTACACCTCAGGATCAGGCTACCGCTAATATTTATGAAATTTCTAATAATAAAATTGTCGCTGGTGTGGATTATACCGTATCTGAGCTGATTACCATGACAATCGTGCCTTCATCCAATGCGACAACCGTTATGCTGGCCAATTATTTATCGGACAATGATCCAGATGCTTTCTTGGATCGGATGAATGCCAAGGCTCAAGAGCTGGGCATGACGAATACCAAGTGGTTCAATGCCAGCGGTGCAGCGGCGGTTTCTTTTAAGGGCTATTATAACCCTCAAAACTACGATAATTATGCCAGCAATCAGACAACAGCCCGTGATTTGGCGATTCTGGCCTATAACTTTGTCAATCATCATCCTGAGATTCTAAACTATACTAATAAAGCCAAGGTTACGGTTAAAGCCGGAACTCCTTACGAGGAAACCTTTGAAACCTATAATTACTCCCTGCCAGGTGCTAAATACGCTCTCAAGGGCGTAGATGGCATGAAGACGGGCTCTAGTCCTAACGGTGCTTTCAACTATATCGCGACCATTAAGCGTGGAGATCAGCGCATGATTGCTGTGATTATGGGAGTCGGTGACTGGTCTGACCAAGACGGTGAGTATTACCGCCATCCTTTTGGTAATGCTTTGATTGAGAAGGCTTATGCGGACTATGAGTACAAAAAACTCTTATCCAAGGGTGAGCAGGAGATTGATGGACAGAAGTATAAGCTGCCTGAGGATTTCTACGCTACTGTTAAAAAGGGAACCGAGCCTAAAGTCAAGGTTGAAAATAATGTTCTCAAGGTTGAAAATGGCTTGAAGACCTTGTCTAGCAAGATCTCTGATGAAATGAAAGTCGAGAAAGTTGAGAATCCAGTTGCTCAAGCCATTGAAAATGTGACTGGCAGCAAGTCGGAAAGCAAGCCTTGGTATGGTGTGTTCTTCAGCGATAAGATGTTAATTATGCTGCCTGTTGGCATCCTGCTAATCATTCTGTACTTTGAATACCGCAGTCGTCAAAAGCGTAAGGCTGCAAAGCAGGAACGTCGTAGAAATACAGATGTTGAATAAAGGGAATGTCCTCTGTCACATACGAACGGAATGACTTTCCAAGCTAAAACTCAGTTCTTTTGCTGAGTTTTCTTTCTGTCTTAAGGAGATTTCGATGCAAAAAAAGTTTCATAACAGCTATCTGGCTCATTTTTTACTCTTTAATTTTTTCTTCTTAGCCTACTCTCTTTTTTCGACTCTGATATCAGTCTATATGCAGGACTTAGGATACTCAAATGCTCAAGTATCGATGGTAGTGTCAGCTTCCTTCTTTGCTTCCATGTTGGCTCAGCCGCTGTTTGGGATTCTCAGCGATGTTTTGGGCATTAAAAAGATCTTCCTTTTTAGCTTTCTAGTTATGATGGTTGGGGCTGTATTTTTCATGAAAGCGACTCAGCTTTGGCAGTTACTGGTCTGGTATAGTCTGGTCCTCATGCTGGTTAACGGGGTCAATCCAGTCATGGATGTTCTTGCGGCTCAAAGTCCTTATACTTATGGTAAGATTCGGATTTGGGGAACCATTGGCTATGCCTTAGGCTCTCAGCTAGCAGGACTAATCTATCAAAGAGTCGCACCGCAGGCTATTTTCCCAGTCTTTATTGGCATGATGCTTATCAGCAGTCTAGGACTTTTGGGAATCCAGCCCAAGCACGACCGAGCAGCCCTAGAAAGCAGGAATACCCGCAAGCAGACAGGTCTGGGGAAGCTCTTGACCAACAAAACCTACCTCTTTTACCTGCTTTTGGTCGCCCTTTACTCTGGAGTGGGGAATACTGGTCATACCTATATCCCTGCCATGCTACAGCACAGTGGCTTAGAGGTGGATATGGCTTCGACAGTAGTTGCCTTATCAGTTCTGGTTGAAGCGCCTTTTATCTTTTATTCCTATCTTTTTATGGACAAGATTTCGATGAAAAAGCTGCTTTATATCTGTCTGGGAATCATCTTTCTCCAGTACAGCGTCTATGCTTTAGACCTAGGTTTGATTTCGAAAATCGGGATGACTCTCCTTTCCAAGCACGTGACTGGCATGGTTTTGATAATGGTGACCTTGAAAATCGTAGCCAGTTTAGTCGATGAAAAATTCCTGGTAACAGCCATTGCTCTAGTCCAGACATCCCGCAGTCTAGGAACCATTCTCATTCAAAATCTGGCCGGCCACTTTCTGGACAATTGGGGTTACGAAGGAATGAACCTCTTTCTAGCAGCTGTTATCTGCCTAGTCTGCCTGCTGGCCCTCTTTCTAAAATTGCCAGAACGAAAAGGAAATCAATTATTTGGATAATAGAAAACGAGTCGGAGAGATGCTCTCTTGACTCGTTTTTTTGATGGTGTAGATCTTTTCTCTTTTCTTTTGCGAATATTTTAGTAAATGAGATAAATTTTAGAGGGGACTGGGATATGTTTGTGGCGAGAAATCATAAGGGGCTTTTGTGTAATGCTCTGGAGGAGAAGATTGAGAAGGGGGCTGATTTCGTCTGCCCGGCTTGTTCAGGGGCAGTCCGTTTTAAAAAAGGGAAGGTTATGCAGCCGCATTTTGCGCATGTTTCGCTAGAAGAGTGTCGTTTTTACAGGGAAAATGAGAGCGCTGAGCACCTGAACCTTAAGGCGGAGCTTTTTCGCTGGGCTGTCCAGACAGAAGAAGTTGAGGTGGAGGCTTTTTTGCCTGCTCTGCAGCAGATTGCTGATCTACTGGTTGATGAAAAACTGGCGCTTGAAGTCCAGTGCAGTCTCCTAAGTATAGAACGGTTGCAGGAACGGACGCTTTCTTACCGCCAGCATGGTTATCAGGTTCTCTGGCTTTTGGGGCGAAAACTTTGGCTCAAGGATTCCCTAACTCGCCTGCAGAAGGATTTTCTCTATTTTAGTAAAAATATGGGCTTTCATCTTTGGGAGCTGGATCAAGAAAAGCAAGTTCTGCGTCTCCAATACCTGATTCATGAAGATCTGCATGGAAAGGTACAGCATAAGACCAAGAACTTTCCTTTTGGTCACGGTCAGCTTTTGGATATTTTGCGTTTACCCTTTCAAAAGCAGGAGATGAACAGCTTTCTGGCCCAGCAAGATCCGCACATCTGCAATTATATCCGTCGTCAGCTTTATTACCAGCAGCCTAGATGGATGAGGCTGCAGGCCCAGCTCTACCAGAATGGCGATAATTTATTGACTAAGACTGCAGAGGATTTTTATCCGCAGGTTCGGCCAATACAAGCTACCTCCTTCTGTCAGATAACTACTGACCTGACTGACTATTACCAGCAGTTTGAGAATTATTACGCCAATCTCCAGCAAAAAAATCTGCAAATTGTTTATTCACCGGCTTTTTATGAGATGATAAGAGAAAAATGCTAAGTATCGTTAGTTTCCCATTGATGAAGCCATAAACTTTTAGCTATCCTTTCAGTTTTAGAATATTTAAGAATCCTGTATAATATAATAAAGTAATAAGTTAGATAGTTAAAAATTCTAAATCGTGCTAATTCAGCTAGCTTTAGAAAATATGAGAAGTGAAAGGAGCTATCATGAAGAAAATAGTTATTATTTTTCTGAGTATCATCACGCTCAGTTCAGCTATGTTTTTAGGAGGTTGCAGTATGCTAAACAGTCGGTCAGAAAAAGAAGAAATTCTTCAGATTTCAGAAAGTAAAAAGATGAAGAAAGCCTTGGAAAAATTTCTCAAAGGTTTAGATTCTAAAGCTTTGACACCAGAAGGAAAGATTAAATCCTATGAAATTCAAAAGGATAAGTTAGATTATAATCCCATGGGTGGACTAAATGTTTACATAATTATTAATGGGAATGAAGTTTTGAATATTGATATGACTGTTCAAGAAGAAGATACTGGAGAATATGAAGTTGTATCATATGGTATTCCACAAGAATTGAGTGAGTTATTAGGAGAGTATTAACATGGCTAATAATGCAGAGTACAATGATAAGCAGAATGTTGCAGCAGCTTTGGTAGAGTATCGTGAATTAGAATTTGGGAGAAATTATTCAATAGCAGGTAAGAATGGATACATTGGTAATCTTTCTCAGGTATACGACAATGTAAATAGCCATGAAGAACAGTTTTTTATATTTAATGAATCTTTTATGATTCCGCTTTCATATTCTCGATAAAAATAGTATAATAACTAATATAAGACATTAATCTAAATCTAGTTTCCCATTTTTGTTAAGGAATCAGTTTTAGCAAAGAAGAGAAATGAAAGGAGCTGTCATGAAGAAAATTTTTGTCATCTTTCTGAGTATCATTACGCTCAGTTCAGGCATGATTTTAGGAGGTTGTAGTATGATAAACAGTCGTTCAGAACAAGAAGAAATGATTCAGATTGTGGAGAGTAAAAAGATGAAGAATGTAATTGAGGAAGGGCTGAAAAAGATAGATCCTCAAGCTTTAACACCTGAAGGGAAAATTAAAAGTTATGAAATTGATAAGAAGTCACTGGCTCAGAACCCAATGGGAGGATTAATGTTCGATTTAATCATTAATGGTGACGAAGAATTAACACTAGGTTATGTCATTACAGAGGACGAAAATGGGAAATTTCACAGAGATGGGACTGTATGGTCACCGAAGCTTACTGAACTAATGGACGGAGAAAATGAGCATGGCACAAAATAAAGATTTTACAGATAAAGAGAATGTTGATGTGGCGATGCTGGAATATAAGGATGGGATTAAAGTTGGGTCTGGACTAACAATAAATGATGATAAAACATACATTGGCACCGTCTCTCAAATTTACGACAATGTAAATGGCCATGAAGAGCAGGTCTATGTGCTAACTAATAAAGAAAGTGGCTTAACAGAAGCTGAAATCAAAGACTCTAATGGGAGTTTGCGTGGTGCTGTTCCCTACTCAGCTTCGGATGCTGAGCGTGCTCAGGTGCAGGATGTGACAGTCATGATGCAGGGCTCTCAGACCAAGACGCACACTCCTAAGTTGCTCCACGATACAGTTACGGATTGGCTGCCAACAGACTTTGTGACAGCGTCTCACCGTCTGGGACCTGTAGGTGCAGTAGAATATGCTACCCCTTTTGTTTATCGTCATTCAAAAAATATTATTACTCAAAAAAGCCGAGAAGAACTAGATAAGGCAGATCGAGACGTAAGTAATAAGATAGGAAATGTAGTCGGAATCTTTAATAAAGATGCTGGTCAAGCTGTGAAGCAGAGCCTTAATTCTCTCAATAAAAATCCCTTTAATGAGCTGAGGAAGAATGTTATATCAAATCTTGCAGGTGTTTCTGGCGGAACTTTCACGACAGGAATTGCTGCACCGAATATTTTGGTAGCTGCTAGTTATCTCAAAAAGACACAAGAGTTTCCTCCGGCTCAGTTTAAGGATGCGGCTAAGCATCTTAAGGAAACCATTCGTAAGTACCCTAATGCCAAGATTGATCTTTACGGACACTCTTTGGGTTCTATGGATATCCAGTATGCTCTATCCACCCTGACAGAGGAGGAGATGCGCCATATTGGCACAGTCCATATCTACAATGGCCCTAATATCTATCCTCTCTTGCCCAAGGAACAGCAGGCACGACTGGATAGCGCTAAGTATAAGATCTTTAATCATATCGACCATAAGGATATCGTCAGCTTAGGCTACAGCTTATCTGGCAGTGAAAATGCTGCTGGTATTGTACATCATATTGCGACTGTCGAAAAGGAAATAGGTGCTCAGCATATGATGGAGGGCTATATCTACGATAAAAATAAAAATTTTGTGCTTATGGATGGGACAGGAAAGACGACTATCAAGGATACCATCAAAGCCAATATGATTCCTTACCAGAATATGAAGAAGTATCTGTCTAAGGGTGGATTTAGCAGTAATGAAAAGATTTATCTGGACAGTGTTCAAGCCCAGGCAACTGTTCAAAATTTAGTAAATGTAACCAAACTAGGCTATGACACGTTGCAGCAGGCTAGAGATCAGGTTGTTAGCGAAGCGGAAAAGCTAGCAGAGCAGTTGGGAAAGGTTCCTCAGGGCTTCAGTCTTAGTCCAGATGAGGTGACTGCAGCCTATCAGGCTGGAGGTGCAGATTATCAATCATTGGTCGGATCTTTACAAGAGCACTTTGAAAGTCGATTGTCTAAATTTCAGATGCTTCTAACTATCTTTGAAGTTTTGCAAGGTCAGATTGAAGCTGGAATTGAGCAGCTGCTGGCTAAAGATCAGACATTAGCAGGAGATTTTGAGCAATGGAACCAAATCAATCGATGAAGCAGGATATAGCTAAAAAAGAAAAAGAGTTGGAGGAGCTTTACTCAGAACTTCAGCGGGAACGCTTGAAGATTGATAAAGAACGAGATGTCATCCTATCTAAGAAAAAAGCTTTTTCCGTCATGCTACAAGAAGAGTATGAAATGGCGACTGCTATTTTACGGAAACAAGAAAGGGACACTAGTATCGAATGGCAAGCTCTAAATCAGTATATAGAATCCTATGATATGTTGGCGGAAGAGGCTAGCAGCGAGGAACTGAAAAATCTTGATCTAAAAGATGAGAAAGTTTTGGAAACATTCTCTAAGCAGAGACGCCGTTTAGAATGGGAAATTGAAGATAGCTATTCTCATCTTCGTGATTCTAAATAAATCTGCTGTTTAGAGTAGAGGAAAGGAAAAAGTCTATGTTTATATCAGAAATAGCTTCAACACCAGTAAAAAGTTACTTTTCACCATCTAAAACATCTGATTTGGCAGAAATTAGAAAAGCAATAGAAAAGCAAATTATAACGAATGTTCTAGCTCCTCTTTTGTTAGCTCAAAAAAGCAGCCTTCAAAGCAATTATGATACTCTTTTTACTGATGTCGCAAAGACTGTTCAAGAGAGCGTGAAAGTAGCTGCAGATCAGATAGATAGCTCGATGAAAGGGCAATTTTCTAAAAAAGTTGTAAGCGTTATAGACAACAGCAGTACGAAATTTGAAGAAATTTAGCAATGAACTCTTTGGAATCTAATTTTTGTTTGGTCAGGAATTAGGTTCAAAGAGTTTTTTTTAAAACTAAGTCAGTCTGCCTAGCTACTATGTGATTTTGGTACTTAAGTTTTATAAAAAGTGGAATTTTGTGATAGAATAGGGAAGTCGGAGGATTTTTTTTATGGCAAAACAAAGAAATGAAATTGAAGAAAAATATACTTGGGATTTGAGTACTATTTTCCCAACAGATGAAGCCTTTGAAGCGGAGTTGGCACAGGTTTCAGAAGAAGTGAAGAAAGCAGCTGGTCTGGCTGGGCATTTGCTGGATTCAGCGGACAGTCTCTTAACAACGACTGAAGTGCAGTTGGACTTGATGCGTCGTATTGAAAAGCTTTATTCTTATGCTCACATGAAGAATGACCAAGATACACGTGTGGCTAAGTACCAAGAGTATCAGGCTAAAGGCATGACTCTTTACAGCGACTTTGGTCAAAGCTTTGCTTTCTATGAGCCAGAATTTATGGCGATTACAGAAGAGCAGTACCAAGCTTTCTTGGCTGAGCAGCCAGCCTTGCAGCAGTATCAGCATTATTTTGACAAGCTTTTGAAAAAGAAAGCTCACATCCTGACACAGCGTGAAGAGGAGCTATTGGCTGGTGCTGGTGAAATTTTTGGTGCAGCGGGCGAAACCTTTGCTATCTTGGATAATGCGGATATTGTCTTTCCGATGGTGCATGATGAAGATGGAAATGAAGTTCAGCTCAGCCACGGTAACTATATCACCCTGGTCGAGTCTAAGAACCGAGAGGTCCGCAAGGAAGCTTACGAGGCTCTCTACAGCGTCTACGAGCAGTATCAGCATACCTATGCTAAGACTCTGCAGACCAATGTCAAGGTTCACAACTACAATGCGAAAGTCCGCAAGTTCTCATCTGCCCGTGAAGCGGCTTTGTCAGCTGACTTTATTCCAGAAAGTGTTTATGACAGCCTAGTTTCAGCTGTCAATAAGCATTTGCCTCTTTTGCAGCGTTATATTGCTTTGCGAGCGAAGATTTTAGGCATTTCTGACTTGAAGATGTATGATATGTACACACCTTTGTCAGAGACAGACTACAAGTTCACTTATGAGGAAGCCTTGGCTAAGTCTGAGGAAGTTTTGGCTATTCTGGGTGAGGATTATTTGAGCCGAGTGAAGACAGCTTTTTCAGAGCGCTGGATTGATGTTCATGAAAATCAAGGCAAGCGCTCAGGGGCATATTCTGGCGGTTCTTATGACACCAATGCCTTTATGTTGCTCAACTGGCAGGATACGCTGGACAATCTCTTTACCTTGGTGCACGAGACAGGCCACAGTATGCATTCCAGCTACACCCGTGAGACTCAGCCTTATGTCTACGGAGACTACTCTATCTTCCTAGCTGAGATTGCTTCAACGACTAATGAAAATATCCTGACAGAGAAGCTCTTGGAAGAAGTAGAAGATGATGCTACCCGCTTTGCTATTCTCAATCACTTCTTAGATGGCTTCCGAGGTACGGTCTTCCGTCAAACCCAGTTTGCGGAGTTTGAGCACGCTATCCACAAGGCTGACCAAGAAGGTCAAGTTCTGACCAGCGAGTTTCTCAATGAACTCTATGCTGATTTGAACGAGAAATACTACGGTTTGAATAAAGAAGACAATCCACAGATTCAGTACGAGTGGGCTCGGATTCCGCATTTCTACTATGATTACTATGTTTTCCAATATTCGACAGGATTTTCAGCGGCTTCTGCCCTGGCTGAAAAGATTGTCCATGGCAGTCAGGAAGACAAGGATAAGTATCTGGACTATCTGAAAGCTGGGAACTCTGACTATCCACTTAATGTCATCAAAAAAGCAGGTGTGGATATGGAAAAAGAAGACTACCTAAACGCTGCTTTTGCTGTCTTTGAGCGCCGCTTGGATGAATTCGAAGCCTTGGTAGAAAAGTTGGGACTGGCATAAGATGGTCGAGACTTATAATCAAAACTCTAATCCCAATATGCGCCGGCCAGTGGTCAAAGAAGAAGTCGTAGATTTTATGAGACAGCGTCTCCAGCCAGTCACTGGCGGCCTCAAGGAACTGGAGGATTTTGCCAAAGCTGAAAATGTGCCCGTGATTCCTCATGAGACAGTGGCTTACTTCCGCCTGCTACTCGAAAGCCTGCAGCCAGAGAAGATTTTAGAAATCGGGACGGCTATTGGATTTTCGGCCCTTTTGATGGCGGAGCATGCACCTCAAGCTCAGATTACAACTATTGACCGCAATCCAGAGATAGTTGAGCTGGCCAAGGCTAATTTTGCTAAGTATGACAGCCGTCAGCAAATCACTCTGCTGGAAGGTGATGCGATGGATCTGCTTGAGACACTAGAGGATTCCTACGACCTTGTCTTTATGGACTCTGCCAAATCCAAGTATGTGGTCTTTCTGCCTCAGGTCCTCAAGCGCCTCAATCCTGGTGGTCTGGTCCTCATTGATGATGTCTTTCAAGGCGGAGATGTTGCCAAGCCTTTTGAGGACATTAAGCGCGGTCAACGAGCTATTTACCGAGGATTGCACAGTCTTTTTGATGCAACTTTGGGCAGTCCAGATTTGACTTCGAGTCTGCTTCCCTTGGGAGATGGTCTGCTTATGATTAGAAAAAAATGACATCTCTGATTTTTTCCTAATTTCCAAAAATTTTTAGTAAAATTTAAGATATCAATTCAAATTTGTGCTACAATAGAAAACGTGAACTTTTAAGAATAAGGAGTCAATATAAAATGAAGAAAAAAATATTTGCAGGAGCAGTGACACTCTTGTCAGTCGCTGTATTAGCAGCATGTTCAAACTCAGAAGGCAAGGACATCGTGACCATGAAAGGAAACACGATTACCGTCAATGAATTCTACGATCAAGTGAAAAACAATGGTGCAGCTCAGCAGGTCTTGCTACAGATGGCTATCAAAGACATCTTTGAAGAAAAATACGGCAAAGATGTCAAAGACAAGGACGTTAAGGATGCTTTCGAAAAGTCTAAAACTGCTTACGGTACAGCTTTTGCCCAAGTCTTGGCTCAAAACGGATTGACTGAAGATGCATACAAGGAGCAAATCCGCACCAATATGCTGGTAGAGTATGCCGTTAAGAAGGCTGCTGAAAAAGAGCTGACTGACGAAAACTACAAGGCTGCCTTTGAAAACTACACGCCAGAAGTAACAGCTCAAATCATCAAGGTTGCCAGCGAAGACAAAGGTAAGGAAGTTCTCGAAAAAGCTAAAGCAGAAGGAGCAGATTTCAGTCAAATCGCTAAGGAAAACTCTACCGATGCTGCCACTAAGGAAAAAGGTGGAGAAATCAAGTTTGACTCTGGCTCTACTGATGTTCCAGATGCTGTCAAAAAAGCTGCCTTTGCTTTGGAAGAAAATGGCGTTTCAGACCTTGTGACAGTGCCAGATTCACAGTACTCAGCAAGCTACTATATTGTTAAGTTAGTCAAGAAGTCAGAGAAATCTTCTAACTGGAAAGACTACAAAGACAAGCTGAAAAAGATTATCATTGCGCAAAAAGAAAAAGATACTAGCTTCATCCAAAGCGTTGTGGCGAAAGAGCTGAAAGATGCCAACATCAAGGTTAAGGATAGTGCATTCCAATCTGTCTTTGCTCAGTATATCGAAACGACAGGCTCTTCAACTTCTTCATCAAGTGCTGCCAGCAGCTCAAAGACATCTGAGTCTAGCTCAGCAGCTGAAAGCAGTTCAAAAGAAGCTTCATCCTCAGCCGCAGAATAAGGTTGACGAAAAGAGAATAAGCAAGTATAATAAGACTGGTGAGAATTGATTTTTCAAGTTCTTAGTTCAGAGAATTGGCGGTGCTGCGAGCCATCTGAGACGGAGAATCATGCTACTCATCTTGAAAAATAGAATACGAAATGAGAATGACAAGTTCATTGAATGAAGGTGGTACCGCGGTTTTTCGCCCTTCGGACAAGGAACTTGTCTTTTATGTTGACTGTGGAGGCAATATAATGAAAACCTATCTTGTCAAACAGAAATTTCGCTTAGGCGGCGAACGCTTTGATATCAAGGACAATCGCGGAAATGTGGATTACCAAGTGGAAGGCTCTTTCTTCCAGATTCCTAAGACCTTTACTATCTATGATAGTCAGGGTCAAATCGTCAGTCAGATTACCAAGACCCTTATAACCCTCCTGCCCCAGTTTGAAATTAAACTCAGCAGCGGGCATAGCTTTTATATCCGTAAGAAATTCTCTTTTTTGCGTGATAAGTATAAATTTGATAATTTGGGTCTTCGAGTTGAAGGGAATATCTGGGATTTAAACTTTCGTCTGCTGGATGACAGCAATCAAGTCGTTGCAGAGATTACCAAGGAGCTCTTCCATCTAACCTCTACTTATCAGGTGAGTGTCTATGATGTGACTTATTCAGATTTGGTGATTTCCCTCTGTGTCGCTATTGATTATGTCGAAATGCTGGAAAGTTCGTCGTCATAATGCAATTATTTTTAGAAAAAAATTAAGGAGAAAAAGAAATGAAACAAATGTCAAGTGCTCAGGTTCGTCAAATGTGGCTGGATTTTTGGGCAACTAAAGGTCATGCAGTAGAACCGTCTGTCAGCTTGGTGCCGGTCAACGATCCAACCTTGCTCTGGATTAACTCTGGTGTAGCGACTCTCAAGAAATACTTCGATGGAACTATTATTCCGGAAAATCCTCGAATTACCAATGCTCAAAAGGCCATTCGAACCAATGATATTGAAAATGTCGGAAAGACTGCCCGCCACCATACTATGTTTGAAATGCTGGGCAACTTCTCTATCGGTGATTATTTCCGTGATGAAGCGATTGAGTGGGCTTACGAGCTTTTGACTAGCCCTGAGTGGTTTGATTTTCCCAAAGACAAGCTCTACATGACCTACTATCCAGACGACAAGGATTCTTACAACCGCTGGATTGCTATGGGTGTTGACCCTAGTCATTTGATTCCGATTGAGGATAACTTCTGGGAAATCGGTGCGGGACCTTCTGGGCCGGATACAGAGATTTTCTTTGACCGGGGTGAGGCTTTTGATCCAGAAAATATTGGAGTCCGTCTCTTAGAAGAAGATATTGAAAACGATCGCTATATCGAAATCTGGAATATCGTCTTGTCACAATTCAATGCTGACCCTGCTGTACCACGTAGCGAGTACAAGGAATTGCCACATAAGAACATTGATACGGGCGCTGGTTTGGAGCGTTTGGTCGCTGTTATCCAAGGGGCTAAGACCAACTTTGAGACTGACCTCTTTATGCCAATCATTCGTGAAGTAGAGAAGCTGTCTGGCAAGGTCTATGACCAAGATGGCGACAATATGAGTTTCAAGGTGATTGCAGACCATATCCGCTCGCTCTCCTTTGCCATTGGTGATGGGGCTCTTCCTGGAAATGAAGGCCGTGGCTATGTCCTTCGCCGTCTGCTTCGTCGTGCTTCAATGCATGGTCAAAAGCTGGGGATCAATGAGCCTTTCCTTTACAAACTCGTACCAACTGTGGGCAAGATTATGGAAAGCTACTATCCAGAAGTTCTTGAAAAGCAAGAATTTATCGAAAAGATTATCAAGAGTGAGGAAGAATCTTTTGCTCGTACTCTGCACTCTGGTCAACACTTTGCCCAAGGCATCGTAGCAGATCTGAAAGAAAAAGGTCAAACAGTCATTTCTGGTCAAGATGCCTTCAAACTCTACGATACTTACGGTTTCCCGCTGGAGTTGACTGAGGAAATCGCTGAAGAAGCAGGCATGACTGTAGACCGTGCTGGCTTTGAAGCAGCTATGAAAGAGCAGCAGGATCGGGCTCGTGCGTCTGTCGTCAAGGGCGGCTCAATGGGCATGCAAAATGAAACCTTGCAGGCCATCACAGTAGAGAGTGCCTTTAACTACGAAAAAGAAGAGCTGACAGCTGAACTCCTTGCTATTGTAGCAGATGATGCAGCAGTGGAGTCTGTTGAGACAGGTACAGCTGCCCTCATCTTTGCAGAAACACCATTCTACGCAGAAATGGGTGGTCAGGTAGCCGATCACGGTCAAATCTTTGATGCTGCAGGAAATCTGGTAGCGCAAGTTACGGATGTGCAAAAAGCACCAAATGGTCAGCCACTGCATACTGTAGATGTTTTGGCTCCTCTGGCTCTGGGTCAAAGCTATAAACTGGAAATTGACCACAGCCGTCGCCATCGTGTTATGAAGAACCATACGGCGACTCACCTCTTACATGCAGCCCTGCATAATGTTCTTGGTAACCATGCAACACAGGCTGGTTCTCTGAACGAAGTAGAATTTCTCCGCTTTGACTTTACGCATTTCCAAGCGGTGACAGCAGAAGAGCTGCGCGCTATTGAGCAAGAAGTCAATGAGAAAATCTGGGAAGCCCTTGCTATCGAGACAGTAGAGACAGATATTGACACGGCTAAGGAAATGGGTGCCATGGCGCTCTTTGGCGAAAAATATGGTAAAGAAGTTCGTGTCGTAACCATCGGCGACTACTCTGTCGAGCTTTGCGGAGGAACTCACGTAGGCAACACTTCTGAAATCGGTATTTTCAAGATTGTCAAAGAAGAGGGTATCGGATCTGGAACTCGCCGTATCTTGGCAGTCACCAGCAAGGAAGCTTTTGAAGCCTACCGTGAGGAAGAAGAGGCGCTTAAGGCTATTGCAGCGACGCTCAAGGCACCGCAAATCAAGGAAGTACCTCACAAGGTAGAAGCGTTGCAAGAACAGCTGCGTCAACTCCAAAAAGAGAATGCAGAATTGAAGGAAAAAGCTGCAGCAGCGGCCTCTGGTGAGGTCTTCAAGAATGTTCAAGAAGCAAATGGGCATAGCTTTATCGCTAGTCAGGTCTCTGTTTCTGATGCAGGTGCTTTGCGTACCTTTGCGGACACTTGGAAGCAGAAGGACTATTCAGATGTTCTCGTACTGGTCGCAGCAATTGGAGACAAGGTCAATGTCCTTGCAGCCAGCAAGACTAAGGACGTCCATGCTGGTAATCTGATTAAGGAATTGGCACCGATTGTAGATGGTCGAGGCGGCGGTAAGCCAGATATGGCTATGGCCGGCGGCAGCAAGCAAGCAGCTATTCCAGACTTGCTGGCAGCAGTTGCTGAGAAGTTGTAATATGAGATAACAGATAGATGAAAAGGTCTGCTCTTTGGGCAGACTTTTTTCTGTGCTCTCGGCTCCCTTACTTCTCTATATGAGAAGCAAATAAGCCGCTTTTCGGCAAGAAATCATGAATGTTCTTTCACATAATTAATGATATTTCCAAAAATATTGCATAAAAATACAGAAAATGCTTGACAAAGGGAAAATATGCGAGTAAAATAAAACGCATATTTATACGGAGGTGTTTTAAAAATATGCGTATTTCGATTGTAGGAATTACTGGTTACTCAGGAATGGAACTCCTTCGTATTTTACTGCAGCACCCGCAGACGGAAGTCGTTTCTCTTCATGCCAGCCAAGATATGGAGTCTCCTGTGTCAGAGTTATATCCTCATTTGAAGGAGATTTGCGACCTGAAAATAGAAGCTTTTGACAGTCAGGAAATAATGCGACGAGCAGATCTTGTTTTCTTTGCAACGTCAAGCGGAGTGGCTAAAGATTTGTCAAAAGATTTTGTAGAAGCAGGATTTCCAGTCATTGACCTTTCTGGTGATCATCGTTTGCCAGGGAATATTTATAAAAAATGGTATCAGAAAGAGCCAGCAGAAGACTACGTTCAAAAAGAGTTTATTTATGGGCTGTCTGAGTTTACAGATGTCAGAGGGAAGCGATTTATTGCCAATCCTGGCTGCTATGCGACGGCTACAGAGTTGGCCTTGATTCCCTTGCTGCAGGCTCAGGCTATTGAGCTGGACTCCATTATTGTCGATGCCAAAAGTGGCTTGACAGGGGCGGGGAAAAATCCAGCTGCATCCAGCCATTTTGTTCATGTGCACGATAACTATGTGACTTACAAGTTAAATCAGCATCAGCATATTCCTGAGATTGTGCAACAGTTGCAGCGTTTTGATAAGAGATTGCAGCAGATTCAGTTTTCAACTTCCCTCATTCCCGTCAATCGTGGCATCGTAGCAACAGTTTACAGCAAGTTAAAAGAACCTTTGACTCGGGAAGAACTGACTTCTATTTACCAAGAATGCTATCAGGACAAGCCTTTTGTTCGTATCCAAGCTGCTCTGCCGAATTTGCACCAGGTTGTCGGTACTAATTATACAGATATTGGTTTTGACTATAATCCCGTGACAAATATTTTAACTGTCGTGGCTGTGCTGGATAACCTGATTAAAGGGGCTGCTGGTCAGGCAGTTCAAAATATGAATCTGATGTTGGGTTTCCCCGAAACAGATGGCCTGCTCAGTCAACCGTCCTATGTCTAGATGAGAAAGGGTTAGATATGAAAACTATTGATGGAACGATTGCCAGTCCGCTAGGCTTTTCGGCTGATGGTTTACACGCTGGTTTTAAGAAAAAGAAGTTGGATTTTGGCTGGATTGTCTCAGAAGTGCCGGCCAGTGTGGCAGGAGTCTATACGACCAATAAGGTCATTGCTGCTCCGCTTCTAGTGACTAAAGCCTCAATCCAAAAGAGCCAGAAATTGCAGGCAATAGTTGTAAATTCTGGTGTTGCCAATTCCTGTACAGGTCAGCAGGGGTTGGACGCTGCCTATGATATGCAGCGATTGGCTGCTCAAAAGCTGAAGATTGAGCCCGACTTGGTAGGTCTGGCTTCTACAGGAGTCATTGGCGAGCAGCTTCCAATGGATGCTCTGAAAAATGGTCTGTCACAGATTCTGGTGAGTGGCAAGGCAGAAGATTTTGCTGAAGCTATCTTGACGACGGATACTTGTACCAAGACCTGTGTAGTCACAGAAGAGTTTGGCTCAGATCTGGTGACGATGGCGGGAGTAGCCAAGGGCTCGGGCATGATTCATCCGAATATGGCGACCATGCTGGCCTTTATCACCTGTGATGCTAATATTTCCAGTGCTACCTTGCAAGCGGCTCTCAGCCATCATGTGGAGACGACTTTCAACCAAATCACGGTGGATGGAGATACATCGACTAATGACATGGTGCTAGTCATGGCTAACGGCTGCCGGCAAAATGAAGAAATTCTGCCAGATACGGAAGAATTTGAAAAGTTTTCTAAGATGCTCCGCTATCTTATGGCTGACTTGGCTAAGAAAATTGCCAAGGATGGCGAGGGAGCGACCAAGCTGATTGAGGTCAATGTTCGGCATGCTAAGGATGAACAGAGCGGGCGTATGATTGCTAAGAGTGTCGTTGGCTCTAGCTTGGTCAAAACAGCTATTTTTGGTCAAGATCCCAACTGGGGTCGTATCTTAGCAGCTATCGGCTATGCGAGAGCAGATGTCTCAGTGGACAATATTGATATTTGGATTGAGGGGATTCCAGTCATGCAGGCTTCTAGCCCTATGGCTTTTGACCCGGAGGAGACAAGTGATGCCATGGCTGGGGAGCTTCTGACCTTGACCATTGACCTGAACGATGGGGGCGCTGAAGCTCAGGCTTGGGGCTGCGATTTATCCTATGATTATGTGAAAATCAATGCCCTCTATAGAACCTAAGGAGAAACGCAATGAAAGATGTGATTGTTATAAAAATTGGCGGTGTTGCTGCGCAAAAGCTGTCTGATAAGTTTATCAAGCAAATGCAAGCGTGGATAGCAACTGGTAAGAAAATCGTGGTCGTTCACGGGGGCGGTCTGGTCATTAATCAACTTATGAAAGAGCGCCAGCTGCCTACTCACAAGGTTAAGGGGTTACGGGTGACAGCTAAGTCTGACTTGCCTATCATTGAGCAGGCCTTGCTAGGTCAAGTCGGCCGGACGCTGACACAAGAACTGAACGATTCAGATATTGAAAGCCTTCAGCTGGTTTCACATTTGGGAAAGACAGTTTCGGCGGATTTTATCGACAAAGACCTCTATGGCTATGTCGGTGATGTGACGGCGATTCAAACTGCCTATCTAGAGCAGTTGCTAGCTGAGGGCATAGTCCCAGTGCTGGCTTCGCTGGGGGAAAATGATGCTGGTGAGCTCTTAAATATCAATGCAGACTATCTAGCTGCGGCAGTTGCCAGCGGCTTGCAGGCAGAGAAGCTGATCCTGATGACAGATATAGAAGGAGTTTTAGAGGATAAAAAAGTCCTGCCTCAGCTTCTGACCAGTCAGGTTTCCAAGAAGATTCAGACAGGTGTCATCAAGGGCGGCATGATTCCTAAGATCGAGAGTGCTGTTCAGACTGTGCTTTCCGGTGTCGGGCAGGTTTTGATTGGCGATAATCTTTTGACGGGCACCTTGATAGCAGAGGGATAACGATGACTTATTTATTTGAAAACTACAAGAGGGCACCCATTGAGTTTGTTAAAGCAGAGGGCTCCTATCTGATTGACAGTGAGGGAAAGGCTTATTTGGACTTTTCATCGGGTATTGGCGTAACCAATCTTGGCTTTCAACCGCAGGTCCAGCAGGCTTTGATCCAGCAGGCCGGGCGCATCTGGCACAGTCCCAATCTCTATCTTAGCTCTCTGCAAGAGCAGGTGGCTCAGGAACTGGCTGGTTCTTATGATTATTTGGCATTTTTCTGCAATAGCGGAGCGGAAGCCAATGAAGCAGCTATTAAGCTAGCCCGCAAAGCTACTGGCAAGCAAGGCATTATCACTTTTCAGCAATCCTTTCACGGTCGGACCTTTGGCGCTATGGCCGCAACAGGACAGGATAAGATTAAGGAAGGATTTGGTGATGGGGTGCCCCATTTCAGCTATGCGGTTTACAATGATCTTGCCAGCGTAGAAAAGTTGGTCAATCAGGATACGGCAGCTGTCATGTTGGAATTGGTCCAAGGAGAATCAGGAGTTCGTCCAGCAGAAGCAGCTTTTGTCAAAGACTTGGCTGATTTTTGCCAACGAGAGGAGATTTTGCTGATTGTCGATGAGGTCCAGACAGGTATGGGGCGCACGGGTCAGCTTTATTCCTTTGAGCATTATGGGATTATACCGGATATTGTGACACTGGCTAAGGGTCTGGCCAATGGCCTGCCCGCTGGCGCTCTATTAGGAAAATCTAGCTTGGCTCCAGCTTTTGGACCTGGCAGTCACGGCTCTACCTTTGGTGGCAATAAATTAGCCATGGCAGCCGCCTTGGAGACCTTGCATATCATGAAAGAGGCAGGTTTTCTGGAAGAAGTCAGGTCTAAGAGTGCCATTTTGATGGAGCAGCTGCAGCTTGCTTTTCAGGACTATCCAAAGGTTTCTGCTGTTCGAGGCCTGGGCATGATGATTGGGATTGAAACAAGTGTCAGTCTGTCAAGGCTTGTTGAGACTGCTCGTCAGAAAGGCTTGATTATCCTGACAGCCGGAGAGAATGTTATCCGTCTCCTGCCTCCTTTGACTATCAGCAGGGAGGAAATCCAACAGGGGATTGCTATTTTAAAAGAAGTATTTTCAGAAGTAGATGAGTAAAGGAAAAGGATTCAGTTTGAGCTGGATTCTTTTTTGTCTATGATAATAGAAAATTTGACAACGATTATTATTTTTTTGACAAAGGTACTTGTCAAAAAGAAAAGAATCTGTTACAATGATTTTATCCAAGGGAGAATAATAAATAAGGAGTTTATGATGCAGCTTAGAAATCGACTCAAGGAGTTGAGGGCGCGTGACGGTCTCAACCAGACAGAACTGGCTAGGCTGGCCGGTGTTTCCAGGCAGACAATCAGCCTTATAGAGAGAGGCGAATATACCCCATCGATTGTGATTGCCCTTAAGATCGCCCATATTTTCAATGAAAACGTTGAGAATGTCTTTCGGCTGGTGGAGGAAGCAGAATGAAGAACCAATTAAGATTCATTTCAACAGGAACTAAAACAGTCCTTCAGCCTCAGCATTCTTGTATCATCTATTGTAAAAAAATAAAGGAGAAGAAGTCGTGAAAGAGCAAAAACGTATATCTACACAGAAAAGAGTTTTATATAATGTCCTTATATTTCTAGCTGGAGCTTTAATAGGTGGTCTGTCTATTTTGTTTTCTGAAACTGGTCTGCTAAAAAACATCAGTTGGTCGACTATTTTTTCTGTTCAACTGCTGCGCCAGCTAGGTAGGGCCAGCCTTATCATCCTCTATCCCTTGGTCTTTTTCTTGATTTATCGGACTCGTAAATACAATGAAGCCTATGAAAAAGAAGCAGATGAGGATAAGAATTATGAATGGTACCGGCTAACCTTTAAAAATCTGGAATATGCGACTATTGCCTTTAATATCAGCAGTGCTATCGTTCTTTTTACGATTTTAGTTGGAGTTGTTTATATCGGAAATATCACTAATCATAAGAGCCCTCTTCAGTGGAGTTTTATAGATTATGCGATTGCCTTTCTTTATATTATTTTGCAAGTTGTCTTTTTAAAGACAGTTCAGAAGGTGCGGCACTATAAGCTATCAGCCTTTCCGACTACTGAGGAAATAAAAGAATTTGCCCTCTCTTATGATGAGTCAGAGCTGCAAGCCAATTATGAACAGTGCTATCTCATTCTCTTTAATGTAAATCAGAGACTTCTGCCAGCCCTCTATGTTATTTTAGGGATAGTGGGAACTTTCACACCCCTCAATGTCGTTTCTGGTTTTGTCGTCCTAGTGGTGATCCATATCTATATCAATCTTATGTATTATCCAATGGTAAGAAAATATTTCAAATAAGCTTATTTCCCGATGAAAGGCGGAAATTATGAAACTACTGAAAGAACTTGATTTTATCCATAATAAAAAGGTCAATCTGACTCTGAATATAACGGCTGTGTTGCTGATCTTCCCTTTTCTAGCCCTCTTTACTTGGATTGCTATTCTAATGTATGGCAAGGGTAGCGAAGTTTTTCATTTTTTTGACTTACTCTACCTCCTTGTTCTAATGGTCATCCATGAGCTGATCCACGGCTTTTTCTTTAAGGTCTTGGGAGATGAAAATACCAAGGTCAAGTTTGGTTTTAAGAGCGGCATGGCCTATGCGACCAGCCCAGGGAGTCGTTACAGTCGGAAAAGGATGCTTGTCATCATCCTGGCACCTTTCTTTCTGATTAGCCTAGCCCTGACCTTGATCTATGGCTTGCATATTTTAACTGCGGCTTCTTATATCGTTCTTGCTAGCTTCCATGCAGCCGGCTGTGCAGGAGATTTTTTCCTGGCTGTCGCTATTCTTCGGCAGAAGGGTGATATCGCTGTTGAGGATACGGAAGTCGGTATCAATATTTATCAAAAGGAGAATACAAAATGAACAACTTCAAATCAATTGCTTTAGGACTTGGAAAATGGATAGGCTTAATTGCTCTTAGCCTCCTTATAAATGTTGCTCCAATGCTATTCTTAAGGCTCGGGAAGAATTTACCTATTTATGCAGAAATCTTATTGGTAGCCTTGTATCTGGTTTTAGTTTTCCTTATTTTTCGTAGCTTATGGCGGCGATACCAAAAGCATGTACCTGAAGAAAAGAAAAAATTTAAACTGTCTGGCAAGGACATCGGTTTTGCTTTTCTATTCTTTTTCCTTGCCAGAGTGGCTGCTATTGTTGGTGTTTATCTTAATCTCATCCTGAGCGGCAATTCCCAGACCAGTAATGACAGTGCCATACAAGGGCTGGGGGGAATGATGTCTTCGCAGCATATCTTCTTTGCTTTGCTCTTTGTTGCAACGATTGCTTTTATTGCTCCTATCATGGAAGAATTAATTTTCCGCGGTTTTGGGACTGCCTTCTTTTTCAAAAATAATCAAAAAGTTTTGCCTGCTATTGTGACTTCTGTGGTCTTCACTCTGCCTCATATCACCCAATTGACAGAGTTCCCAATTTATTTTGCACTTGGACTGGTTCTTTATTTGTCCTATGCTCGTCGGGGGAATATAAAAGATTCCATGTTGGTTCATATCCTGAACAATCTCCCTATGGCCATAATACTGCTGCTAGCTATGTTTAAGTAAATCAATCTATAAGGAATCACTATGAAATTAAAAACTTTCTTTACTAATTTTGGCCTTTATATTTTTGTCCTCTTGGCCTATTTCTATATCTTTTCGGCTATAGTTGTCTTCACTATAGGTTCTCTGTCAAGGGGATCTTCTCAACTATTGATTTTGCCGATTTTTGTCATACTTGCAAGTCTCTATTCTTTTGCCATGTGGAAATGGTACCAGAAAGATTTGAAACTGGAAATAAAAAATACCAAGCTGACCAGTTCTATCTGGCTTCCCAGTGCCCTCTTGCTTGCTTTTATCATCTTCCAGCAGCTCGTTCCTATTGAATCTTCTGCCAATCAGAATGCTGCTGTAGAGTTGATTCAGCAGCAGCCAGCCTTTGCCTTCCTATACATGGTAATCTTTGCTCCTATTCTTGAGGAGTTGCTGACGCGAGGATTTTTGGCTAAGTTTCTCTTTCCCAACCAAAATAGCTTGGCGAAAATTCTGCTTTATTTAACTGTATCTGCCAGCTTTTTCTCTCTTCTGCACATGCCGGGCAATCTAGTCCAGTTTCTGGTCTACTTCATCTTGGGGGCAATCTTTGGCATAGGCTATCTAGCCAAGAAGGACCTACGTTACTCAATGGGGCTACATTTGGCCAATAACATAATTGCCTTTGTTCTCATTGTCCTCTTTTAATAGAAAAATGAAATATAAGACAGCACTTCTAAAGTTAGACAGAAAAATCTAACGGCAGAAGTGTTTTTATGTGGAATGGAGTTTAAATGCCAAACTGCTTTTCTGGTCTTTCGAAAGCTAGCAGTTTCAAATTCTTGTGAAAGTGTTTTCCAGATGGTATAATGAGCTATCAAATGAAAAGAGGTTTCCTTATGTCTAAAGTCCTATTAATTGTCAACCCTAGCTCGGGAGGCGAAAAAGCCAAGTCCTATGAAGACTTGGCAAGAGAAAAGCTGGCAGAATGTTTCAATGAGGTAGTGGTTAAGCATACTGAAAAAGGCGGAGACGCAGCAGCTTTTGCTAAGCAAGCCGCAGAAGACCATTATGATAGCGTCTTTGTCATGGGTGGCGATGGAACAGTCAATGAAGGAATCAGCGGTCTGGCTGAACTAGACTATCGTCCGACTTTTGGCTTCTTTCCACTTGGTACGGTCAATGACTTGGCGCGTGCTCTCAGCATTCCCTTGGACGCTGAAGAAGCCATCCAGAATCTGGATATCAACAAAGTCAAGCCGCTTGATATCGGCAAGATTAATGACCAGTACTTTATGAATGTGGTTGCCATTGGAACTATTCCTGAGTCGATCAACAATGTAGATTCTGAAGACAAGACCAAGTGGGGCAAGTTTGCCTACTTTATCTCTGGCTTCAAGCAGTTAATGGATACTAGTTTTTACGAGTTTCACTTAAAGATTGATGGAGAAGAGCGTACGATAAAGAGCAGTACACTCTTGATTGGCTCTACCAACTCAATCGGAGGTTTCGAGAGTATTCTCCCTGAAGCCACTGTTAATGACGGCTTGCTCCATCTTTTGTATCTTAAGGATAAAAATCTCTTGGACACCTTGGTTTCTGTGCCGGATTTGATTTCGGGTAATGGTGAAGAAAGTGATAATATCGAGTATCTGACCTTCAAGGAAATCACAGTTGAGTTGGCTGATGCAAACGCAGAGCTCAGCGTCAACGTTGACGGAGATGAGGGCGACCAACTGCCAGTGACGATTCGTGTCTTGCCATCTCACTTGAATGTGTATTGCTAGTTTTTTGTGTTTAGGCTTAAAAAAGAATATGGTAGAAGGACTCCAAACTTTTAAGTTTGGGGTCCTTTAATATTTGTAATATGCTAATTTTTAGATTTACATACTTTTCTCAAGTGATGGCGGACGTCAGCGACCTCCTGCAGAGTTCCATGACTAGCTATTGAGCCTAAGGTCTCAATAGCTCCGCTCTACCTAACTGTTGCAACAGTTAGGTAGATTTCATCACTGAGAAAAGGAAGTAATCTTTTTAGAATTTTATTAGTAAAATCTTTCCAGTTATGCTATAATAAATCTAGAATAACATGATAACATAAACAAAAGTTTCCTGATTTATTTGGGAGGGGAATTGACGATGCAAGGAAAAGAATTTGGACAGCATTTGAAACAGCTTCGATTAAATAGGGGCTGGACCAAGGAGCAACTGTGTGGTGATGAGTCAAAGCTTTCTATACGGCAGTTAACCCGTTTGGAGTCAGGCATTTCCCAGCCGACTCTCTCTACTTTAGAATATCTTGCTTCCTGTCTAGAGGTCGATTTGGCAACCTTGACAGGAAGTAAAAAAGAAAATGCAGCTCTACCTGCTGATTACCAGCGATTGAAGTATAAGCTGATTCGCACGACCACTTATGGCAACACTGAAGTCTTGTCCGAATTGGAGCATATCATAGATGAAATTTTTGAAGTTTATTATGATGATTTGCCAGAAGCTGAGCAGAATGTAATGGATATCTTGCAATCAAAGGTTTATACTTATACTTCTGAGAAATTCCATAAGTATGGAATGACTCTCTTTGCCCAGCATTTGGATGATTTGCAGAGTAAAAAGCATTATGACGTGAATGACTTACTCTACATCCAGCTCTATCAGATCTATGTGGGAGATGAAGAAGAGATTCGGTCAGCTAAGTTTGATAAGGAGTTATATACAAGAATCGCTCGGCGATTACTGCAATCAGTTGACTATATTCCAAATGAATATCTCTTTCTCATGCGAGATGCTCTACTGACAATCCCAGGTATTGAGTGCGAGCGAAAAGAGTTCATTTATACAAAAGATACACTCAACAAACTTAATATAATCATGGAATTGACAGAGGACTATCAAAAGAAACCGCTGATAAGAATGTTAGAGGGAGAATATGAGCTTTTCGTACACAAGGACGAGAAAAAGGCTCAACAATACTACGAAGAGGGACTGACGCTGGCGAAATTGTTAGGTCATACTTTTCTATCTAAAAAAATGTCTGAGGAGTGGAATAAAGAACTTCAGATCTATCATCAAGGCTAACAGGACATCTATGTCCTGTTTTGGCAAAATCTTTCGTGTTATAATTAGGCAAACCTAAAGGAGGTCCTTTTATGAAAAATGCAAAATTAATGTTTCTTGCGACTGCGCTCGCTTCTTCTATTATCTTGCTTGGTGCTTGCAGTAAACAGCAGGAGAAGCAAACATCTCAAAATAGCAGCTCTAGCCAAACAGTTCAAACTTCTAAATCAGATTCTAAGTCTGAATCGAAAGCTGTTCAATCAGCTAGCCAAGATGAAACTAATGTAGCGTCAGTATCTTCTGAAGCTCAGCCTAAAAATGAAACAAAGTCTGACACGAAAGCCCCAGCTACTCCAGCAACGAGTATTGACGTCAATGCTTTGGCAGCAGGAGATTTTTCTACTGTGGCTGGTACCTGGCAAAATGATTTGGGGGATGTGATAGTATTGAATAATCAAGGGGTTGTTTCTCATACTCTGAATGGAAAAGAATCCAGCGATTATACTTTACTAAAAGGTCAAGTAAGCGATGGTAGTTATGTATCTACTCTTGCTTATACTGCTGGTAGCAGCAGCGCAACCTTTTTAGTGATTCCTGAAGGAGCTGTTTTGCCTGATACTGGAAACGAAAATCCTAAAGCACAGATTCGAGTTGGACAAGATGCTATCACTGCTTCCCAGCATCCGTATTATCGCGTATCTAATTAGTGACTGTATAGGTGGGGTTAGGGATGATGTTCCCAGCTCCACCTTTATTTGGATAAAAAAACATGAAGGGAGTAAAAAATGGCCACCTTAATGATGAAAAAAATAGCTGAGGACTTAAATAAGATTAGAGTATTGGATGAAAATGGAGCTTTGGTGGCTTACTATGCCCTTCTGCCGGCTGACTTTTCTGGTGGTGACAGCAAGCTTTATCTTGAAAATCCAACGAGTCAAAGGCGGATGTATAGAATTTATCAAAATATGAAGCCCTTTTTATTTCCTATTGTCCCAGCTCATGACTGTACCGTGATTTATCTAACATCTGATGTTGGAGTTGAGATTACAGTCGCAGAACATCTGGAAGAATATATCTATGATAGTCAATAGATTAATAGTCAGTCAAAGACCCCCTCTTTCCGTATTTTGGAAAGAGGGGGTCTTTGTCTTATAAACCGTAATTATAGTCGTCATCCTGCATGGCTTCAACTTCGCCTAGCAGGTAGCCGTTACCCACTTGGGAGAAGAAGTCATGGTTGGAAGTACCGGTTGAGATACCGTTCATGACGATAGGATTGACATCGTCTGCTGAGTCAGGGAAGAGCGGATCTTGCCCTAGATTCATCAGAGCCTTGTTGGCATTGTAGCGCAGGAAGGTCTTGACTTCTTCAGTCCAGCCGACTGTGTCATAGAGGCTTTCAGTGTAGCCTTCTTCATTTTCATAGAGGGTGTAGAGCAGGTCGTACATCCATTCTTTGAGTTTTTCTTGCTCGTCTTCTGGCAGCTCGTTAAAGGCTAGCTGGAACTTGTAGCCGATATAGGTTCCATGGACAGACTCGTCACGGATAATCAGCTTGATAATTTCAGCAACGTTGGCCAGTTTGTTATTACCCAGATAGTAGAGCGGAGTGAAGAAACCAGAGTAGAAGAGGAAGGTTTCCAAGAAAACGCTGGCTATTTTCTTTTCCAGAGCTGTACCGTTCAGGTAAATCTCATTGATAATCTCAGCTTTCTTTTGCAGGTATGGATTGGTGTTGGTCCAGTCAAAGATTTCATCGATTTCTGACTTGGTGTTGAGCGTAGAAAAGATAGAAGAGTAGGACTTGGCGTGAACGGACTCCATAAATTGGATGTTGTTGAAGACAGCTTCTTCGTGGGCTGTGCGGACATCCTTGCGCAGGGCATCCACACCAGACTCAGACTGGAGGGTATCCAGCAGGGTCAGGCCACCGAAGACCTTGCCGACTAGGTCTTTTTCCTTGTGGGACAGCTTTCTCCAGTCATCCAGGTCATTGGATAAGGGAATCCGCGTATCCAGCCAAAATTGCTCAGTCAGTTTTTCCCAGGTGGACTTATCGATGACATCTTCGATAGCGTTCCAGTTAATGGCTTTGTAGTAAGTTTGCATTCTTTCTCCTTTAGTAGATGGTACGACCTGATGGGGTATCAGCTATCACTTCTTGGATACTACCCCAATACTCCACGATTTTACCTTCCTGTCAATGATGGGGAAGGTAAAATTGTGACATGGTCGAATTTCCTTTTCTTTTTCTAAAATCTCTTGTTAGATCACACAGCTTTCACAATGGTTGGCACCTACTTCGCCACCATCATCGGTGAAGGTGCGGACGTAGTAGATGGACTTGATACCCTTGTTGAAGGCGTAGTTACGTAGGATAGAAAGGTCGCGGGTTGTTTGCTTGCTTTCTTTTTTCCACTCGTAGAGACCTTTAGGGATATCGCTGCGCATAAAGAGAGTCAGGGAAAGTCCTTGGTCCACGTGCTCAGTTGCGGCTGCATAGACATCGATAACCTTGCGCATGTCCATGTCATAAGCACTGGTGTAGTAAGGGATAGTCTCAGTTGACAGACCAGCAGCGGGATAGTAGATCTTACCGATTTTCTTTTCTTGACGTTCTTCGATCCGTTGAGTAATTGGATGGATTGAAGCAGAAACGTCATTGATGTAGCTGATAGAGCCATTTGGTGCAACAGCCAGGCGGTTTTGGTGGTAGAGACCATCAGCCTTGATCTTGTCACGCAACTCTGCCCAATCCTCTGCAGATGGGACAAAGATGCCTGCGAAGAGTTCTTTGACACGGTCAGACTTAGGTACAAATTCACCTGTCAGGTATTTGTCAAAGTAAGTGCCGTTAGCATAGTCAGATTTTTCAAAGTTATGGAAGGTCACGCCACGCTCGCGAGCGATATTGTTAGACTCAACCAAGGTCCAGTAGTTCATAAGCATGAAGTAGATGCTGGTGAACTCTACAGCTTCCGCAGATCCATAATCGATCAACTGCTGAGCTAAGTAGCTGTGCAGTCCCATAGCTCCCAGACCAAAGGTGTGCGCCAGACTGTTACCATTGTCGATAGAAGGCACAGCTGTGATGTGCGAGCTGTCTGTGACAAAGGTCAAAGCGCGTGTCATGGTCCGGATGGATTTTCCAAAGTCAGGTGAAGTCATCATGTTTACAACGTTGGTAGAGCCTAAGTTACATGATACATCTGTTCCCAAGTGGAGATACTCTTGCGCATCATTCAAAAGGCTAGGCTCTTGTACCTGCAGGATTTCAGAGCAGAGGTTGCTCATGATGATTTTACCGTCGATTGGATTTGAACGGTTGGCTGTATCAATGTTTACAACATAAGGATAGCCAGATTCTTGTTGGAGTTTGGAAATTTCTGTTTCCAAATCACGGGCCTTGATCTTGGTCTTAGTGATATTTGGATTAGCGACCAACTCATCATACTTTTCAGTAATGTCAAGGTAGGCAAATGGCACGCCGTACTCGCGTTCAACAGAATATGGGCTGAAGAGGTACATTTCTTCATTCTTGCGCGCCAACTCGTAGAACTTATCCGGAATCACGACACCAAGTGAGAGGGTCTTAACCCGAACTTTTTCGTCAGCATTTTCTTTCTTGGTAGAAAGGAAGGCGATGATATCTGGGTGGAAGACATTGAGGTAAACAACCCCAGCTCCCTGACGTTGGCCCAGCTGGTTAGAATAGGAGAAGCTGTCCTCAAAGAGTTTCATAACAGGTACAACGCCAGACGCAGCTCCTTCATAACCCTTGATAGGTGCTCCAGCTTCCCGCAGATTGCTGAGGGAAATACCGACCCCGCCTCCGATACGAGACAACTGCAGGGCAGAGTTAATGGAGCGGCCGATTGAGTTCATATCATCTGTTACTTGGATGAGGAAGCAGGAAACCAATTCGCCGCGACGAGCCCGACCAGCGTTGAGGAAGCTTGGTGTAGCCGGTTGGTAGCGCTGGTGGATAATTTCATTGGCAATATCCTTGGCAATGGCTTCATCTCCGTTAGCAAAGTAGAGGGCGTTGAAGAGTACCCGATCTTCCATGCTTTCCAGATAGTATTCACCATCATTTGTCTTCAGTGCATACTGGTTATAGAACTTATAGGCTGCCATGAAAGATTTAAACTTGAAATCCTGAGCATGGATAAAAGCAGTCAGCTCCTCGATGTATTCTGGAGAGTAGAGCTGGATAAATTCCTTCTCCAAATAGTTTTCTTCTATTAAATATTCAATCTTTTCTGTAATAGAAGAAAATTGCTTGGTGTTCGGCTCAACATTTTCCTTAAAGAAAGCCTCCAGAGCTTCTTTGTCCTTATGGAGCATAATCTGTCCGTTAATCGGACGGTTGATTTCGTTGTTGAGTCGGAAGTATGTCACATCCTCTAAATGTTTGAGTCCCATGTTTTCCCTTTTCTATATAAATAAGATAATTAGCTAGCGGAAAATGTTCCGCCCTACAAAAGAAACGGCTCCTATGAGCATAGGAGCTGCAGTTTGCCCTGATAATATGTCTTTTAGTTTATCTCCCGATCAAGGCGCGCTGCCCTCAAAATAAACTACATTAAGACAGTTTTTTTAATTTACCAGGTTGGAAACCAGAAAATGCCTCAGTTGCTGTCTGAATCACAGGAGCAGCATTGAAACCAAGATCTTTGACATGGTCAATGAATTCTGGCTGTTCGTCCAAATTGATTTCGCGGTATTCTACATGATTAGTATCTAAGAAGCGCTTGGTCATTTTGCACTGAACGCAGTTGTTTTTTGAGTAAATAGTTACCATTAAAGATTCCTCTAAACTTTCATTTTTTTCTTTTAAATAATACGAACCTAGTATATCTAAAAGAAAATAGAATGTCAATAGTTTTGAACTAAATATTGTGTGATATTTTGTTATAGGATAGATTACAATACAATATATAGTGTTTATATAAGTGGTGAAAATTAGTGAAAAATTGCAGAAAAGGAACAAAATGCTGATGCGGCAATGCTTAAACAAGTCTTAAAACTTTAGACAAATGACTGGTGGCTTTTCCTCCCAAAAACCAAAATCCAATATCTTGTGTTACAGAATTTAGGGAATCACTAGCAGGAGTGGAGGGAGGAGTTTTTGGATCTGAATTCGAGCTAGATATTTTTGATTGGAATGTAAAAACTCCCTGCAAATGTTGCTGCAGGGAGCTAGGGATAACATGTTATTTTTTAGTAGGCAGCCCACCATTGATAAAGAGACCAGTAGAGAATATTGGCGACCATGATTAGAGAGGATAGGCTGGCAATACTAGTGATAAATAATTTACTCTTACTCCATTTTTCCTTGTTTTTAAGATAGAAAGGATAAAGAGAGCCGATTGCAAGAAGCAGAGCTAGAATGGCTAATGTTATAAAGTTCCAGTTATAGTCAGCATCTGCAGCATTCATAAGTTTAGTAAAGATATTGAATAGGTTGAAGGGGATGCTTAAAATAGCGGCATTGGTTAGGTATATCCATATTTTCCATGCTAATGAAGTCTTCTTTTGGGATTTTTTTAGGATAAAGCGATAAAGATCGATTCCTGCATTTGTAAGGAGACTAATCGCACTAAACAAAATAGCCAATCCAGCAAGAAGGAGCATCCCATAATCTTTGATAAGATCCCAATTAGATTGCCGAAGTGCATCGCCATAAGCTATCGTGATTTTTTCTTGTCCTTGAGATTCACTAGCGACCCAGAAATTTCCATTGAGCTGAGCAGCATCTGCTTTTTCATTGATATAGTAGGTATATCCTGGAATTGTTCTTAAGAAAGAGAAGGGACCACTATTGAAAGTACGGGCGCTGCGATAGTAACCAGGATGGAACTTTGCATAAGATTGTTTATTTGGAGATTTTTTAGGACCAAATACTAGCTCGGGCATCTTGAAATTATAGATTTTTTCTTGAAATTGGTTCGTCATAATGACTTGGCCAATACCAGACTCTAAGTCAAGTAAAATGAAAGAAGAAAATCCTCCAGAATTGCCGCCGTGTCCGATAACTCTGACACCATATTCTTGATACCAAAATCCGTGTGCATTCAGAGGGATATCTGTACCTGGATAGGTAGAGCTTGCAGTATATAGAGTCTTCCAAGTCTCAGGATGTTTGAAAAGTTCTTTCTTTTTTAAAAGGGCTTGGGCAAATTTCTGTAAGTCATCTAAGGTTCCTGTGGCACGACCGACAGGATAGAGACTCAGTTCAAAGTCTGAATCTTTCTTATAATTTCCATTAGCATCATAGCTTTTGACTTCTTTATGTTTTTTATAGACATATGTATTATCAGACAAGTCAGGCAAAATAGCCGTTTTTTCCATCTCTAAGGGTTTAAAGATGTGCTCATGGGTATAGTCGGAAAATGATTGTCCACTAATTCGCTCAACAATATAAGCGGCTAGTCCGGTACCAAAGTTAGAATAGGCAGTAGTCGTACTTGGTTCAAATACTTGATTAGGTTGTCTGGTCTTCATCAGTTCTTCAATACTTTTATCCCCTTTTAGGTAAGTATTTTGCTCGTCAAATCCGGCTTGATGATTCATCAAATCTAGCATAGTAATAGGTTTATCGAAATTTAAATGTTTGAGAAAGTCCTTGGGCAGGTAGTTTTTTATATCAGTCTCAAGATCAATTTTTCCTTCTTCCCAGAGCTGCATGACAGATATCCAGACAGTCAGCTTAGTGATAGAACCCCATTCAAAAATAGTGCTATCATCAGCTTTGGTCTGTTTTTCCTTATCAATATAGCCGAAATTTCCTCGATAAATGGTTCCATTTGTATCAAAAACAGCTGTTTCCATAGCAGCGGATGTCTTTTCATTTTTTTTATAAAAATCTTCTATCTTTTGACCAATCTGTTCATAGCTATCCCCTGTAGGTAAAGTCTTACTATCCGCCAATACAGGGCTTGGAATGATAATGCTAAGTACAGGGAGTAGTGAGCAGATGAATAATAGTAATTTCTTCATAGCGTCTTCCTTTCGTAAAAATAGAGACTGGACCGTCTATAACCTCTATTTCTTTTCTATTAAATATAGCGCGCCTTCAATAGACAGAAGAAATAGAGAAATCAGTTCTTTTCTATAAAAAAGATTGCAATTGTAGCTAAAGTAAGATATATTTAACGAGTAGCTACAAAATCATTATACCATATGACTGAAATTGTGTAAATAGTCATATATGATTTTTGAAAAGAAAGGAAAACTATGCCAAAAGGGTTTACAATAGAAGAAAAGAGAATATTAATTGAAAAATTTAAGGATGCTTGCAGTCAAAGCTGGATGAATTTTGGCTATAAGAAAACGAGTGTTGATATTCTCTGTCAAGAAGTTGGGATTGCAAAAGGTTCCTTTTATACCTTTTTTAAAAATAAAGAAGAGCTCTTCTTTCAGGTTTATCGCGATGCACAAGACAGGATTTTTTCCATTTTTAAAGCTATTTTGAAGGATAATCCATCAAAGGAGGGGCTGTCTAAAGCTTTGAAGGCAGTCTTTAAAGAGTATGAAAAAAGTACATTTGTCTTTGATACAAAGAATCCTGATTACTTAAACTTTAATAATAAACTGAGTCTTAAACAGCGACAAGAAATTGATGCTCAAACGGCTCGTCTGAATGAAGAAATTTTTTCTCAGTCCTTTCTAAGTTTAAAGATTGATAAGGATTTAGCTATTTCTGTTTTATTTGCAACTATGTCTACCATTACACATAAGGATCAGTTACCTGTTGATATTGAACAAGTTTTTGATTTTATGATTGAAAACTTGGTGGCAGTCATTTTTGAATAAAGCTTGTGGAATGTGGGATTTAGCTCGAAAATTCTCTCTTCAATATAATTAGGAGTGCTTTCATTTCCTAAGAAATATTTTGTAAGCGGGCCATAAAATTCTTGAAAAAGATTTCAAAAGGTGATATAATATCAACTTGTAAGGGTTATCACAATAACTCAAAAAGAATTATTTAAAAGGAGAGTCTAACTATGGCTTCTAAAGATTTCCACATTGTAGCAGAAACAGGTATTCACGCACGTCCAGCAACTTTGTTGGTTCAAACTGCTAGCAAATTCGCTTCAGACATTACGCTTGAATACAAAGGTAAATCAGTAAACTTGAAATCTATCATGGGTGTTATGAGTCTCGGTGTTGGCCAAGGAGCTGATGTTAAGATCTCAGCTGAAGGTGCAGATGCAGACGATGCCATCGCTGCAATCTCTGAAACAATGGAAAAAGAAGGATTGGCTTAATATGACAGAAATGCTTAAAGGAATTGCAGCATCTGACGGTGTTGCCGTTGCTAAGGCATATCTATTAGTTCAACCGGATTTATCATTTGAGACTGTTTCAGTCGAAGATACGAATGCAGAAGAGGCTCGTTTGGATGCAGCTCTTGAAGCTTCACAGAACGAGCTTTCTGTTATCCGTGAGAAAGCAGTAGATAGCCTTGGTGAGGAAGCCGCTCAGGTATTTGACGCTCACTTAATGGTACTTGCTGACCCTGAAATGGTTGGGCAAATCAAAGAAACAATCCGTGCGAAAAAGACCAATGCAGAAGCTGGTCTGAAAGAAGTAACGGACATGTTTATCACTCTCTTTGAAAACATGGACGACAATCCATACATGCAGGAACGTGCGGCAGATATCCGCGACGTGACAAAACGTGTTCTTGCTAACCTTTTGGGCAAGAAATTGCCAAACCCAGCGTCTATCAATGAAGAATCAGTTGTGATTGCTCATGACTTGACTCCATCTGATACAGCACAGCTGGATAAGAAATTTGTTAAAGCTTTTGTAACCAATATCGGCGGCCGGACAAGCCACTCTGCTATCATGGCGCGTACGCTTGAAATCGCAGCAGTATTGGGAACTAATAACATTACTGAGCTTGTAAAAGACGGCGATGTGATTGCAGCTAACGGTATCACTGGTGAAGTGATTATCAACCCAACTGAAGATCAAATCGCAGCATTCAAAGCAGCTGGTGAGGCTTATGCTAAGCAAAAAGCTGAATGGGAATTGCTTAAGGATGCTCAGACTGTGACTGCAGATGGCAAGCACTTCGAATTGGCTGCCAATATCGGTACACCAAAAGACGTTGAAGGTGTCAATGCCAATGGTGCAGAGGCAGTTGGTCTTTACCGGACTGAGTTCCTTTATATGGATTCTCAAGACTTCCCGACAGAAGATGAGCAGTATGAAGCATACAAGGCTGTGCTTGAAGGCATGAATGGAAAACCAGTGGTTGTTCGGACCATGGACATCGGTGGAGATAAGGAGCTTCCTTACTTTGATATGCCGCATGAAATGAACCCATTCCTTGGTTTCCGTGCTTTGCGTATCTCTATCTCTGAAACTGGCGATGCTATGTTCCGTACACAAATCCGCGCTCTCTTGCGTGCTTCTGTACATGGACAATTGCGCATCATGTTCCCAATGGTAGCCCTTCTGACAGAATTCCGCAAAGCTAAAGCGGTTTATGACGAAGAGAAAGCTAAGCTGCAAGCTGAAGGCGTTGCAGTAGCAGACAATATCCAAGTGGGTATCATGATTGAAATCCCAGCAGCAGCTATGCTGGCGGATCAATTTGCCAAGGAAGTAGATTTCTTCTCAATTGGTACCAACGACTTGATCCAATACACTATGGCAGCTGACCGGATGAATGAGCAAGTCTCTTACCTCTATCAACCTTACAATCCATCTATCCTTCGCTTGATCAACAATGTTATCAAGGCAGCTCATGCTGAAGGCAAGTGGGCAGGTATGTGTGGAGAAATGGCCGGCGACCAAACAGCGGTGCCATTGCTCGTAGGTATGGGCTTGGATGAATTCTCTATGAGTGCGACTTCTGTCCTTCGGACTCGTAGCCTCATGAAGAAGCTGGATACGAAGAAGATGCAAGAATTGGCTCAGCGTGCATTGACTGAATGTGCAACGATGGAAGAAGTTCTTGAGCTTGAAAAAGAATATCTGGACTTCAATTAATCTGAAAAATTAAGATCAGGAAAATTTTCCTGGTCTTTTTTTGTTGCAGCCTCATAGTAAGAGGGAGCAAAAAGTGGAAATCAAAGAAAACAGAAAATAAGCAGTTCTAATATGAACAAAATTTAATAATCTATCTTAATTGTGAAAAAATTCTTTAAATTTATAACTTTTGGTTGAAATTTTCAGAAAATTTGGTAAAATAATATTTAATAACATTTTGGAGGGGACAAGTGACACAATATAAAAATTATATAAATGGAGAGTGGAAAGTTTCTGAAAATGAAATTACCATCTCATCTCCTATCAACAATGAGATTTTAGGAACTGTGCCTGCCATGACTCAGGCAGAGGTTGACTATGCGATGGCGAGCGCTCGTGCGGCTTTGCCAGCTTGGCGAGCTCTTTCAGCAGTTGAACGTGCAGCTTATTTGCATAAGGTTGCGGATATTTTGGAGCGCGATCAGGAGAAGATTGGTGAAATCCTTGCAAAGGAAGTTGCCAAGGGTATCAAAGCGGCAGTAGGAGAGGTAGTCCGGACAGCAGACTTGATTCGCTATGCGGCTGAAGAAGGGATTCGTATTCACGGACAGGTTATGGAAGGTGGCGGCTTTGAAGCTGCCAGCAAGAAAAAACTGGCTGTGGTCCGTCGTGAACCTGTAGGAGTTGTATTGGCTATTGCGCCATTTAACTACCCAGTCAACCTGTCTGGTTCTAAGATTGCTCCTGCCCTTATCGGCGGAAATGTCGTGATGTTTAAGCCACCTACTCAAGGTTCAATCTCTGGTTTGCTCTTGGCTCAGGCTTTTGCTGAGGCTGGTCTGCCTGCTGGTGTTTTCAATACCATCACAGGACGTGGTTCAGAAATCGGGGATTACATCATTGAGCATAAGGAAGTAAACTACATTAACTTTACTGGCTCCACTCCAATTGGTGAACGTATCGGTAAGTTGGCTGGTATGCGTCCAATTATGCTTGAATTGGGTGGTAAGGATGCTGCAGTTGTACTGGAAGATGCTGACTTGGAGCATGCAGCTAAGCAGATTGTTGGTGGAGCATACAGTTATTCTGGCCAGCGCTGTACGGCTATTAAACGTGTCATTGTTATGGAGAGCGTAGCAGATAAATTAGCGGCGCTGATTAAGGCAGAGGTAGAGAAACTGACGGTTGGTGATCCCTTTGATAATGCGGATATCACACCAGTCATTGATAATGCATCAGCAGATTTCATCTGGGGCTTGATTGAAGATGCTCAAGAAAAAGGAGCGTCAGCCTTGACAGAAATCAAACGTGAAGCAAATCTCATCTGGCCTGCCTTGTTTGACCATGTGACACTGGATATGAAATTAGCTTGGGAAGAGCCATTTGGTCCTGTTCTTCCGATTATTCGCGTGACTTCCGTTGAAGAGGCTATCCAGATCTGTAACCAGTCAGAATTTGGTCTTCAATCTTCAGTCTTTACAAATGATTTCCCGAAAGCATTTGAAATTGCTGAGAAACTGGAAGTGGGTACTGTACACATCAATAATAAGACCCAACGTGGTCCAGATAACTTCCCATTCCTTGGTGTTAAGGGATCTGGAGCAGGAGTGCAAGGGATTCGTTACAGTATCGAAGCAATGACACAAGTGAAATCCATCGTGTTTGATGTGAAATAATGAGAAAGGCGGCTTTGTGCGGCCTTTTTTCTTACCTTGATGAACTTGTAAATCTAATAAGATTACATCATGATTTTAAAAGAATTAATCATTTATATGTTTAATTGCTTATTATTTTAAAATGTAAATTTACATATTGGTCTATATCTCTATGAAAATTTTCATCTTTTTCTTGTTTTGGATAGCTCCTATATTTAGTGAAAAAGGAATTAAAAGATATCGAGAGACACAAAATGCAGTGTTTTCTCTCTCATTTATTACTAATTTCAGCTAATGTTCGGTTTTAGTAATTTTCCGTAAGGATATTTGAAATTTACTTGAAAAAGAGATAAAAATAATGTAGAATAGTATTATAGAAAACGCTTACAAATAGAAAGGTGATTGCATGGATAAGAACGAAGCATTAAGAACCTTTACAACAGGTGAAAACTTTCATTTACAGCATTATCTAGGGGCGCATCAGGATGAAGTGGACGGCAAGTATGGCTATTCTTTCCGCGTTTGGGCGCCTAATGCTCAGAGTGTCCATTTGATTGGAGATTTCACCAATTGGTATGAAGAGCAGATTCCTATGGTCCGAAATGAAGCGGGCGTTTGGGAAGTCTTCACAGAGCTACCTAAGGAAGGAGATATTTACAAGTACAATATCAAGCGTAGCAGTGGTCAGGAAATTTTGAAAATTGATCCGTTGGCTATCTATCTGGAAGAGCGTCCGGGCACGGGAGCAGTCATTCGCACTATTCCTGAAAAGAAGTGGAAAGACGGTCTTTGGCTGGCACGCCGGAAGCGCTGGGGCTTCTTCTCTCGTCCGGTCAATATCTATGAAGTGCATGCCGGATCTTGGAAACGTAATGAAGACGGCAGTCCTTATAGCTTTGCCCAGTTAAAAGAAGACTTGATTCCTTATCTGGTAGAGATGAACTACACACATGTGGAATTCATGCCGCTTATGGCTCATCCGCTAGGACTTAGCTGGGGCTATCAGCTCATGGGCTACTTCGCCTTTGAGCATACCTATGGCACACCTGAGGAATTTCAGGATTTTGTCGAAGAATGTCACTTGAACAATATCGGTGTCATTGTGGACTGGGTACCAGGTCACTTCACTATTAATGATGATGCTCTGGCCTACTATGATGGGACACCGACTTTCGAGTATCAGGACCACGATCGGGCTCATAACTATGGTTGGGGTGCTCTCAACTTTGATTTGGGCAAGAATCAAGTTCAGTCTTTCTTGATTTCCAGTATTAAATTCTGGATTGATTTTTATCATCTGGACGGGATTCGGGTTGATGCTGTCAGCAACATGCTCTATCTAGACTATGACAGCGGTCCATGGCAGCCAAATAAAGATGGCGGCAATCGCAACTATGAAGGCTATTACTTCCTGCAGCGCCTCAATACGGTCATTAAACTAGCCCATCCTGATGTCATGATGATTGCAGAGGAAAGCTCCTCAGAAACCAAGATTACTGGTATGAGAGAGCTGGGTGGTCTTGGATTTGACTACAAGTGGAATATGGGCTGGATGAATGATATCCTTCGCTTCTACGAGGAAGATCCGATTTATCGTAAGTACGATTTTAATCTAGTGACCTTTAGCTTTATGTACGCTTTCTCTGAAAACTTCCTCCTGCCATTCTCGCATGATGAAGTGGTTCACGGTAAGAAGAGTCTCATGCACAAGATGTGGGGTGACCGTTACAATCAATTTGCGGGGCTCCGCAACTTGCTGACCTATCAAATCTGCCATCCGGGTAAGAAATTGCTCTTTATGGGTTCAGAATTTGGTCAGTTCCTAGAATGGAAGTCAGAAGAGCAACTAGAATGGTCTAATCTGGACGATCAGATGAACAAGAAGATGCAGGGCTTTACTGCGGCACTCAATGCCTTCTATAAAGACAATCGTCCGCTTTGGGAAATTGATCTGAGCTACGATGGCATCGAAATCATTGATGCGGATAATACTGATCAAAGTGTCCTCTCCTTTATCCGTAAGACGGAAAAAGGAGATATGTTAGTTTGTGTATTCAATATGGCGCCGGTAGAGCGGAAGAACTTTACCATTGGTGTTCCAGTGGAAGCCATTTATGAAGAGGTATGGAACACTGAATTAGAAGAATGGGGAGGTGTTTGGAAGGAACATAACGAAACAGTTCAGTCTCAAGAAGGACTTTGGAAAGATTATCCACAGACTTTGACCTTTACACTGCCAGCTCTTGGAGCCAGCATCTGGAAGATCAAGCGTCGGATTGCTCGTAAAAATGTTAAAAAAGATTCCACAAAGGAGTAATAGTCTATGAAGAATGAAATGCTAGCTTTGATTCTTGCCGGCGGGCAAGGAACTCGTCTTGGAAAGCTCACACAGAGTATCGCAAAACCAGCGGTACAGTTTGGCGGCCGCTATCGTATTATTGACTTCGCCTTGTCTAATTGTGCCAACTCCGGTATTCACAATGTCGGTGTCATTACTCAATACCAGCCATTAGCTCTGAACAGTCATATCGGAAATGGTTCTAGCTGGGGTCTCGATGGTATTAACTCAGGCGTGTCCATTCTTCAGCCTTATTCTGCGAGCGAAGGAAATCGTTGGTTTGAAGGTACCAGCCATGCGATTTATCAAAATATCGACTATATCGACAGCATCAATCCTGAGTATGTCCTGATTTTGTCTGGGGACCATATCTACAAGATGGACTATGATGACATGCTTCAGTCTCACAAGGACAACAATGCCAGCTTGACAGTAGCCGTTCTGGATGTGCCTCTCAAAGAAGCCAGCCGTTTTGGTATCATGAATACAGATGCTAATAATCGGATTGTTGAATTTGAAGAAAAACCAGAAAAACCTAAGTCAACCAAGGCTTCTATGGGGATTTATATCTTTGACTGGCAGCGTCTGCGAAATATGCTGGTAGCTGCTGAAAAGAGTAATGTGGATATGTCTGACTTTGGTAAGAATGTTATCCCTAACTATCTTGAATCTGGTGAAAGCGTTTATGCTTATGACTTTGCAGGCTATTGGAAAGACGTTGGTACAGTAGAGTCTCTCTGGGAAGCCAACATGGAATACATCAGCCCAGAAAATGCTCTGGACAGCCGCAATCGTCGCTGGAAGATTTATTCTCGCAACTTGATTTCTCCGCCAAACTTCATCAGTGAAAATTCCCATGTAGAAGATTCGCTGGTCGTTGATGGATGTTTCGTTGACGGTACAGTAAAACACTCTATCCTTTCTACTGGTGCTCAAGTCAAAAAGGGCGCAGTTATTGAAGACTCTGTCATCATGAGTGGAGCTGTTATTGGCAAAGACGCTAAGATTAAGCGGGCCATTATCGGCGAAGGTGCTATCATCTCTGATGGTGTAGAGATTGATGGTACAGAGGAAGTATATGTTGTCGGATACAACGAGAAAGTGGGGGTACCAAAAGATGAAGATTGATAAATACTCAGCAATTTTAGGAAACACAGTCGGCTTCCATGATATGTCAACTCTGACAAATCATCGTCCAGTAGCCAGCTTGCCATTCGGTGGGAAATACCGCTTGATTGACTTCCCGCTTTCAAGTCTTGCCAATGCTGGTATCCGCAGTGTCTTTGGTATCTTCCAGCAGGACAATATCAGCTCTGTCTTTGACCATATTCGTTCAGGTCGTGAGTGGGGTCTGTCTACCTTGCTTAGCCACTATTACCTGGGAATCTACAATACCCGTGTAGAAAGCTCTACAGTCGGTGAGGAATACTATGATCAGCTTTTGACCTACCTCAAACGCTCTGGTTCCAACCAAACAGTTGCACTTAACTGTGATATCTTGGTTAATATTGACCTCAATCAAGTTTTCCACTTGCACAATACAACAGAGCAGCCGATTACAGTTGTCTATAAGAAATTGCACAAGGAAAATATCTCGGATGTGAATGCTGTCCTAGATATTGACGAAACGGACCATGTCAGAGGGCATAAACTCTTTGATGGCCGAGAAGATGCTGAGCTCTTCAATATGTCTACAGACATCTTTGTGGTAGATACTCCATGGCTGATTGAAAAACTGGAAGAAGAAGCTAAGAAAGAGCATCCGCAAAAACTGCGCTATGTCTTGCGTGATTTAGCAACTCAGGAAGGGGCATTTGCCTACGAATATACAGGCTATCTGGCGAATATCTATTCTGTAGAGACCTACTACAGATCCAACATCGATATGCTTGAAAGTAAGAAATTCTACTCTCTCTTCAGTCCGAATCAAAAGATTTACACTAAGGTTAAGAATGAAGAGCCAACTTACTATGCTAAGTCTTCAAAAGTATCTCGCTCCCAGTTTGCGTCAGGAAGCATTGTGGAAGGTGAGGTCATCGATTCTGTGATTTCACGGAATACCAAGATTAAGACTGGAAGCAGTGTTAAATCCAGTGTTCTCTTCCCTCGAGTGAAAGTTGGAGAAAATGCAACTGTCGAGTACGCGATTGTGGACAAGGGTGTTGAAATTGGCGAAGGAGTGGTGATTCGCGGAACTGCAGAAGACCCAATCGTAGTCAAGAAGAGCCAAAAAGTTACAGAGGACATAATTCGATGAAGATTTTATTTGCAGCAGCAGAAGGAGCCCCATTTTCTAAGACAGGTGGTTTGGGAGACGTTATCGGCGCTCTCCCCAAATCATTGGTCAAGACTGGCCATGAAGTTGGTGTCATTCTGCCTTACTATGACATGACCCATGCCAAATTTGGCGACCAGGTGGAAGATCTTTTCTACTTTGAAGTCAGTGTTGGCTGGCGTCGCCAATACGTTGGGGTCAAGCGACTGGTCTTGAACGGTGTGTCTTTCTATTTTATTGACAATCAGCATTATTTCTTCCGTGGCCATGTTTACGGGGATTTTGATGATGGTGAGCGTTTTGCTTACTTCCAGTTAGCAGCCGTAGAGCTGATGGAGCGGATTGATTTCATTCCAGATGTTCTGCATGTTCATGATTATCATACAGCTATGATTCCTTTCTTGGTTAAGGAAAAATACCATTGGATTCAAGCCTATCAGAATATCAAGACTGTCTTAACCATCCATAATCTGGAGTTCCAAGGTCAATTCCCTGACAGCATGCTTTGGGAACTATTTGGAGTAGGCTATGAGCGCTATGCAGACGGAACCCTGCGTTGGAATGACTGTCTCAACTGGATGAAAGCTGGCATTCTCTATGCAGACCGAGTGACAACTGTATCACCAAGCTATGCAGGTGAAATCCGTACACCAGAATTTGGCTGCAATTTGGATCAAATCCTGCGGATGGAGTCCGGTAAATTGGTCGGAATTGTCAACGGTATTGATACAGATATCTATAATCCAGAAACGGATCCGCTACTAGCCCATCACTTTGACAAATCTGACTTATCTGGTAAACTAGAAAACAAGCGGGCTTTGCAAGAGCGGGTTGGTTTGCCTGTGCGTGACGATGTGCCGGTTGTTGGAATTGTTTCCCGTCTGACCCGTCAGAAAGGCTTTGACTTGGTAGTGGAAGAGCTGCACAATCTCCTGCAGGAAGATGTGCAGATTATCCTCTTGGGAACAGGTGATCCAGCTTTTGAGCAGGCTTTCGCTTGGTTTGGTCATGCCTATCCTGATAAGCTTTCAGCTAATATTCTCTTTGATGTAACCTTGGCTCAGGAAATCTATGCTGCCAGCGATATTTTCCTCATGCCAAGCCGCTTCGAGCCTTGTGGCCTGTCACAAATGATGGCTATGCGCTACGGAACCTTGCCTTTGGTGCATGAAGTGGGCGGTCTGCGTGATACCGTAGAGCCTTACAATGCCTATACAGGACAGGGAACTGGCTTTAGCTTTAATAACTTTTCTGGCTACTGGCTGACTTGGACCTTCAAGGAGGCACTCAGGCTTTATGCCGAAGACAAGGAAGCTTGGAAATCTCTGCAAGAGCAGGCGATGGAGAGAGACTTCTCTTGGGATACAGCCAGCAAGGCATACAGTGATTTATATCAATCACTCCTATAACATTTACTTTGGAATCAGTATAAGCAAATCCTCTCTTGCCCATTGGACAAGGGAGGATTTCCGTGAGAATTACATTTTTATATATTATCATACTGTTTTGGAGCTCTGTTTTCAGCTTGTGGCTGAAGCGAGTGCTCCCCATCTTGATTGAAAAAAGTATTCCTGCGTTTAAATCTGCTTCCCGCTATTAAGAAAGGGAGATAACCACCCACCATGGAACTGACAAAAGAACGTTTTATTCGAGATTTTAAGGATATTCTACATGAAAGACAGCTGATTAAAGTTGCTGATGCGACTTCAGTGGAGCTTTTTCAGGCTTTGGCCAGCACTGTCCGCAAGTATATCACGCCCCTGTGGCTGGAGCGCCGCAATCAGTTGATTGAGCAGCAGCAAAAGACAGCATATTACTTTTCTATTGAGTTTCTTCCAGGGCGCATGCTGGAAACCAATCTGCTCAACTTAGGTATCCTCGATACGGTTAAGGAAGGCTTTGCCGATTTGGGCGTTGACTTTGAAGATGTCAAGAATGCTGAGTATGATATGGCCTTGGGCAATGGCGGTCTGGGCCGCTTGGCAGCTGCCTTTATGGACTCGCTGGCAACCACTGGCTATCCAGGATTTGGAAATGGGATTCGCTATCGCTATGGCCTCTTTAAGCAACGCATTGTAGATGGCTATCAGGTAGAAATTCCTGATGCTTGGTTTGGCAGTCTAGGCAATGTCTGGGAGACCCGTAAGGACCATGATATTGTTGATGTTAAAATCTTCGGAAATGTTTCCCTCCATGCCAATGAAAAAGGCCGGATTGTGCCTCTTTATGAGAATTCCAAAACTTTGCGGGCCGTTCCTTACGATGTGCCGCAGATTGGCTTTGGCAATGATAATGTCAATAATCTCCGGCTTTGGGATGTTGAAATTCCAGAGGAGTATGAACTGGACTATCCGACCATTGAAGCTCGTCGCCGGGTGCAAGACATCACTGCCATTCTCTATCCAGACGACTCTAGCTACGAAGGAAAAGAGCTGCGCTTGATTCAGGAATACTTCATGACCAGTGCAGGTCTGCAGACCATTATCAAATCCTACCTCAAGCAAGGTCGCCCGCTCAAGGATATTCATGAGAAGGTATCTGTCCATATTAACGATACTCACCCAGCTGTTGCACCGGCTGAGTTTATGCGTCTCTTGGTGGATGAGTACGACCTAGAATGGGCAAATGCTTGGAATGCTACGGTTAAAACCATGAGCTACACCAACCACACCATTTTGTCTGAAGCCTTGGAAAAATGGGATGCAGAGCTCTTTAAGAATGTCCTGCCGCGGGTTTATCAGATTATCCTAGAAATTGACAACCGCTATGTAGCTGAAATGGCTGGACGCAGCCTTGATCCGCAAGTCATCGAAAACACTCGGATCGTCAAGGACAATCAAATCCACATGGCCCACTTGGCTATCATTGGCGGTCATTCAATCAATGGTGTTGCCAAACTCCACACAGAACTGCTCAAAGAAGACACCTTGCGTGATTTTTACAGCATTTACCCAGAGAAGTTTAATAACAAGACCAATGGCATTATCCAGCGCCGCTGGCTGCAAATTGCGGATGAGCCTTTATCGGCTGAGATTGATAAGGTGATTGGTAAAGGCTGGAGAACAGACATTCATGAGTTGCGCAAGCTTTTGGAATTCAAGGATGATCAGCAAGTGCTGGGTGATTTCTACCAAGTGAAGCAAGAAGCCAAGGTCCGTCTAGCTGACTTCATCAAGGAATCAACAGGAGTAGAAGTTTCTACAGAAGCTATCTTTGATGTCCAGGTGAAACGCCTCCACGCCTACAAGCGTCAGCTGCTCAACCTGCTTCATATCATCAAGCTTTACTGGGACCTCAAGGATAATCCAGACAAGGATATGGTACCGCGCGTCTTTATCTTCGGTGCCAAGGCTGCTCCGGGCTATCACTTTGCCAAGTCTGTTATAAAGCTGATCAATGAAGTGGCTAATCTGGTCAACAAGGATGAAAGCCTGCAAGGCAAACTCAAGGTTGTTTTCCTAGAAAACTACCGGGTCAGCCTAGCTGAGCTCATTATTCCAGCGGCAGATGTATCCGAGCAGATTTCTCTGGCTTCCAAGGAGGCTTCTGGCACTTCCAACATGAAGTTCATGATGACAGGCGCCATTACCTTGGCTACACTGGACGGGGCCAATATCGAAATCAAGGACGAGGTCGGTGACGACAACATTGTTATCTTCGGGATGGACAAGGACGAGGTTTACGAGCACTATGCCCGCCACGATTACTACTCACGCGGTGTCTATGAGAGCAATCCAGACATTCGCCGGGTGGTGGATACCTTTGTCAACGGTACCATTCCAAACGTTCGTGAAGAAGGCTCTGAAATCTACGAAGCCCTCATCACCCACAATGATGAATACTTCCTCTTGGAAGACTTTCATGCCTATGTGGAAGCTCAAGAGAAGATTGATGCTCTCTATCGTGACAAAGAAAAATGGGCTCGCATGAGCTTGATTAACATTGCTACATCAGACAAGTTTACTTCAGATGATACCATTGAACAATATGCCAAGGAAATCTGGAATTTGGAGAAATAATACTCTTCAGAAAACATGAACAATAAGAGATTGGGGCCTGGATCTCAGTCTCTTTTGCTATCCATCTACCATCTTGTCTAGAAATGTGCTATAGTAGAGAAAGCATGAGAGTCCAACTTTTAGAAAAGCAGGGTAAGCAAGCATGAAAGACTACACCATTTTTTATCAACAATTAACGGCTCCCTTTCGCAGTCGCCCTCAGTGGCTGAAAGGGTTGGTTTACTTCAATAGGGGAATGACCTTGTTCATACCTATCGTTTATGGTCTCGTTCTAATCAGTGCCTTTCTGACGGAAGGCTGGAAAGGGCTGCTTGCTTTTTTCTTCTTACCAGCTATTGGATTTGCTCTGCTGTCGGCTATTCGTAAACGACTGAATCAAGCACGACCTTACGAAAAATGGGCTATTCAACCCTTGCTGGCCAAGGATACATCAGGTAAATCCATGCCCAGCCGCCATGTCTTTTCGGCGACAGTGATTTCCATGTGCTTGCTCTACTTTTTCTGGCTGCCGGGGCTTATTTGCCTCTTGCTTTCAGCAGGGCTGGCCGCAGTGCGCGTGATTGGCGGCGTACACTATCCAAAGGATGTGCTGGTCGGTTATCTTTGCGGCATTTGCTGGGGAGCTTTACTTTTTTTATTATAAAGGACCTGTTTTCGGCAGATAGTAGACAAAGTGCCTATGCTATATTATAATGTAAGCAGTAACAACCGTTTCGACACCAAGGGCTATTCCTTGCTGGATCTGAAAAATATTTAAGGAGAAAACCATGTCAGAACCATTATTTCTACAGTCTGTGATGCAGGAGAAGATTTGGGGCGGTACCAAGCTGCGCGATGTCTTTGGCTATGAGATTCCCAGCGACCATGTAGGGGAGTACTGGGCTATCTCGGCTCATCCTAATGGTGTATCAACCGTCAAGAACGGACGCTTTGCAGGCCAGAAGTTAGATGTTCTCTATGCCGAGCACCGTGAGCTTTTTGGCAATCGTCCGGAACCTGTCTTTCCGCTTTTGACCAAGATTTTAGATGCCAATGACTGGCTCAGTGTTCAGGTCCATCCTGATGATGCCTATGGACTAGAGCACGAAGGGGAGCTTGGTAAGACTGAATGCTGGTATGTCATTGCTGCAGACGAAGGAGCAGAGATTATCTATGGTCACAATGCCAAGAGCAAGGAAGAGCTGCGCCAGCAGATTGAGAGCAAGGACTGGGACCGTCTTCTGACCAAAATTCCGGTAAAAGCTGGCGATTTCTTCTATGTCCCTAGTGGCACCATGCATGCCATTGGCTCGGGGATTCTGATTTTGGAGACTCAGCAGTCCAGTGACACAACCTATCGTGTCTATGACTTTGATCGCAAGGACGATGCTGGCAATCTTCGTGAGCTGCATTTGGAGCAGTCTATTGATGTTTTGACTATCGGTGAGCCTGCTAATAGCCGTCCTGTTACCATTCAGTCAGATAGTTTGACTTCTACTCTTTTGGTGGCCAATGACTTCTTTGCTGTTTACAAGTGGGATATTGCCGGTTCAGTTAATTTTAAAAAGACAGCGGACTATAGCTTGGTCAGTGTCTTGGAAGGTGTTGGTGAGCTAGAAGTTGATGGAGCAGTCTACCCACTCGAAAAAGGGGACCATTTCATCCTGTCAAGCGACGTCACTGAATGGACCTTGTCTGGAGATTTGCAGCTGATTGTCAGCCATCCATAACTAGAGGAAAATCAAGAGCAAATAATCATTTTGCTCTTTTTTCTTTAAAAAACATATGAAATAAGTGAAATTTTAATCACTTTCCTCTTATTTATATAGCAGAATAGTTTGTATATCAACAATAATTCAATTGTTTTGACAGGAAAATTTATAAATCAAAAGAATGAAACAAAAAACGCTTTCAATGGTGGTAAAAGATTGACTATTCGATATTTTAGGAGTAAACTAAGGAAGTAAATTTTAAAATATAAAGGAGAAGTCATCATGAATTTAACATATTTAGGACTTTGTTTGGCCTGCTTGGGCGTATCAATTGCTGAAGGTATGATTATGAGTAATCTATTTAAGGCAGCAGCTCGTCAGCCAGAAATCATCAGTCAGTTGAGAGTTTTTTTGCTTTTAGGAATTGCTTTTGTTGAGGGGACTTTCTTTGTAACAATGGCTATGGCATTTTTTATCAAATAAGAAAAGATTCTCTTTAGAAAAGGGGGTGTCATCTGTTGGAAGAAAGTATCAATCCAACTATCAATGTGGGTCCTGTGACCTTTGATTTGACCCTACTGGCCATGACCCTGCTCACGGTGCTTATAATTTTTGGATTTGTGTATTGGGCAAGTCGAAAGATGACGATTAAGCCGTCACGAAAGCAAAATGCTTTGGAATATATCTATGACTTTGTCATTGATTTTACCAAGGAAAATATTGGCGAGCATTATATGAAGAATTATTCGCTCTTTCTATTCTCCCTCTTTCTTTTCGTAGTGGTGGCTAATAACTTGGGACTGATGGCCAAGGTTCAGACAACCAATGGCTTTAATCTCTGGACATCGCCAACAGCCAATCTCGCTTTTGACTTAGGTTTCTCTCTTTTGGTGACGATTTTCTGTCATGTCGAAGGAGTCCGACGTCAAGGGATAAAAGGATATCTAAAAGGTTTTGTGACTCCGGGTATCATGACACCCATGAATATCTTGGAAGAGTTTACCAACTTTGCTTCCCTAGCCTTGCGGATTTATGGGAATATTTTTGCGGGTGAAGCATTGGCTAGTTTGTTGTTAATGTTAGCAAATCAAGCGGCTTACTGGTATCCGGTTGCCTTTATCATGAACATGGTTTGGACAGGTTTTTCTATTTTTATCTCCTGTATCCAAGCCTATGTCTTTACCATGCTGACCTCTATGTATCTCGGTAAAAAGATTAATGGTGGGGAAGAATAAAAAGAAAGGATAGATAAGATGAATATAACCATAGGTGAAATTATTGGCAACTTTATCCTGATAGCCGGCTCCTTTCTTCTTTTGATTGTCCTAATCAAGAAATTTGCTTGGGGCAATATCACCAGCATTTTTGAAGAAAGAGCAAAGAAAATTTCTGACGATATTGACAGTGCAGAGGCTGCGCGTCAAAAGGCAGAAGACTTAGCGCAAAAACGCGAGGAAGCTCTGGCAGGAAGTCGTGCAGAAGCCGTTGCTATCGTTGAAACAGCTAAGGAGACAGCTGAAAAGAACAAGGCTGGAATCCTAGCTGATGCAGCAGAAGAAGCAGGACGCTTAAAGGCTAAAGCCAATCAGGAAATTGCCCAAAATAAGGCAGAGGCTATGAGCAGCATCAAAGGAGAAGTGGCTGACTTGACAGTGACTCTGGCTAGTAAGATTTTGAGTCAGGAGCTGGACAAGGAAGCTCAGAGCGAGCTCATTGACCGCTATATCAAACAGTTAGGAGATGCCTGATGGATAAGAAGCAATATGCAATCATTGAAAAATATGCTTTGCCTTTTGTTCAGACGGTCTTTGAAAAAGGTCAGCAAGAAGATGTTTTTGAAAAACTGAGTCAGATTAAGGCTGTTTTCGCGGAGACCGGCCTTGCTGACTTTTTGTCACATATTGGCATCAGTGACCATGAGAAAGAGAAGAGTCTGAGACTCTTTCAAAACTCAGGGTCGCAATTGCTTGATAATCTGATTGAAATTGTCATTCTCAATCATCGTGAAGACCTCTTTTACGAGATTGTGTTGGAGAGTCAGCATCAGCTTGAAAAGATTAGCAATGAATTTGAGGTGACGCTGCGCTCTGTTCAGCCTTTGACAGCCAGTCAGAAGGAGAAGATTCGGCCGATTATTGAGCAGAAGATGGGGCTAAAGGTCCGCTCGCTCAAAGAAGAATTGGACAGCAGTTTGATTGGCGGCTTTGTCATCTCCGCCAATAACAAAACAATTGATGCGAGCATAAAACGTCAATTGCAAGTCGTAAAAGAAAAATTGAAATAGAAAGTGGTGTGAATTTTGGCGATTAACGCACAAGAAATCAGCGCTTTAATTAAGCAACAAATTGAAAATTTCCAGCCAAATTTTGACGTCACAGAAACAGGGGTCGTCACTTATATTGGTGATGGAATCGCGCGCGCTCATGGACTGGATAAGGCTATGAGCGGAGAGCTGTTAATCTTTGAAAATGGCTCTTATGGTATGGCGCAAAATCTAGAGTCGACCGATGTTGGGATTATCATCTTGGGAGACTTTACAGACATTCGTGAGGGAGATACCATCCGCCGGACTGGTAAAATCATGGAAGTTCCTGTGGGAGAGGCCTTGATTGGACGGGTTGTTGATCCGCTGGGTCGTCCTGTTGATGGACTTGGTGACATTGTCACGGATAAGACACGTCCGGTTGAAACACCGGCTCCAGGTGTTATGCAGCGTAAGTCAGTATCTGAGCCTTTGCAGACAGGTCTCAAGGCTATTGATGCCTTGGTTCCGATTGGCCGCGGCCAGCGTGAGCTGATTATCGGCGACCGTCAGACTGGGAAGACAACCATTGCCATTGATGCCATCCTGAACCAGAAAGGTCAGGATATGATTTGTATCTATGTGGCGATTGGTCAGAAAGAATCTACTGTCCGTACGCAGGTAGAAACGCTCCGTCAGTATGGTGCTTTAGACTATACCATTGTCGTCACAGCCTCTGCTTCACAGCCATCGCCTCTGCTCTTCCTAGCGCCTTATGCTGGTGTAGCGATGGCAGAAGAGTTCATGTATAATGGCAAGCATGTTTTGATTGTCTATGATGACTTGTCCAAGCAGGCAGTGGCCTACCGTGAACTGTCCCTCTTACTCCGTCGTCCGCCAGGCCGTGAGGCCTTTCCTGGAGATGTTTTCTATTTACATAGCCGTCTCTTGGAACGTTCAGCCAAGGTTTCTGATGAGCTGGGCGGTGGTTCGATTACAGCTCTGCCATTTATTGAAACGCAGGCAGGAGACATTTCGGCTTATATCGCGACCAATGTGATTTCAATCACTGATGGACAAATTTTCCTCAGCGACAGCTTGTTCAATGCTGGGGTACGTCCGGCCATTGATGCAGGTTCTTCTGTATCACGGGTTGGGGGCTCAGCCCAAATCAAGGCTATGAAGAAAGTAGCTGGAACCCTGCGTATCGACCTGGCTTCTTATCGGGAGCTGGAGGCCTTTACTAAGTTTGGTAGTGATTTGGATGCGGCAACGCAGGCCAAGCTTAATCGTGGCCGCAGGACTGTTGAAGTCTTAAAGCAGCCGATTCATGAGCCGCTGCCAGTTGAAAAGCAGGTCGTGATTCTCTATGCTTTGACCCATGGTTTCTTAGATAGTGTGCCAGTAGATGATATTCTGCGCTTTGAGTCAGAATTATTTGCCTACTTTGATGCACATCAAGAAAGCATTTATGAAACTATTCGGGCAACGAAAGACCTTCCAAGTGAGGAAGTCTTGGATGCTGCCATTACTGAGTTTATTGACCAGTCTAGCTTCAAATAGGAATAGAGGTGTCAGATGGCAGTTTCATTAAATGATATTAAAAATAAAATTGCATCCACGAAAAACACCAGTCAAATCACCAATGCCATGCAGATGGTTTCTGCTGCTAAGCTGGGAAAATCTGAGGAAGCAGCTAAAAACTTTCAGGTCTATGCCCAGAAAGTGCGTAAGTTGGTTACGGATATGCTGCATGGCCACGAGGCAGAAAATGCCCGTCATCACTCGATGTTAATCAGTCGGCCAGTCAAGAAATCAGCCTATATCGTCATTACTTCTGACCGCGGTCTGGTAGGTGGCTACAATGCGACCATTCTCAAAGCTTTGATGGAGCTGAAAGCTGAGTACCATCCGACTGGAGAGGACTTTGAAGTCATCTGTATCGGAAGTGTCGGTGCTGATTTCTTCCGAGCTAGGGGTATTCAGCCAGTTTATGAACTGCGTGGTTTAGCCGACCAGCCTAGCTTTGATGAGGTCCGTAAAATCATTAGCAAGACCATTGAGATGTATCAGAATGAGCTCTTTGATGAGCTCTATGTCTGCTATAACCACCATGTCAACAGTCTGACCAGTCAGATGCGGGTGGAGCAGATGCTGCCAATTATTGACTTGGACCCCAATGAAGCTGATGAAGATTATACGCTGAATCTGGAACTGGAATCCAGTCGGGATTCTATCTTGGATCAACTACTGCCCCAGTTTGCAGAGAGTATGATTTACGGTGCCATTATTGATGCCAAGACGGCTGAAAATGCTGCCGGTATGACTGCTATGCAGACAGCGACAGACAATGCTAAAAAAGTCATCAGTGATTTGACTATTCAGTACAACCGCGCTCGGCAGGCAGCCATTACGCAGGAAATTACTGAAATCGTGGCGGGTGCAAGTGCGCTTGAATAAGGCCACAAATGAATTAGAAATTAAACGAGGGAAAAAACATGAGCTCAGGCAAAATTGCTCAGGTTATCGGGCCGGTTGTAGACGTTGCGTTTGCTGCCGGAGACAAACTACCTGAGATAAATAATGCACTTGTAGTCTATAAAAATGATGAGAAAAAATCAAAAATCGTCCTTGAAGTAGCTCTTGAGCTTGGTGACGGTGTGGTGCGGACCATTGCCATGGAGTCGACCGATGGTTTGACGCGTGGTTTGGAGGTCTTGGATACTGGTCGTCCGATTTCTGTGCCGGTCGGCAAGGAAACTCTGGGCCGGGTGTTCAATGTCCTTGGGGATACTATTGACTTGGATGCGCCTTTTGCAGAAGATGCAGAGCGCCAGCCGATTCATAAGAAGGCACCGACCTTTGATGAACTATCGACTTCATCAGAAATCCTGGAAACAGGGATCAAGGTTATCGACCTTCTAGCTCCTTATCTGAAAGGTGGGAAAGTCGGTCTCTTTGGCGGTGCGGGAGTTGGGAAGACAGTCCTGATTCAGGAATTGATTCACAACATTGCCCAAGAGCACGGTGGGATTTCTGTCTTCACAGGTGTTGGTGAACGGACGCGTGAAGGGAATGACCTCTACTGGGAAATGAAAGAATCTGGCGTTATCGAAAAGACCGCTATGGTCTTCGGTCAGATGAATGAACCGCCAGGAGCTCGGATGCGGGTTGCTCTTACCGGACTGACCATCGCGGAATATTTCCGTGATGTGGAAGGTCAGGACGTGCTGCTCTTTATTGACAACATCTTCCGCTTTACGCAGGCTGGTTCTGAGGTATCTGCCCTTTTGGGCCGCATGCCATCAGCCGTTGGTTACCAACCAACACTTGCTACAGAAATGGGACAACTTCAAGAGCGTATCACATCAACTAAGAAAGGTTCCGTTACTTCCATCCAGGCTATCTATGTGCCAGCGGATGACTATACTGACCCAGCACCAGCGACAGCTTTTGCTCACTTGGACTCTACGACCAACCTAGAACGGAAATTGGTTCAGCTGGGGATTTATCCAGCCGTGGATCCACTCGCTTCCAGCTCGCGTGCCCTTTCTCCTGAGATTGTGGGAGAAGAGCACTATGCAGTGGCAGCAGAGGTTAAGCGGGTTCTGCAACGTTATCATGAGTTGCAGGATATCATTGCTATCCTTGGTATGGATGAGTTGTCAGATGATGAGAAGACTCTGGTTGCACGTGCACGCCGGATCCAGTTCTTCCTGTCACAGAACTTCAATGTGGCAGAGCAATTTACCGGCCAGCCAGGTTCCTATGTGCCAGTAGCTGAAACGGTTCGTGGCTTCAAGGAAATCCTTGAAGGCAAGCACGATAAGCTGCCAGAAGATGCCTTCCGTGGTGTGGGCTCCATCGAGGATGTATTGGCCAAGGCTGAGAAAATGGGATTCTAAGAGGTGAATGATGGCTCAAATGACAGTACAAATTGTGACACCGGATGGTCTTATTTATGATCACCATGCTGCATTTGTTTCCGTAAAGACCATTGATGGTGAGTTGGGTATTTTACCTCGTCACATCAATACCATCGCTGTTTTAGAAGTAGATCAGGTTAAGGTGCGCCGGGTTGACGATGACAAGCATATCGACTGGATTGCGGTTAATGGCGGAATCATTGAAATTGCAGATAATGTCATTACCATTGTGGCAGACTCAGCTGAGCGTGAGCGAGATATCGACATTAGTCGGGCTGAGCGAGCTAAGCTCCGAGCTGAGCAAGAAATCGAAGAAGCACATGATAAGCATTTGATTGATCAAGAACGCCGGGCTAAGATCGCCCTGCAGCGGGCAATCAACCGGATCAATGTCGGAACAAGATTATAAGAAGCTATTTTGTCTAGATTGATGGAAGTCATCTTTCATCTGACGAGATTTGGTTTCTTGAATACAAACTGAATACGAAAAACTGAGGCAGATCTGTCTCAGTTTTCTTTTCCAAAGAAAAAGGGGGGACTATTTAGTTCGTCCCTGACTGGAGTCTTGTGGTATAATAAAAGTTATGGTAGAAGTTGTTTTTAAATTATGCAGTCATTTGCTCTTTATTTTCTTTGCCTTTCATCTGCTGTCAACGGTTGTTGAGTGGGAGAGATTTTTCAAGGTTAATGCCGATAATGCGATGAAAATTCGCTTTTTGATTCTCTTGTTTAGCATTGCCTTGGGCTATTTAGTCAGCCTTTTCTTCATTGGTATTTACGATATGAGCCGGGCGATTTTTAATGGTACTTTATAAGGTCATATTTTTGATTTTATGGTATGATAGTATGGATGATTTTAAAAATTTAGAGTAAGGAATCGGTATGGAAAAAATTATTATTCAAGGTGGAGATAATCGCTTGGTCGGAAAGGTCAAGATTGAAGGAGCAAAAAATGCGGTCCTGCCTCTCTTAGCAGCGACAGTCTTGGCTAGCGAGGGTCAGTCTGTTTTGAAAAATGTTCCGGTCTTGTCTGATGTCTTTACCATGAACAATGTGGTCCGCGGTTTAAACACTCAGGTGGATTTTAATCAGGAAGAAAATACAGTTGTTGTGGATGCCACTCAGCCTTTGTCTGAGGAAGCGCCTTACAAATACGTCAGCAAAATGCGAGCGTCTATCGTTGTTTTGGGGCCAGTTCTAGCTCGTAATGGTCATGCTAAGGTTTCCATGCCAGGCGGCTGTACGATTGGCAGTCGGCCCATTGACTTGCACCTGAAGGGCTTAGAAGCCATGGGCGCTCAGATTACCCAAACAGCGGGTTATATCGAAGCGAAGGCAGAGCGACTCAAGGGTGCCCACATTTACATGGACTTTCCTAGTGTGGGAGCAACGCAAAACATCATGATGGCTGCTACGCTGGCTCAAGGCACCACAGTGATTGAAAATGCTGCTCGGGAGCCTGAAATCGTTGATCTAGCCCTATTTTTGAATGAAATGGGAGCCAAAGTCAGAGGAGCGGGTACAGAGACTCTGACGATTGTCGGAGTGGACCAGCTGCGAGGTGCCAAGCATAATGTGGTTCAAGACCGTATCGAAGCAGGAACTTTTATGGTTGCTGCAGCTATGACCAGCGGTGACTTGCTGATTGAGGATGCCATTTGGGAGCACAATCGTCCCCTGCTTTCCAAAATGCAGGAAATGGGAGTGGAAGTGACAGAGGAAGATGAAGGGATTCGGATTCGTTCCGATGTTTCGAAACTTAGACCGGTTGCGGTCAAGACCCTTCCTTATCCAGGCTTCCCAACGGACATGCAGGCTCAGTTTACGGCGCTGATGGCCATGGCCAAGGGCGAGTCTACGATGATTGAGACCGTCTTTGAGAACCGCTTCCAGCATCTGGAGGAAATG
>CAUSZI010000008.1:0-55785 GCA_963536045.1 uncultured Streptococcus sp.
TCCAGCATAGGCAAGTCAAAACCAGACTTGGTCCCGTCCTTGTCCATACTGGTCAGAAGAATTTCCCCCGCTCCTAGACCGACAGCTTCTTGAACCCAATCTAAAAGGTCGCGACCGCTGTCCTTACGGCCACCAGCCAGATAAACATGCCAGCTGCCATCCGCTTCTTTCTTAGCATCCACGGCCAGCACCACACATTGGCTACCGAACTTCTCAGCGCAGTCAGCTAAAAGCTGAGGATTTGCCAGTGCTGATGAATTAACCGCAACCTTATCCGCCCCAGCCTGGAGCATCCTCTTCATGTCCTCAACCGTACGAATGCCGCCCCCGACGGTAAAGGGAATGAAAACCTGCTCTGCCACGCGCCGGACCATCTCGACCGTCGTGTTTCGCTCCTCATGAGTGGCGGTGATATCCAGAAAGACCAACTCATCACAGCCGGCTTCATAGTAGGCCTTGGCCGCATCAACTGGATCGCCCACATCAGTCAGATTGACAAAGTTGATACCCTTGACCACCCGACCGTCCTTGACATCTAGACAGGGAATGATTCGTTTTTTTAGCATGGCTAGCCCCTTTCTGCTTCCTTGATCTGCTCTAGGCTAACTCGTCCACTGTAATAGGCCTTGCCCACAATGGCACCAGCCAAGCCCAGCTTTTTCAGCTCTTCCAAATCCTCTGCTGACTGAATGCCGCCAGAGGCAATGACTTGAGCATCCTTGAGCGCTGCCAGCAATTTTTGATAATGCTGGATATTCGGGCCAGTCAGAGTTCCGTCTCGGTCCACATCTGTATAGACGAAGAGACGGACGCCGAGCTTTTCCATGGCCAATGCTAGGCTGATATAGTCCTGACTGCTGGTTTCCAGCCAGCCCTCAGTCGCAACTAGACCGTCTTTCGCATCAATGCCAATCACGATTTTGCTGCTTCCAAAGCGCTCCAGCGCTTCCTTAACAAAATCAGGATTCTTAACAGCCATAGAGCCGATGATGACACGGTCAATGCCAACTGCCAGGTAATCTTCAATCTGATCCAGACTGCGAATGCCGCCCCCGACTTGGATAGCTAGACCAGTATCCGACTTAATCTGTGCAATCAAATCTCGATTGGCCGCCCGACCTTCTAAGGCTCCGTCCAAGTCAACCACATGAATCATAGTAACCCCGGCTTCTTTGAAAACTCGAGCTTGCTCCAAAACATCGGGATTTACCACTGTCTTCTGACTAAAATCCCCTTTAAAAAGGCGGACGGCCTGACCGTCTTTGATATCAATAGCGGGCAGTATTTTCATAGACATACTCCTTAAACTTCTCTAGGATACCGAGGCCTACAGCGCCAGACTTTTCTGGGTGAAACTGACAGCCAAAGACCGAGCCTCTGTGAATCATGGCTGGGATAGGTCTCCCATAATCAGCCGTCACATCCAAGTACACCTCCGGAACATCTGTATAGTAGCTATGGACGAAATAGACTGACTGGCCCTCGAGACCAGCTGTCAAAGCAGACGACTGCTGGACCTGTAAGTCATTCCAGCCCATATGAGGCACAGGCAGACCAGCCTGGTCCGGAATCCGGCGGCAAACACCGGGAAGCAAGCCCAGTCCAGAGTTTTGACCATTCTCCAATCCAGACTCCAGCAGGAGCTGCATGCCTAAGCAAATCCCCAAAAGAGGCTTGCGATCAGCCACAGCCTGCTGAATAACGGAAACCAGCCCTCGCCTTTCCAACTCCTGCATAGCCGTAGGAAAAGCACCGACACCTGGTAAAATCAAACCATCGGCGTCCAAAATTTCCTGCGGATCAGCTGACAGGTGCGCTTCTACTCCGACCTGAGCCAGAGCACGGAGGACATTGGCTGTATTTCCCGCGTCATAATCAATAACAATCATCATCTCTACATCAACTCCTTTCACTCAGAAGGACAAGCTAGAGCAAGCCCTTGGTGGAGTTGACTCCATGAATCTCTGGATTTATCGTAATAGCCTCCCGCAGAGCTCGTCCAGTCGCTTTAAAGAGGCTTTCCGCCTTGTGGTGACTGTTCTTGCCATGAAGGATTTTCAGGTGCAGATTCATCTGTAGATTAAAGGCTAGGGCTTGGAAAAATTCCTCCACCAGCTCGGTGTCAAAATTCCCAAGCTTGGGATTGTCAAAATCAGCCTCAAAGACCAGATAGGAGCGACCGGATAGGTCCAGGCTGGCCATACCCAGCGTTTCATCCATAGGCACAAAGCTAGTACCGTAGCGGTTGATACCAGCCTTGTCTCCCAAAGCCTGACGCAGAGCCTGCCCCAGCACGATGCCTACATCCTCAACCGTATGGTGGCTGTCCACCCATAGGTCGCCTTCAGCCTTGACCGTCAGAGCAATCCGACTGTGGCGGGCAAAAAGGGTCAGCATGTGGTCAAAGAAGCCGACACCGGTCTCGATAGCTACCGGCTCCTGTTGGTCCAGATTGACAGCTATTTCAATATCGGTCTCCTGTGTTTTACGCTTGATTTCAGCTTGTCTCATGGCAACTCCTTTTATTTTTCCTGTCTGCGGGCTTCAATGGCCTTGGCATGTCCCTGCAGGCCTTCTGCATAGGCCAGACTAGTAATATCCTTGTCAGCTGCTCCTATAGCAGCACGGCTGTACTGGGTGTACTGGATGCGCTTGATGAAGTCATAGACACCCAGAGCTGATGAAAAGCGGCTGGTGCTGGTTGTCGGCAAAACGTGATTGGCTCCCGCATAGTAGTCACCGATTGGCTCACTGGTATAATGCCCCAGAAAGACAGAGCCAGCATTTTCAACCTGATCCAGATAGCTGTAGGCATCATCCATGGCAATTTCCAAATGCTCCGGTGCCACCTGATTCATAAGCTCAAACATGGCTTCCTTCGAGGGTGCAAGGATGATGCGGCCGTTGTTCTCAATCGAAGCACGCGCGATTTCCTCCCGCGGCAGCTCTTTCAGCTGTCTGTCCAGCTCTGCTTCGACTTGGTCTGCCAACTCTTCCGAGTCAGTCACCAGAATAGCCCGAGCTAGCTTGTCGTGCTCAGCTTGCGACAGGAGGTCGGCCGCCACATAGACTGGACTGGCTGAACGATCCGCAATGACTCCAATCTCCGAAGGTCCGGCAATCATATCAATTCCCACGACACCATAAACCATCTTCTTGGCTGTAGCCACAAAGATATTGCCCGGCCCAGTTATCTTATCCACCTTGGGAATGGTCTCAGTTCCATAAGCTAGAGCAGCTACACCTTGGGCACCGCCAATTTGGAAAATCCGATCCACACCAGCCAGCTTGGCTGCAACCAAAATCGCTGGCGTAAAATGCTCTTGGGGCGGTGTAATCATGATGATTTCCTTGACACCAGCAATCTTGGCGGGGATAACATTCATGAGGACGGAAGATGGATAGGCTGCGGTGCCCCCAGGTACATAGGTGCCGACCCGCTCAATCGGCCGAATCAACTGACCACGGATAATACCCTCACTCGGACTATCCTCAAAACCAGTCTCCAACTGCTGGCGGTGGTAGGATTCGATATTAGCTTGGGCATTTTTCAGGGCGGTCAAGACCTCTGGATCAATCTCCTCAAAAGCCTGATCAATCAGCTCCTGCCCAATCTCAAAATCTGTCACCTCAACCTTGTCAAAAAGCATGGTATAGTCTCTCAAAGCTTGGTCACCGTCTTGTTTGACCGTTTCAATAATCTCAGCCACTGCTTCTTCCACATCTAAGTTTTGCTGGCTGAGCTGCAGTTGCTCTTCGTATAAAATCCGTGAAATTTCTTCATTACTTCCGCTTAAACGTTTGATAATTGTCATTTAAAAGCCACCTCTCTTCTTCCTACTAGGGATTCAATCCTTGCCACAAAAGGCATGATATCTGGGTTATTTTTCAGGGAAGCCTGATTAGCAATGAGCCGGGCTGACACCCGACAAATGTCTTCAAAAACCAGCAGGCCGTTAGCTGACAGGGTATGCCCCGTCTCCACAATATCGACAATAGCATCCGCCAGACCCAGCACCGGTGAAATCTCCACGCTGCCTTGAATGGAGATGATTTCCACATCTTCCCCCTTTTGATTAAAATAATCAGTCGCTACCGTTGGGTACTTGGTCGCAATCCGCTTGCGCTTGTGATCATGAGGGTCATAGCTGGGCACCGAGGCCAGTGAGAATTTACAAAGGCCAAAGTTCAGATCCAGCAGCTCCAGATAGCCAGTCGGATGCTCAAAGAGAATGTCTTTGCCGACAATGCCCAAATCAGCGACTCCATGGCGCACATAGGTCGTCACGTCAGGCCCCTTAACTAAGAGAAAGCGAAAGCGACTGTCTGGACTTTCAAAAATCAAGCTGCGCCCCTTGTCTGCCATGAAGGACATATCAAAGCCAGCCTTGGTCAAGAGCTTGACCGTATCTTCCTCAATCCGCCCCTTGGTCAGGGCAATGGTAATCTGACTCATCTGCTGTCACCTTCCTTTCCGCCCTCGTCTGGTAGGTCATCATGAATGGCCTGATAGACGCTGTCAATGTCTAGGGACCAGCCGATAGCTGTCAGTTCTGCTGCCCCGAAGCGCTTGAAAAGCTGATCATAGCGCCCACCAGATAGAAAAGCATCTGGCACTCGGTTGCCAAAGACCTTGAAGGTCAGGCCGGTATAGTAAGGCATGGTCGCTACCTGTCCCAAGTCCATGGTTGTCTGATCCAGCAAGCCTGATAGGCTCTGCAAAACTTGCTCCACATCATCTAAAGCCGTCAATATCCGCTCGTTGTCAACTATCTCTCTAGCCCTAGCTAAAACCTGTTGGCTAGGACCAAACAAATAGGGCAGCTCCTGCAAAAAATCATCAAATTCACTAGGTCTGGTCTGGGTGAATTCAAAGAGTCCCGTCCTATTTTTCTTGCGAATATAATCTAGCAGCTGGGTCTCCTCCTGCGAATCCAAGGCCAGACTCTCTAGAATTGTCTGCAGGATTGCTGCATGGGAAAACTCGAACTGATAAGACTTAACCTGCGCCAAATCCAGCGACTGCTTGGCTGTCTTGATAGCCTCAAGCACCGCCTCACGAGCTGGATAGCCGATAATCTCAATACCAGCTTGACTGAGCTCGTTAGCAAGACCGCGCAGCTCTTCTTGATAGTGAAAAACCTTGCCCGAATAGGAAAACTTGGTCGGCGTATGCACCCTGGTCGAAGCAATAACCCGACCAATCTGACTGGTCACATCTGGCCTCAGCACCAATAGCTCGCCTTTTTTATCGAAAAGATGATAATGATGGGCCTCCACATGGTCACTGAAGACCTCGAAGTGCTCCAAAGTCGGCGTGTCAATCCGATTGAAGCCCTGATCCATCAGAAAATCACTGATGTCCCGCTCAATCTCATAGGTCACACGCGCCCTCTTGAAAAGCTTGTCATGCATGCCAATCGGAAGGGTGATTTTATTCATAGGTTGCTTTCCTTTCTTGCTCTATTCATACACCGGCTGACTTTGAGTCAAACTCTCAGCTGCTGCAAATTTCCTTGATAGCTGCCAGGACTGTTTCCATCTCCTCTCGCTGTCCGATAGAGATGCGCAGGAAGTCTTTGATTCGTTCTGCTTTTGGAAAATACCGCACATAAATCTGACGCTCTTCTAGCTGCTGAAAAAGCTCTGCTGCAGAAATTCCACTAGGCTGGGCTAGGACAAAGTTGGTCTGACTAGGCAGGACTTGAAAATCCAGCGCAGCCAATTCCCCAGCAAACCAATCTCGGGTCTCTTGAATGGCTCTACCGGTCTCCAGATAATAATCCCAATCTTCGACTGCCGCAAGAGCTAATCGCTCTGCTAACATATCCACTGAGTAAGGATTGATGGAGTCCTTGACAGCTTTCATGACGGCTATTAAGTCTGGATGGCCGATGCCGTAGCCCACCCGCAGACCAGCCAAGGCCGCATCCTTGGAAAAGGTCCGTGTGATAAAGAGGTTGGGATAGGTGTCTAGCAGAGGCAGGGCAGATTGACCGCCAAAGTGAATATAAGCCTCATCCACCACCACTACCACATCCTGATTGGACGCCAGAATTTCCTCCAGCTGATCCAGCGGCAGATAAATCCCCGTCGGAGCATTGGGATTGGCTAGGATAATGCCGCCATTGTCTCCAAAATAGTCGGAGGGATGGACCTCAAAATCAGCTGTCAGAGGGATTTCTCGAAAAGGTATATGGTAGAGGTCCGCCCAGACCTTGTAAAAACCATAGGTTAAGTCCGGAAATAAGACCGATTCGCCGCTGTTAAAGAAGGCCAGGAAAGCCATGGACAAGATGTCATCACTGCCATTGCCGATAATGAGCTGGTCAGACGATACACCCAAATTTGTCGCCAAAGCCTGACAGAGCTCCGCCTGATCCAAACTGGAATATTTGCGCAACTCCTGGGAGTCAAAGTTCTGCAGGGCCTCTGCCACCTTAGGACTTGGCCCATAAGCATTTTCATTGGTATTGAGCTTAATCATGTCTGGCTCATTGGGCTGCTGCCCCGCCACATAGGGATTTATCTGCCTGAGACCTTTTAGCTTAACCATCTTGCCACCTCTCTTTCACACTAGCCATTATATGATTCTGATTATCTTTTAGAACTTCTAATAAATGAAAGACGAAATTTACCGCTTTGCTAAAGAAAAATAGGGAATCTTCTAGTTTAAATATAATAAAAAGCCCTCGCAAAAAAACTTTGCAAGGACGTTGACACGCGGTTCCACCTTTATTCGGACCTCAGTCACCTGAGGACCCTCTGGGAGTACGAGACTCCAGATTGATAACGGCAATCAGCCGTCGGACACTAGTCTCAGACTGCTGACTGATTTCGCATCCGCACTCAAGAATGTGTCGTCTAAGGATTGCATGCCGTCTCACCATTAGGCACTCTCTGTTTCTTGTCTTAGACTTTTTCTCTCATCGCTTTCAATTTATTGTTGAATATTCTACATGAATTTTTATTAAAAAGCAAGAGGAAAATTGAAAAAAATTAAATATTTTTTTCTTTCTAAATGAATTAACGTTCTTTCAGCATAGAGCTGGACAAATCTAACAGATTAATCGCTGTTTCAAAATGCTCCCCCATCAGGTCATAGACAGCATCTTCGCTTAAGACGCCGCAAGCTATATTTTCAGGGAAATCCGGTCCATTCGAGAATTCTAAATCATCAAAAAATTCCTGACTGGTATAGTAGTCCCTCAGCTGGATATAATCTGACTGGCAGCGCTCCAGCTCAGCTAAAGCTTCCTGAGCACTTGCCAATACCTGAGAATATTTATTCAGGTGCTTTTCCATTTTTTGAATGCGTTCTAACTGTTCCACAGGCTTCCTTCCTTTCCAGACATGACAAGCTAATCAATCCACCTTAACTACCTGCAGCTGCTCACCGCCAAGCAGAATCAAATATTTTTCAATCTGCGAAATGCCATAAGAACGGCTGAGAGCTTGAGCATATAAGTCTAGCTGGCCACGATAGCGAGCAATCAACTCAGATGAATCTTTATATTTATCCGTCTTGTAATCAAAGAGAATGATTCGGTCCTCAAAGAGCAGGTAACCATCCAAAATCCCCCGCAAAACAAATTCCTGACCACTAGCTTCATCTCTCTTGAGCATGGCAAATGGTGCTTCTCGACGAACTCTGTCACTGTTCTCAATCAAGAGGCGTCCCAAATCCGTCTCAAAGAAAGATGCAATCTTAGACAGCTGAATCTGCTTTTTGACTGCGTCATCAGCCTGAACCTGAGCCAAGGCAGAACGAAGTACAGCCATGCTAGGACTGCTATCCAAAGGAATACGCTGCATGAGTTCATGAACAGCACTGCCGACTTGAGCCCCAGTCACTTTGGCTTTCTTGCCAAAATCAGGCAACTCAAAGCTGGGCTGAGGCCGAAAAGCTGCTCGCTCATCCATGATATCCAGGCCATCCGTATCCATGATTGGCTCATAAAACTTCTTAATCTGGCTTGGAGTTCGCACACTAGGCAGCTCAATAGCAGAGCGATACTGACTATTCAGCCGATCTACGCTTTCTAAAATATCCAGAGCCCGACGGATGTCGTCCGACTGACGATTATCTGCCAAATCATCCGCGGGAAAGAGCACAGGCTCATTAATTCGCCCTATCTCTTCAGCAGTTAGCTCCTCATCAGTAACAAAACGGGTCTCGTAGGCAAGATTCTCATCAGAAAAAACATCCTGAATGGCATAGAGCCAGTCTTGGAAATTGCTGAGCTGGCTGCGCAGACTGGCAGACAAACGCCCTTGCTGGCTCTTGCCCCACTGACGCTTATCCAAGGCCTCTTGACTGCCCTTGCCGACCAGATAGAGCTTGGTTTCAGCCCGCGTCATGGCCACATAAAGCAAACGCATTTGCTCAGACAAACTAGCCAATTGCAGCTCTGCTAAATTCTGCTGATAAGGCAGCGTATCCATGGAAATACGCAGCTGATTCGGTGCATAGGAATCTTTCACAGACACCGATACATCCGCCACATACTTGATGCCGACTCCCTTGGTCCGGCTAAGGATAATAGCAGAGCTACTATCCTGACGGTTGAAGGCCTTGTCCATATTGAGCAGGAAGACGTATTTGAACTCCAGCCCCTTACTCTTATGAATGGTCATGAGACGAACGGCGTCCTTAGGCGCTGCCACTGGCACACTGGCTAGATCATGCTGATTTTCCAAGATACGGTCTATCATCCCAATAAAGCGAGACAAGCCTTTAAAGCTGGACTTTTCATACTCATTTGCCCGCAAAGAGAGGGCATAGAGATTGGCCTGTCTCTGGGCACCATTGACTAGAGTTCCCACCATGTCATAGTAGAAACGGTCCTGATAAATCTTCCAAATCAAATCATACAGGGAATGCGTCTTGGAATAAGTCCGCCAGCTTTGCAGAGTCTCATAGAAATGCTGCAATTTTTTCTGCAGTTCCTCAGTGACTAAAGCTGTTTGCAAACCTCTACCTTCAAGGGCATTAACCAGCTTTTCATAGAGATTTTCCTGAGAACGCTCTTGACTGGCTTGCAAGGATAGCCGAGCCAGCTCATCCTCACCAAAGTCAAACATGGGAGACTTGAGAAGGGCAGTCAGGGCATAGTCATTCAGAGGATTATTGATGGTCCGCAGGGTGTCTAGCATGACCAATACCTCTACTGACTGCAGATAGTTTACTGCGCCATCATCTGGTACCAGCGGAATCTGGTGCTGCTCAAAGGCAGCTAAAATCAAATCATTGCGGGTTCTGGATGCCGTCAGCAGCGTAATATCTTTAAAAGCCACTCCTTCTTCATTGTGCAGGCGAATGATTTCCTTGATGACTAAGTCCACTTCCCCAGCTGATACTGCCTGTGGCAAGCCCTCATCACCCTCCTCTTCCGGACTCTCCTTGGAGCCTTCATAGATTAAGAAAGATGCACGGTTAGCTGGATTAGGCTCACGTTTAGCTGGATTGCCAGCCACCAGATAGTGGGTTTCATTATAGTCAATTTCCCCGACTTCTTCATCCATCAGGCGTTTGAAAACATCATTGGTCGCTTCAAGAACCTCAAGATGACTACGGAAATTTTCCTTAAGGACGATTAGCTTGCCCTGGCTGCTATCCTCTTGATAAGCCTTAAACTTATCACTGAAAATCTGCGGATCCGCTTGACGGAAGCGGTAGATAGACTGCTTGATATCACCTACCATAAAGCGATTTTGCCCTCTGGCAAGCAAGTCCAGCATGCGCTCCTGCGTGTGGTTGGTATCCTGATACTCATCCACCATGACCTCGTGGTAACGTTCCTGATAAAAGCGACGCACCTCTGGGAATCTCTCTAAAATTTCAATAGCAAAATGGCTGATGTCTCCAAATTCAAAGGCATTTTCTGCTTTCTTACGCTCTAAGTAAGCCTGTGCAAAGTCCGCCACAAAATCCCTCAGAAGCTCAACCAGAGGCAGGCACTCATCCTGATGCTGCTCGATAAAGTCCAGTTGATAAAGCTGCTGGTCAAAGCTACGCAGCCGCTCAATCATGGGCTTCCTAGCCTCATTGTAGTCCTTGGCCATTTCTTTTTTAAGATCATCTGCATTCTTGCCAACCCGAGCTGTAAAGGCTTGACCATTGGACAGTTGGGAAAGTGCCACAATCTGCTTGAGAATCTGAGTTGTTTCTTCTATCGATGATAGCTCATTCAGACCTGCTAAGACGGTCAGAGCATCTTGGACATTTTCCTGATATTTAGCACCTGCAAATTCTCTTCCTTCATGCTCCAGATGGGCGGAAAAGAAGGTTTCCAGATTCCAAAGGGCTGATTTGATTTGACCAAATATCCGCTCTCTCTCTGCTGCAAAGTCGCTGTGCTCATAGCCATAAAGGAAGGTTTCCTTCAGCCAGCGCTGAGGACTGCTGGTTGACTGCAGAAAGCTGTAAATCCGATAAACTTGCTCCCGGAAGCCTGATAAATCCTTGCGCTTACCAGTAAAATTCTTAACCAAACGGCTAAACAAAGCCTGACGCTCGCTGTTATAGTAACGATCAAATACTTGGCTAAAGACTTCATTTTGCAGAATCAGCTGCTCACTGGCAGACTGGAGAATCCGAAAATTCGGTGCTAAACCAAGCAGGTAACCATAGCGACTAAGTACTTTCTGGGTAAAGGCGTCCATGGTGCCAATGTCAGCATTGGGCAGATCAGCCAATTGCTGGGCCAAATGTTGCTTGAGTTCAGGACTTTCAGCCTCCTTCAAGGCCTGACCCAGTTCCTTCTCCAGCCTCTCTTTGAGCTCTCCTGCCGCCTTGACAGTAAAGGTCGAGATAAAGAGCTGACTGACAGCAACACCTCTAAGAATCTGGTCAATAATCCGCTGGACCATGACAAAAGTCTTACCCGAGCCGGCCGATGCGGAGACCAGAATATTCTGGCCAGAGGAGTAGATGGCCTCAATCTGCTCTGCCGTCTTTTTCTGCGGCTTGTCCGAAGCAGCTTCTTGGGCTTGCTTAAGAGCAATTTCTTCTGCAGTTAAAAAAGGAATTCTCTTCATTTTTCCATCTCCTCCCTCATCTTTTCTAGCCAGGCCTGGCGCAACTTCTCACCAGTCGGCCGCCTATCAAACTTGCTTGCATCCAGCTTTTCTAACTGGCGTGCCTGTCCTAGATGGAGATTGGCTTCAAAGCCAGTAATGGACTTAAACTGCTCTACATAAGGAGCAATGCTGCGCCCATTCTCTGTATAAGGATTGACTGCGAAATGGCCTGATAGAATGCCTTCTGCAGCTTTTTTGTAGAGATAAGCATTGTAGGCCAGCAGCAAGTCCAAGTCTTCCTGGCTCAGCAAGTTGGTCTTATTTTTTTCATAGAGCGGACCAAGCTCCTTGACAGCATCAGCCACAAAAAGCCCCTTGTACTGGAGTGGCTTCATAGACTGATTGACTGCATCCGACAAGGTCTTGGTATCTTTAAGCGCCACAATCGGATCGGTCATCTGCAAATACATGGCGCCAAAAGTTCCCTTATCCTCTTGATAGTCTGCTAACTCCTCAATCGCTGCCAAATAGGTCGGCAGCTGAGAATTCAGTCCATTAAAGAACTTTTCAAAGCTGAACTTAATATCGCCAGACTTATAGTCCACCACTCCCAAACTCTCGGTCTTGGTCAGACGGTCAATCCGATCCACTTTACCGCTCACGGTTACTGCTCTGCCATTTTCCAAGGTCAGGAAAGGCGTAGAAGCTGAGCCAAAGCCAGTCTCCTCGCCAATAGTCTCAATCCCGCTTGGATGAGCCAGCACACGACCGGTCGCCCGCGCCGTATCTAGCAAGAGCTGACGCGCAAAACGGGTCTGACCTGACTCGCTGTAGATGCTCTCAAACTCGGCCTCTCGGCTGGTCTCTTCCATGGCCTGCGCTAAACGCCGGTCAAAATCGGCAGACGAATCATCCTGCAGGACCTTTTCAAAGATCCGATGGAGGAAAATCCCATGACTGCGAGCATCTGGATGAATGGTCCACTCTTCCTGCAGGCGTAGAACATACTTGAGAAAATAAGCATACTGATGCCGGAAATATTCATTGAGAGCAGAGGCTGAAAGTCGCAGAGGCTGCTCCTGAGGGTAGAGGGCTTGCAAAGTTTCCGACTGCAGAGTCTCCGTTTTCAGTTCCTTGCTGATTTGCGGAATGCTGATGCCTTCTGCTGCCAATTTCTTGCGCAGAACCCGGACAGCCACCGCCCAAAAAGTCTGCTCCTCTGCTGTCCACTCTCGATCAATCTCCTCTTGATGGAGCTCGATAATTTGAGAAAGTAGAGCTCGGTAGCTGCCGATGTCGTCACTAGAAGCTTGAGGCTTTTTGACAATGATGGGCAAGGAAATCAGTGCTGCAGTCAATTCCAGTAGATAGGTCGACATGCTGTCCTCTACTTCATTGACCAAAGCTGGCGCAGACAAGACCAGCTCTTTGGTAGCAGAATTAATCAACGAAAGCGCTGTATAGCGATTCTTCTTGAGATTCTCTGAACTGGCAATCTGCAGTTCCGACTGAGAATCCGTCGCTTCATTAAGCCGAGCCCGGTCTTCATCACTGAGCAAACTCTTGTTTTGCGCTATTTTCGGGAAACGCTCCTGGGTCAGTCCAATTGCGTAGACGTAAGGAGCTGCTAAAGGCTCTATCAGGTCATAAGACTGGACCTTGACCACATCTACTGTCGCCGGCACCGTCCGATAATTGGACACAAGCATACCTGACAAGACTAAGGCCAGAAAATCGTCTAGTTTAACCTTACTATCTGCAAAGACCTGAGCAAACTGCTCTAAGACATGGCTGAAAGCCTTCCAGACTTCCTCATGGCGCTCTTGCTCCTGCTGACTTTCTCCCTGCAGCAGAGCTGTCAAATTATCCGACAAACGGGCTGCTAGGACGAACTCTGTAAATTTAGCTAAGAGCCCCGACGTTATCTGGCTACGGGATTTGAAGAAGTCTTGCAGCGGAGTCATGACCCGACGACGAATATGATTGAGACTGTCTAGGTCAAATTTCCCTTGGCTATTGACCTTGAAATCCTTGGCTAGCTTGCCGGCTCCCTTAATGTCCGCAAAGCGCAAATATTGCTCAAAATGATCCAGCTCCTCCTGAGTCAAATCGCCATAGAGCCCCGTCTTTAAGAGATTGAGCAGATCTTCCAGTTGGAAGTTATAGCGTTTGAGCCGCTCCAAGGACTCAACAAACTGAACCAGCGGATGCTGAGCCATTGACTCGCTCCGCCCCAGATAGTAGGGAATCTGATAGTGGTCAAAAATGGTCTTGAGCTGAAGCTGGTAGGCTTCCACATCTCCCAAAAGCAGACGAATATCCTTATAGCGCACACCATCATGAACCCGCTGCCGGATGGACTTAGCCACATACTCCAGCTCTTCTTTCTGGTTCGTAGTAGCCCAAATTTGGAGCTGTGAGCGGTCTGCCTCACTAACTTCAACAGCTGGCTCTGAAAAGTCATAACGACTCTCCAATACCTTAGAAATCCGTCCAAAGGCATCTTCTGCTCCCGCATGAGAGATGTAGTCAGGCTTGACCTGATAGTCCTCGGCTAGCTTTCTCAAAAAATCCACGCTGGCCTGATAGAGATTGCCCTCACGAAAGGCTGCTCGATAGGCTTTTTGGCTGGCATAAGTCCCAATAACAATCTCCACACCTTTTCGATGCAGGAGACCGACCAGGTATTCCTCTTCGGCAGAAAAACGAGTAAAGCCATCAATGACCAAAGCCAAATCTGCCAGCTCCTCATCTGTGTCGCCAGCCAAAATATGCTGGGCAAAAGCAGCAATCTGAGAAGACGAATCAAAATCTCCCTTATTCAGAGCAGCAGTCACTGCAGTAAAAATCTTGACCAGATCCTCCCGCTTCTCAGGCTCCTCAAGAAATTCCAAATCCGCAAAGGACATCTGGGCGGTCTGCAATTCATGGTAAAGATCCATCAGCTGCTGGATAAACTGGGGATCCTTCTTAATCCGGCCATAGACCTTAAGCTCTCCATCATCCAGCTCTGTCAAGGTTCGATAAATCAGCATTCCCAGACCAATATCGTCCAAACTATGCCCTTGCCGAACATCATTGAGGACAAAATACCGAGCCATCTGGGCAAAGCGCGTTACCGTAATGGCAAAGGAAGCCTTGTTCTTCAGGCACTCCAAAACCGCCCGCTCCTTCTCAAAAGAAAGCGAATTAGGCGCAATATAAAAGACTCGCTTACCGGCCGCCACCAAGCTCTCAGCCTCAGCCACCAAAACCTTGGTTAAAGAATGGCGAATATCTGTATAAAGTAATTTCATAGCCTGCCTTTTCCTCTAGAAAATATAGGAACATTATACCATTTTTACCGATAATTCTCATGGAGAATAGTCCCAAAACCCAATTAGAACTCAGCGTCCAAATAGAACTTTAATAACTAGCCTCTTCATGTCCATAAAAAACGAAAAAGCCACTGCTTCCAGTGACTTTCTAAAGCTTCTTACTTCTTTCAAAGTAAGAACTCATTTAATCTTATGCTTATTCATCTTTTCTTCAAAAATGCTTGTCATTATCACACGCAATTCTTCTCTTTCCTTGTCAGGAAGTTCGCCTTGCTGCTTAGCAACAGCGAATAGTTCAGGATATTGCTTAGCAACTCGCTCAACGGTCTTGGTCGTTGCATGTCCTCTCACGAAGAAAGGAATCCTCTTAATCCACTCTTGGGGCACAAGTGCCAGAATCTTTTTGGCAGCTTCCTTATCAGAAATTTCTGCAGTGCTGAGCCCTTGATTGATCTGCTCCTGTTCCTTTTCTGTAAAATCTTTTAATTCCATACGCTAAATCTCCCGGTTCTATTTTCTTAATGCTAACTGAAGCACACTATTTACCCTCTACCCACTTATCATTGTCCATGATAAAAGGCTTGGCCAGTCCTTCTCCTGTGTAGTCCTTATATTTGGTCTGCAAGTATTTGTAGACATCTTCTTTGGTCGCAAACTTGATTGCTTGGTATGGCTCTTCAAAGGTCAGCTTTTCGACAAACAGATAGCCGTCTTTATCTGGAACCAAGACGCCGACATGCCCTACAAAGAGAGAATCACCATCAAGATTGTCGTGGACAATGACAGAAAGCATCCTCGCCTTTTCGCTAAACTTAAACTGTTTGAAGTATTCCTCCATCTTCTTAGCATGGACTTTTACATCTTGAGTCGCTTCAGTCTTGACTCTTGAAAACAGGATATTAAATTCTTCCTTATCCTTGGCATCAAAGATCTTGCCCTTGTCAATCGAATCATTATCTATGAACAAGAGTTCGTCATCTTTTTCTATTTGAGGGATGTCGATGCTATTTTTCAACAAAGTGTAAGTATTAATCCGACAATTTGTCCCGATAAAATCGCCCTTTTTTGCCTGCCACAGAGGATTGATTTTTTCCACATCATATTCGGTTTTGGTAAATTTAGTGAAATCGCCCGTTAATCCAGTAGAGCCAACAAGTCCATTGTAGTCATTGACTAGATTGACAAAGTTATCGACACTGTCTTTATCCAAGTCGGCAGCCAACAAATTCTTAACTTCTTCGACACTTTTTTTACTGTTTAGATTTGAATAAGTCGATGTAGTTTGACTTGTTTGATTATTTTTCTGGGAACTAGCGCATGCCGCCAGTCCAAAAGCCAAAGCCAGGCAGGCGCAGGACATGATTATTTTGCTGTATTTTTTCATATTTTATTTCTCTCCACTACTCGTATTCAATTAATTACTTTAATTTACAATTTTTCTGATGAGCCTTCAACTTTTTCATGGCCCAGTCATAATGGCTGGAGGTGGCACTTACAAAATAGGAACCTAGTACAGTCCCTCCGACCCATTTATAGACATTTTTTGAAAACAATTCTTCATTTGTAAATGTGTCTGCCAAGTCCAAAACGTCTTGATGGGACTGATGAAAGATCTGAGTTGCCTCTTCAAGAGAAGTATTCTGATGTTTCTTCCAAAATTCCAGATTCAGCTCTCCATAGGTCCTCCAGTTATAGGGAGTAGGAAGAAAAGGCTGCTCTTGTCCCTTTTGATTGGAATGCACCCAATTCAACAAGAGCTGATGCCATTCATAGAGGTGAATCAAAACATCTCTTAGATTTTTATCTCGTCTCCAATGGGCCTCTTTCTTCTTTTCATCCCGAGAAAAATCAAAGGGCGTATTTAAATCTTTATCAGACATCTTAGAAATGAGAGTTTGTAACTTCTCAAAGTTTTCCTTAGCAGCTAACAACAAATCTTCTTTAGTTTTCGGTCTAGGCATAAGATTGCACTCCTTCGCATAGTTAAAGCTTAATCATTATCATTACGAAACGAATGTTCAGAAACCCATTTTGAGTAGCTTTTTAAATTTTGCTCAGACAGTGATTCAACCGCTATTCTTACACACATTTCAACTGCTTCCTCAAGCGTAACAGAAAAATGATAACCGTTTAATCGTAAAAATTTTACTAAAACATAAAAAGCCGTTCGTTTATTAGCACTAGCAAAAACATGCTTTTTTATCAATTGAACAAATAAAATTGTCGCCTTATCAAAGATTGATGGATAAAGAGGTTTCCCAAAAACAAATTGTTCAGGTAAGTTCACAATCATATTTAGTGCTGATGGACTAATCGTCTTGATTTGTTCTTTCGGAGAATAGCGCTGAATAACTAAAGTATTAATCTTTTCAATTTGCATTTCTGTTAAATAGACTGTCATTTTTCCACCAAAGCTTTAAAAATATCATCGTATTCATCAAAAATATTATCTAAATCCAATTCAAAAGATTCGTCAGAAATATAAGTAACCTTATTTTCAGTCTTTTCTGGAGTAAAGACAATTTCGCCACTCGGTAACAATTTAGCATCGTAATGCACGCCACTCGGAATATTAAATTCACTTGGAATCGTTATTGTTATAGAATTCCCTTGTTTTCTAGTTTTTACTGCCATCTTGCTTCCTCCTTAGGGATATTATAACAGATAATTACAGTAATTACAAAATAGAATAATCTTCCGACTTCTCTTATCTTATTTAGAATACATCATGGGATTAAGATATTCGCTAAACACATCTCAAATGCAAGACTCATCACAATAAACTACAAATCCCTTTGGTAAGATGACAAGTTGTTGGTCATCAATTTGGCAATGGCTCACCAAATCAGCTGAATCTCTGTCTAAAAGATAATTCTCATTCGACTGATTAAAAAGAGCTCGGATTACTTGATGATCGTGTTGCCATTCTAAAGCCAGCACATTAGGCTTGATTTCTTCTAGGGTAAATTTTCCATACTGAATAATGCCCGCAACATCCTTGCGAAGCTGAATCAAGTTCTTCATAAAATTGAGCATATCATTGCTACTAGAAACCCGGTCCCAAGGCATGACCCGTCTACAATCTGGGTCCATAGCTCCACCCAATTCTAGCTCGGTCCCATAATAGATACAAGGCGTCCCTCTTTGTAAAAAGAGAAAGGCGAGTGCGGATTTGACAAGCTGGATATCACCTTGAGCTGTCGTCAAGATGCGCTCCGTATCATGCGAATCCAAGAGATTAAACATGACCTCAGAAATCTGCTGCTTGTAGTACATGGACTGACAATTGATCTCAGCTATGAATTGACTGGTCTTCTTGCACCCACGCAAAAAGTAGTCCTTGATACTATCCGATAGGGGATAGTTCATGACAGCATGAAATTCATCACCATTTAGCCAAGGCTGAGAGGTATGCCAAACCTCTCCAAGAATATAAAGGTCAGGCTTTTTGGCCAAAACGGCCTTCCGAAAATCTCGCCAGAATTGGTGATCAACCTCATTGGCTACATCCAGTCGCCAAGCATCAATGTCAAAATGTTCAATCCAATAGGTCGCAACGCTTAAGAGATAGTCTTTCACCTCAGGATTTGCCGTATTCAACTTAGGCATATAGCTGGCAAAGGCAAAGGTATGATAAGGCAGTTCTTTGGGATTCATAAGCTTGTCATTCGTCACTGGGAACTTTTGAATGTGGAACCAGTCTTTATATACTGACTTTTCACCATGCTTAAGAACATCCTGCCATTGAGCGGATTGATCACCCATATGATTGAAAACCGCATCCAGCATAACCTTCATGCCACGCTGATGAGCTTGGTCCACCAGTTGACGGAAAGTCTCCTTGTCCCCAAAGTGTCGATCAATTTCAAAGTAATCTGTCGTATTGTACTTGTGATTACTTGGAGATTCAAAGATGGGACAGAGGTAAAGCCCTGTAATTCCTAGGTCTTGCAAATAATCCAGATGGTCAATAATCCCCTGTAAATCCCCTCCAAAGAAATCACTACTTTTAGGTGTGATAGACGAATCCCAATCTAGAGCTCCCTCTGGTGTAAGTTCAGCATTTCCATTGGCAAATCGTTCTGGGAAAATCTGATACCAGACCGTTTTTGAAACCCATTCAGGAACCTGGCAGCCATCGATTTCGTGAATATAAGGAAGCTTAAAGCCATTGCCCTCTAAAGCAAGGTTTTCTGGACTATTGTCAGTGAAACCTTTATCTCCATACAAGACGCTTTGACCTTCTTTATCTCTCAACTCAAACAGATACTGGAGCCGAGAAAAATCAACCGACACTGCTACTTGCCAATAATCAAATAAGGCATCAGATGTCACTTTGACCATCTCTTTCACATCTTCATAAGAATCCTCAAGAAAGATAAAGGGATCGCCATAGTGCAAAAGGATTTTCTCTATATCCTCTTTCTTAGTCCTAATTCTGATATGCACTTGACCTTCTTTATAAAGATAGGCATACTCCGACTCCGGTCTATGATAAATGGCTGTTAATTCCATATTTTTATCTCCTAAATTTCTCTGTTTAAACTCATCGTAACTTTATGCAAACGATTCCATAGTCTAGCCCTAGTATACTATTTTAAAAAAATGATTGCAAGTTGTGGGCTAGTTTATGAGTAGGAGCTTATCAGTGCAAGTTAAAAAGCCTTGGAGACAAGGCTTTTAGTTATTCAAGTTTTTAGAAAGATTCCTTACTTTTCTAAATCAAGTCATCTAGCCCACTTTTGCTGATAGTGATCATTACCATCCTAAAATGAAAATTCTTTATTAGCTAGATGACATTAAAACCTTTCTAGCTATACATCATTAGCAAAAGAATTCCTGTTGCATTGCCGATAATATGAGAAAGTGCAGAAATCAAACAATTACCAGACTTTTTATAAATCATTGCATAGATGATACTATCAACAAAAATCATGAAAATATCATAGCTTACAAGTTCAATACTTCCACTAGAAATATGGGCTATCGCAAACAATAAAGAAGACAGAATAACACAAAGCCAAAATGGTAAAATTCTCATTGACTTGCCAAGAAAGAAACCTCTCCATGCAATTTCTTCCCCCAAGGCTGCGATTACTATTTGAACCATAAGGAGTGGTATTTTATCAAAGGATAACATACCATCCGTTCTTCCCAAAACATGACTAGCAAAAGCGCCCTTAAATATCATATCGCCGATAAGCAAAGTTGCTGCAGCGGTTCCTACAGGAAGCAAGACCAAAAGAATTACCCCTTGTTTTTTCAGATCATCGAAAAATGATTTAAAGCGCAAACCTGATTCTATATGTGTTTTTTTATCAAAATGTTCAAGAACAAAGAAAAAGAGAATACCAATTAGTACAGTGAGACCTGATAAAGAAAGTTCAGATATTATCTTTGTCAAAGACAACACTGCCATTAGAAACAAACCAATGATTGTAGTATAAAAATACTTTCTATCTATTTTAGCAGAATCAGTCAAAACAATATTCCTCCTTGATTTAGTACGACGTCATCAATATTTTTTTATCGAACAATATAAATTCCAATCTCCAAATCAGAATCAATATTATTATATATTATAAATGGAAAAAAAGGAATGACCTCTGCCACTCCTTTCTGAAATCTATACCTCCACCTATCTCTCCAGTTTTATCACCTTATCATAGCGCTTCAAGTCCTCTTCGCTATAGTGATGAATCACTTCTAAGACTGCTTGTGGGAGAGAGAAGAGAAGCTGGCTGATTCTCTCTTGATTTTTAAGGTCCAGATTAGCCTTGACCTCATCAGCCAGGATAAATTGGCGATTGTGATAGAGAGCGCGGGCAATTTCTAGCCGCTGCTTCTCACCGCCTGACAGAGTTTGATTGCTAGGTGTTTTGACTTGGAGTGCTTCCAAACCAGTTTGCTGTAGGATTTCTTCCATCCTTACAGAATCAAGTTCTTGCCCCAGCGCGATATTTTCCTCTAGAGTCAAACCATCAAAGACATGACTAGACTGGAGAATGTAGGCCCCCGCCTGATAGATTTCATCCGAGCTTAGCTCTTGTCCATGATAGTAGATCCGACCTTGACTAGGCTTGATTTCTCCATATATAAGGTTAAGTAAGGTTGTTTTCCCAGACCCACTTTCCCCGATAATGGCAATCTTTTCCCCTTCCTCAATGCTAAGGTCACAAGGGGCTAGGATTTCTTGGCCATCGCGCTCTACACTGACTTGCTCTAGCCGGATAGGAAAGACGGAACTTTCAAGAACAGAAGGCATCGTCAACTCATCTCCCAGCAAGTTTTGATATTTATCACAAAGAGACTTAGCTGATTTTCTAGTATTGATAAAGTAAGATAGCTCCTGAAATTGGTAGCCGATATTATGCGATACTAGGTAAATCCCAACAAAGCTGGCTGCTGAAAGGTAGTTATAATAGGTCATGAAACCACCAATGACAATAGGCGCAACAGAGCAAAAGGCATCAATTCCATTGATAAAGAGACTGTTTAGCGTCCGTTGCTTTTCATAGGCGACTTCTTGCTCTAAAGCCTTGTGCAAATCCTTGGAAAATAATTTGTAAAACAAACTTTGTGCCCCATAATGTCTTATGGGACGGGCTCCCGCAATCATATTGGTCACTTGAGAGACATAGCCTTGGTTAGCCATAGACTTCTGCTTAGTAATCGCATCCAAGCGCTTGGAACCTATACTACTACAAAGGACAGGTATCGAATAAAAAACGATAAAGAGCAAGCCTAGAAAAAAATTAGTCCAGAGTGCATAACAGATGGAGACAGTTGTAAATCCCAAAGAAGAAATGATAATGACAGTCGGCTCAATATAGTTATCTTCTAGCTGTTTTACATCATTTTCCAGGTCGGACAAAACCTCTTCATCCGCTATCCGACGGCTATATAAGAAAGTCTGAAAGATAGCCTGCTTAATACCCGACTTGAAGTCCGTCAGCACTCGTGCATAGTAATAGCGTTTCCCCGCCAAACCCAGCAAGAGAATAAAATTCCCCACAATCCCCCAAATCAAAACCTGCCACAGCAAATGTAACTGGTGATTGGTAAAACTAGAGACAATATACTGAATCAAAGCTGGTGTAATAACAGCCTCCAGCCAGGTAATCATAATTGCCACAAAATAGAAGAATAAATACTTTTTAGTTACATAAGATCTAAGCATAGCGTATAAACCTCCTGAAGTTATTTACCAACTTAGATGGTCGTTTTTCTAGACGGGAATATAATAGGAGCCTGAAGATTGGAATGAAACCATTAAACGTAAACCTACCTTATAATCTTTCAGAGAAAGACTTAAATAACTAGTTCTAAACATATCAATTTACTTTTATTTTTTATTCAAAAACATATCCAATACATCTGCATAGCTAACAAAGGGAGCAGGAAATACTAGTCCAGAATAAAATAGCATTATGGTATTAAATAAATTCAATAAGACGGATACTCGTTTAAAGCGTTCTGTTAACTTAATTGCCAGGGTATATAAGACAAAAAATACAGCATAATTAAGTATTAACATCAAAATCAAATCCACTAAATGGAATGAGGGCATGAAAAATTTTCCATAAAAAAACATATGCGATAGAATGATTGAAATCAAAAAAATGAATGTTGACCAAATAAAATAAGTTGTTGATCTCGCAATATAAATCAACATTGGTGTACGTCTAGTTGTTTTGATATTTGTATATTGATTGGTACGAATTTCAAATTCCAACTCCTCATTAGCAAGCAATATCACATTAGTTATAGAATAATAAATAAAAAAATAGAGTAGATTTATCGGTTTATCACTATTGAAAATAATAATGATTCCTGTAATAAAAATCATGGAATAAATCACTTCGCAAATACTATCAAACGTGTATCGAACTCTATAATTGAAATATCTTCTTAATTCACTAAACATGGAAAAGGCTCCCTCTTTTTTTAGCAATGTTCAATAAAGTGAAAAATAGGAAAGTTCCAGCTGACCAATATACTGCACAATAAACTATAATTAAAAAAACACTCTGGTAGGACGGAGAAATAATAAAATTCCTCAAGGCATAGTAAGGGAAAAGCTTTCCTATAAAGCCAAATAAACCACCTAGCGGTGTTAGTATGCCAGTAAAATACAGCATGAAATAAGAAATTAACGATGTAATGCTAGAAGTACGATTAAAAACGAAGCAGAGGCTTGATAGGCAAAAGCCCAAACCATATATGCTAATAATAGTTAGCATACATGCAGCCAGGTTTCCAACTAACTTTAAGATACCATCCGGAAAATCAATATCATTTAACGTGGATAAAACGATAAATATAGGTATGGCTTTAACTAAATCCACCAATATCTGAACCATAATTTTAAACATTAAGACATGAAAAACACTCTTACTACTCTGGATTACACTAATCAAAGTTCTATCATAAAGGTCATCCTCAATAAAAAAAGTTGGATGCGTAATACTATGACTCGTAAAATACCAAGTAAATAATAAACATAACAATAAAAATTTACTTTGTGTATTTTTAAAATATTGAAGATAAGCTGAAACCATTATCAAAATTCCAAAATTTGAAAAAAATAAATTAAATTTAAACTGCATCATCTCCTGCAGCTGCCTCTTTAACTCCCTTCTTATTTCTTTAATCATCATTGATAACCTCATACAATATTTCTTCGATGCTTTCCTCAACTTCTTCAAAAAATATCATCTCAAAATTATTAAAGATATTATTTTTCACCTGACTATCTTTTACTTCAACAATCAACCTTTCATTTTCTACTTGATAAGATAAATCAGGAAACAGTCTCTCAAAAGCATCTTTATCAGAGTCTAAAATACCTATTCTATATTTAATCCACCTAGTATTTTTCCCAAAGATTTCTGAGAAACTACCTTGCTGTATTATTTTCCCTCTACTCATGATACAAATTCTTGTTGATATTTCTTTTGCAAAATAGATATCATGAGTCGTCATGAGAACAATGGTTCCTTTTTCTTGACTGAGAGTTAGTAACAATTTCGCAAACTGCTTTTTGGCAATAACATCCATACCATTTGTTGGCTCATCTAAACACAATACTTTTGGCTTACAAAGTAAGGCAATAATCAAAGACAATTTTTGTCTCGTTCCTTGTGACAATTCGGACACCAAGACATCAACATAGGGATGGAAAGCTAGTTTATTAAATAAATCCTCCAATTCATCCTTAACCTGACCACGCGAACTTTTATTCAGATGTAAAAAGTAATCAATATTTTGATTTGCCGTCAGATATTCGTAGTAGCCTCTACCGCTTTCTAGTACGAGCTTAACATTGTTATGAATATCTTTCAAAGTATTCTTACTACCAAAAACAAATACATCACCTGCGTCTTGTAACATTAAGCCAGAGATAATTTTTATGAAAGTTGATTTACCTGCACCATTGGTGCCCACTATAGAAACAATCTCTCCTGAATACGATTCAAAGCTAGGAATGTCCAATACAACTTTACCACGAAAATTTTTCTTTAGATTGCGTACAATAATTTCATTCATGCCTGCATTAACCTCTTTCGATTACTAATACTTTGAACTGCCAAAAATTTAAAAACAAGGATTTTTGAATGACTTTAACTTAAATATGCCTAGTTTTTCATCAGCAAAGCCACACACTCAGCGGTTCGGACTTACCGTATCATTTCGTCGGTTTTCCTCCTCATTCTACGAGTCCTATCCCATGGGCGGAGCATCTGCTTCTACTTCGCTGATACCTCAGCTCGTACAAGCAGTGATACCGCCTCAACATGATGCGTCTGCGGAACTCAAAAGGTTTGGGGAACCTTTTGAGGATTAGCTACGTTTCACTAACAAGCTTACACACTCGACATGGTGCGTTTGAGGAAACAAATCTACAGGCTGTACTTTCTTCAACTCATATCCTAATTCTTGATAGAGTTTGATATCACGCGCCATGGTGGCGGCATTGCAGGAGATATAAGTGATTTTCTTGGTCTCCATGCTGACGCTGGCTTTGATGAAGCTCTCCGTCAGGCCTTTTCGTGGCGGATCGACTAGGATGACATCCGCTTGGATACCCTCTTTAAGCCAGTTTTGGATGGCTTCCTCGGCAGGGGCGCAGACATAGCTGGCGTTGGTAATGCCGTTGATTGCCGCATTCTTTCGGCTATTTTCGACAGCTTCTGGGATCACTTCGACACCATAGACTTCCTTGACATGCTTCGCAACTGATAGACCGATAGTCCCGATGCCAGAGTATGCATCAAGCACCACATCATCTGCAGTCAGATCGGAAAAGTCAATGGCTGTCTGATAAAGCTTTTCTGCCATTTCCGTATTGACCTGGTAAAAGGCTGGCGCAGCAATCTGGAAGTCATTTCCCAGCATCTGGTCGGTAATGTAGTCTTGACCATAAAGCGTTCGCCAGTCTTTTCCGAAAATCGCATTACCCGGCTGGTCATTGATATTCTGCATGATGGACTTGATAGCTGGAAAAGCCTCTGTCAAGCGCTCCATCAGCTGTTCTACTCGGAATATTTTAGGACGGGTTGTCACCAGAATTACCATGATTTCCCCTGAATAATGACCACGGCGAACAACTAGATTGCGAATGAGTCCAGTCTTTTCCTGCTCATCGTAAGGTTTGAGGTCAAAGCGACGCAGCAGGTCGCGTGTAAAGAGGATAACTTGGTCAATGACTGGGTCCTGAATATAGAAATCTTCAATCGGCAGGAGGTCATGGGAATTTTTCCGGAAAAATCCTGTTTCCAGCTGGCCATTGACACGGTGGACAGGCACTTGAGCCTTATTGCGGTAACCCAGCGGCTGCTCCATACCAAGTGTCGGCGGCACCTCTACATCGGACACACCAGCAATCTTATAGAGACTGTCCTTGACCTGCTTGCGTTTGAAGTCCAGCTGAGCTGGATAGTTCAGATGCCCCAAGTCAGCAATCCCCGTACGCAGATAGGCCATATCAAGATTTTCATTGCGTTGGTCTGAAGTACGGAGAAATTCCTCCACCTTGCCAAAGCCGATTTTTTTGTTGACTTTGAGCACACGCATGCGGATGAGTTCACCCGGCAGGGCATTTTCCACAAAGAAAACCAAGCCTTCTGCCTTGGCAACTCCAGCTCCCTCATGGCTCAGATCCACGATTTCAACTTCAATCATATCATTCTTTTTTAACATATTTTTCTCTTTCTGCTTTATCGCTCTGCTATTTCCCAAAAGAAAAGGCAGGACATCGTCCTACCTTTCATTATATCATATATCTTATCTGAGACCCATTTGCTGCAGTCTTTCTTTATAGGCTTCAAAGTCAATCAAGAGTCCTTGACCACCGTACATGTCATAAGTATCCACCCAGTCGCCATTTTCCGGAATCGTCAGGCGCTCAACTCCATTGCGGGAATCTCCTGCCATAGAGAGACCATTGGTCAAAAGGAAGCTGTAAGGCACATTGGTCGAAGTCAAGGCAAAGACCTTGCCCAGAGCCTCTGATCCAGTAAAGAGCTTAGTCGGATCCTTGACCTGCTGGAAGACTGCTGTCAATACTTCCTGCTGGCGGCGGGTCCGGCCAAAGTCTCCCTCGTCATCCTTACGGAATCGAGCGTAGTTGAGCAAGGTCCGACCATCCATCTGCTGCTGACCGACCTTGATTGTTTGATTAGGCACCACACCGTCCTTCATATTCAGATCATCTGGCACTTCAACTTCAGTCACCTTCTCCCCATCAATCGTTGAGAACTGGGCATTCATGCTGACGCCATTTGGGAAAAGGGTGTCAATAGCTGTCGCAAAGGTCTGGAAATCCACCAGTGCATAATATTTGATGTCCAAATCAAAATTATCTTTGAGCATCTGGCGAACATAGTCTGCACCGCGGTTGTGGTTTTGCTCCCCAATCGTATAGGCAGAATTGAGCTTTTGGTCATAGTAATCTGCCTGCGACGGGTCCGTGTACTCATTGCTGACGCCATCGATGTGAATGAGGGTATCACGCATAAAGCTGACCAATTTCACCTTGTGGTCCTTATTCCCAACATTCAAGACCATAATAGAGTCAGTCCGCGTCTCAGTTGAGTCGTCACCAACCCGGCCATCTGTTCCGAGAATGAGGATATTCACTCCGTCCTTAGTATCCTTACCGTCAAAAAATTCCGTTTCTGCTGGTTTAGAATTGCCAGTATGAGCTGTCGTCAAGCCTTTGATAAACATGAAAATCATGCCCCCCAAGACCATCAGCAGGAAAATCCCTGCCCAAAGCAGAATTCGTTTCAAGCGGATTTTTTTGCGAGGCTTCTTGGGCTTGTTTTGTCCCAGACCAGCTCCTGCCAAAGCTTCCGGCACCTTCTTTTGACTTCTGCTGCGAGAAGAACGCTCAGGGTACTTGGGCAAGAGGCCAGAAGAATCCATTTCCACAGGCTCTTGCTCATAGGCGTCACTAACTGTATGCGGCTGCTCTTCATGGTCAGGCGCACTGGCTGAACCGCCAATCCCCTTGGACTTCTGCCGCAGATAGTCAAATTCTTTCTTTTCTTTAGCGTTTAGATAATAATAATTTTTATAGAGATAATCTAAGCGGAGCTGTTCATGATGGCTAAGATTTTCTGGTTTCTTCATCTCTTCTCCAATCTACTGCTACTTGTCCTGAATCAGAAACACACTGTAGCTACCAAAAATTTTATAAGTAATTCCAAGACTTGTCAACTCTTGATAGGCAAAATCCGCCAATTTTTTCTGCTCGTTGTCAATGTCAATAATGAAGAAATACTCTCCCAAAGCCGTTTTTAGAGGCCGGCTCTCAATCTTGGTCAGGTCAATCCCACGCCAAGCAAAGGTCGACAAAGCCTTATAGAGGGCACCTGGCAGATTGTCCGGCAAGGTCAAAGCCAGTGTCTGCTTGTCTCCTGTCTTGGTCAGTTGAAGCTCTGGCACCTCATGGCCTAGAATCCAGAAGCGGGTATAATTTTCTTCCATTTCCTGAATGTCGCTGGCCGCTACTTTGAGCCCGTATTCTGCTGCAGCCGTACGCGGGGCAATAGCCGCAAAATTCTTTTCAGGATGCTCTGCCACAAAACGAGCTGCATAGGCCGTACTAGCCGTCACCTCAATGGCAGCCTGCGGATAATGCTGGCGGATGTATTTCTTTCCTTGAGCGATAGCCTGCGGATGAGAAAATATCTTCTCGATTGGCTTCTCCAAATCCGTCACCAAGAGCTGCTGCTTGATGGGCTGGACGATTTCAGCCACCGCCTGAATGTCTGCTTGATGAAAGAGATAGTCCAAGGTCTCATGGACACTGCCCTCAATCGAATTTTCCACCGGAACGACCGAGTAATCCACTTCCCTAGCCTCATAAGCCTTCATGACCTCGGTGATATTCTGATAAGGCACCAAGTCCTGGCTGGGAAAGGCAGCTTGGGCTACATGGTGAGAAAAGGAGCCTCTGGGACCTAAAAATGCTATTTTCATTGAATTTCCTCAATAATTTCCTGCGGGCTTTTGAGCCTCGTATCGACAATCTGGGTCGCTACTTCCTCATACCAGGCCTGACGCTGCTCAAAAATCTGCTGCAAGTCTGATTTGCTCTGGTTTAAGAACAAAGGCCGCTCCTGCTCAGCATCCTGCTGGATTCGCTGATAGAGCGTTTCAAAATCTGCTTTCAGGTAGATATTATCAGCATTCTGAGCCAGCAATCTGCGGTTTTCAGGGCTGACGACTACACCGCCGCCGGTTGAGACGACCAAGTCCGTATCGATCAACTCAGCCAAGAGTTGGGCTTCAGCAGCCCGAAAGGCCGCTTCACCATGCTGATCAAAATAGTCCTTGATAGACATGCCCAGCCTCTGACAGAGCAGTTCATCCATATCAACAAAGTCTTGGGCTAAGCCTCTGGCCACTGTAGATTTTCCGGCTCCCATAAAGCCCAGCAATATCTTAGCCATGCATCAAGCCCTCCAAGTCGCTGAAGAAACTTGGATAGCTGGTCTTAATAGCTTCAGACCTCTCAAGTTCTACCTGACCGCTTTGAGCCAACAAAGCAGCAATTGCCGTCATCATCCCGATGCGATGGTCACCATGGGTGTTGACCTGTGCGCCGTGAAGAAGTGTTTTCCCTTCGATAATCATGCCGTCTTCCGTCGGGGTAATAGCTGCGCCCATGCTATTGAGAGCGTCTGCCACTACCTGGATCCGGTCGGTTTCCTTGACTTTGAGCTCCTCTGCATCACGAATGACAGTTCGTCCCTGAGCCTGAGTCGCAAGAAGCGCAATAATCGGCAACTCATCAATCAAGCGTGGGATAATCTCGCCGCCAATCTCCGTGCCCTTAAGCTCAGACGTCTCAACGGTGATGGTTGCAGACTTGGCTACTGGATCGACATCTGACAGCGTCATCCGTCCGCCCATAGCCTCTATCACTTCTAGAATACCTGTACGAGTTTCATTGATGCCGACATTTTCTAAAACAATCTTAGAATCCGGTACAATCAATCCAGCCACCAGCCAGAAGGCCGCACTGGAAATGTCACCTGGAACCGTCACTTCTTGGGCAGTGAATTCCTGACCGCCCTGAATGCGAATTTCCTTGCCTTTGACCTCAATCTGCCCACCAAACTGGGCAATCATATCTTCTGTATGATTACGGGTGATTTCCTTTTCAATAATAACCGACTCTCCCTGAGCCTGCAAAGCAGCAAAAATCAAGGCCGACTTAACCTGAGCAGAAGCCACTGGCAGCTGATAATGAATAGACTTCAGTTCCCTGCTGCCCTTCATCTTGAGCGGTGGTAAATCACGCTCGGTCCGACCAGCAATCTCTACTCCCATCTGCCGCAGAGGAATAGTCACCCGATCCATAGGCCGCTTGGATAGACTATCGTCACCAAACATCTCCGCTTCGAAATCCTGACCGGCCAAAACACCAGAAATCAAACGGATAGACGTTCCAGAATTGCCCATATCCAGCTTATTTTTCGGTGCTTGCAGGCCTTCAAATCCTACGCCATGAATCTTGACTAAATTTCCATCGTCCTCAATCTGCACGCCTAAGTCACGAAAAACCTGCATGGTAGACAGCACATCTTCTCCTCGCAAAATGTCGCGAACAGTAGTGACCCCCTTGGCCAAACTGCCAAAAATAATGGAACGGTGGCTGATAGATTTATCTCCAGGTACGCGGATACGGCCCTTCAGGCCTCTTACATTGATTGATAATTTCATAGGTGACCTCGTACTTTCCTTTGTTGCTTCTTATTTTATCATAAAAAGACCAGAAATTCTTAAAATTTCTGGAATCCTAGCTGAAGCAAGAAGAATCCAGATATTCAGCCCAGATTCTTCTTTTTTTATTAGCTTACTTAAGCAAATCCTGCACCGGATCAAAGATAATACGCTCAATGTCCGCCAGATAGATGGACAGCTGTTGCTGCTTATTGAAAAATTCAGAAAGAACAGCATTGCCCTGAATCTTCTCGCCAAAGGAAGTCATCTTGTCCTGCACCTCCTGAGTCGGTACCTGACCAGTCTGAGCCAGCTGTTGCAACTCTTGCTGGAAAGCCAGATAGTCCGCAAAAATAGCCTTCGCTTCGCTATCAGCATCCACTGCTTTCTTACTTTCTGCGACTGCCTTGTACTCAGGCAAATCACGCAGATTTCTGCTTAGTTCATTGGCTAAATCATAAATATTTGACATAGAGTTCTCCAATCTATATTAGTCTACGGACACTAGGTAATCCGTATGTTCTCTTACTATTTTAGCAGATTTTTCTAAATCTTGGTGATTTTTAAAGGTGATTTGCAGAATACCGTTGATATCTTCACGGTTTTCCTCGTTAATACGAATATTGACGACTGAAATTCCGCGCAGAAGCTCCAAAATACCCAAAATCGCATCTTCTTCGTCGGGCACCTCAATAAAGAGGTCATAAAAACTGTCCACACCGGCTCGCTTATGAATTTCCATCTGCTTGCGGCTCTGCCGTCCTCGGTCGAAAAATTCCCAGATAGCTGTCTCGTCCTTAGCCTCAATCGCTGCGGCAACCTTGTCTAACTGGTCTTTAAAATCTTCCAGCCGCTCCAAGATAGCTTGAGGATTGGTCAAGAGGATAGAGGTCCACATACCCGGCTCACTCTCCGCAATCCGAGTCATATCTCGAAAACCACCGGCTGCAAAAGACTGGGTCAGCTCATGCTCTTGGCTATAAGCTGCAGCTTGCTCCATCAAGCTGGAGGCTAGGATATGCGGAAAATGGCTGATTTGACTGGTCACTTGGTCGTGCTCGGCTGCGTCCACCTGGATAAAGCGGGCATGAAGACCACTCAGCAAGTCTTTCATTTCCTCAAGCGTACCAGGTTTGGTCAGGCTAGAGGGCGTAAAAATATAATAGGCATTTTCAAAGAGAGTGACATGGGCGGCCTTGGCTCCGGTCTTGTGACTTCCGGCCATAGGATGAGCTCCGACGAAGCGGACAGGCTTATTCTGCAGATACTTTTCTGCTGCTACCACAATCTCAGCCTTAGTCGATCCAGCATCTGAGATGATAACATTTTCCTTCAGGTCCAGCTCCGCTAGATCCTTGATAAATGCTATGGTCTGCTTGATGGGCACAGCCAGAATAATCACATCAGCCAATGGAGCAAAGGCCGCAAAATCATCCGTCACTCGGTCTACCATTCCCCGCTCCAAAGCAACCCGTCTTGATTCTTCACTGCGATTATAGCCAAGAATCTCAATCTCTGGATGAGCTCGCCTGATGCCCAAAGCCAAGGAAGCTCCAATCAGTCCCAGACCTGCGATATAGACTGTTTTTCTCTCCATGCCCACTCCTCTCTTCTAAAAGTTCTTGACAAAGTCCCGATGGCGGGTTACCGCATCCTTTAGTTCTTCCAGATTGTCCGAAGAGAACTTCTCCAGAACTTCGGTGGCTAAAACTGTGGCCACCACGCTTTCCATGACAACACCCGCCGCTGGCAGAGCCGTAGGATCGCTCCGTTCCACTGTCGCCTTATAAGGCTCGTGGGTCTCAATATCCACACTCATCAGTGGCTTGTAAAGAGTTGGAATGGGCTTCATGACACCTCGCACTACGATTGGCTGACCATTGGTCATACCGCCCTCAAAGCCGCCTAGATTATTAGTCCTGCGAGTAAAGCCATCTTCCTCAGACCAGAGGATTTCATCCATGACTTGACTGCCCTTGAGACGGCCGGCTTCAAAGCCCACACCAAACTCGACTCCCTTGAAAGCATTGATAGACACGACTCCTTGAGCAATCTTGGCATCCAGCTTCTTGTCCCATTGGACATAAGAGCCCAGACCAACTGGAACACCGCCAACGATGGTCTCAATGACACCACCGATGGTATCTCCGTCTTTCTTAATTTGATTAATGTAAGCCTTGATTTCTTCTTCACGCTCGGGATTGACAATGGAAACCTCTGACTGGGTAGCTCTTTCCTTGATTTCTGCTACAGTCAGGTCGTCCGGTACATTAATATCAATGCCGCCGAAGGTTACGATATGGCTGGCTACCTCTACACCGATTTCTTCCAGCAAGCGCTTGGCTACTGCTCCGACTGCTACACGCATGGTCGTTTCGCGGGCAGAAGAACGCTCAAGTGAATTTCGTAAATCGTCAAAGCGGTATTTCATGCCTCCAACTAAATCAGCATGCCCAGGGCGTGGTTTGGTAATCTTTCGCAGCCCTTTTTTCTTTTCATCCACATCTGCCGCGCTCATAATCTCCAGCCATTTCTGATGGTCCAGATTTGTGACATTGAGGGTAATCGGACCGCCCATGGTCAAGCCATGACGAACACCAGATGTAATCTCAACTTGGTCGCTTTCAATCTTCATACGGGCACCGCGTCCGTAGCCACCCTGTCGGCGCTTGAGCTCAGCATTGATATAATCAGCGGTCAAAGAAAGACCAGCCGGCACTCCCTCAATAATAGCTGTCAGGCGTGGTCCGTGGGATTCTCCTGCAGTTAAGTATCTCATACATTTTCTCCTATTCTGGGATGGAAAGAGCTGGACTGTCTGTCTATTTTTATCCAAACAGTCCATTTGTCTTAAGCTCCATCTGGCACTTATTTCTTGAGAAATTCTTTCATCTCTTCCAGCGGAATCTGGTGAATACTAGCCGAACCCAGTTCGGGCACCAGTACTAGCTTGATAGAGTTGCCTCTAGCCTTCTTATCATGGGTTAAGGCCTGATAAAGAGCATTCTCATTCCATGGCTGGTAATCCACCGGCAAGCCAAACTTCTGACACATACAGACGATGCCTTCTGTAATCCCGGCTGGCATGAGGCCTTTCTTTTCAGCAACTTGAGAAATTTGTACCATGCCAATCGCCACAGCTTCACCGTGCATGACCTTGCCATAGCCCGCTGTCGCTTCAATAGCGTGCCCAATAGTATGGCCGAAATTCAGATAGAGGCGGACGCCATTATCCAGCTCGTCCTCGACCACAATCTTACGCTTGACATTGCAGGAATGGTAAATGATGCTCTCCGCATGCTCCAAAATCGACTCTGGACTGCCATCCATTTCTGACAGCTCATCCCAGAGTTCCTTATCCTCAATCAAGCCGTACTTGACCACCTCGCCCATACCTTCAATCAGTTCCCGCTGGCCCAAGGTATGCAAGACTTCTGGATCAATCAGAACTCCGTCAGGCTGGGTAAAGGTCCCGACCATATTCTTGGCCCAAGGCGTATTGACACCTGTCTTACCACCGATAGAGGAGTCCACTTGAGCTGTCAGACTGGTAGGAACCTGCACGAAATGAACGCCCCGCATATAGGTAGAAGCAACAAATCCTGCCAAATCACCAACAACGCCACCTCCCAAGGCCACGATACCATCACTGCGGGTCAGACCAACCTTGACCAAAAACTCATAGACTTTGTTGACTGTCTTTAAGTTCTTGCTGGCTTCACCCTCCAAAAAGTCAAAGACAAAAGTCTCAAACCCAGCCGCTTCCAAGCTCAGCTTGACCTTTTCCGCATAGAGTCGAGCCACTCGATTGTCCGTGACGATAACTACCTTCTGAGGCTGCCAAAGCTGACTCAGCCAACTTCCAGCCTGAGATAAGGAACCCTTTTCGATGAGAATATCATAGGGATGATGCGGGAGATTCACATTCAGTTTCATAAGCGCCTCCTTATTTATACAATTCTTCTAAACACTGCCAAATTTCCTGACTGGGCATGGTCTTGCCGGTCCAAAGCTCAAAGGCTTCTGCTCCCTGATAGAGCAGCATACCAAGTCCATTGACTGCTGTGACATTTTGATTTCTAGCCCATTTGAGAAAGGGCGTTTCAAAAGGTTGGTAGATAACATCTGCAACTAAAATCTGGCTAGGCAACTCAAGCTGTTCAGACAGGGGCATGCTGATGCCATCCATACCTAGACTAGTCCCATTGACCAGAAGGTCTGATTGGTTGATTTTATCCTTCAAGCTATCCGCATCTTCTAAGATTAGTACCTGGATACGACTCTCGGTTTGGTGGCTGATAACTGCCATTTTGCTGACTGTCTTCTCATAGGAAGCTTGCCGAGTAAAGACGAAAATTTCCTCGGCATTGTCCAAAGCTGCTTGAGCAATAATAGCTGTCGCTGCTCCACCTGCTCCTAAAATCGTCATTTTTTTGCCCTGAATAGCAAAAGAAGGCAAGCTCTTAAAAAATCCCTTGCCATCTGTGTTATAACCAACTAAAATTCCATTTTTATTCACAACCGTATTGACCGCTCCGATAAGGCGGGCGCTGACATCAAGCTCGTCCAGATAAGGTATCACTTCCTGCTTGTAGGGCATGGAAAGATTGACACCAAACATATCGAATCTGCGGATATTTTCTATACTGGCCTGCAGATCCTTCGCTTCTACTTCCCAAGCTAGATAGACACCATTGACACCAGTCTTTTCAAAAGCCATATTGTGAATAAGAGGAGAAATACTGTGCTTAATTGGCTTAGCAACCACAGCAGCCATGCGGGTGTGGCCATTAATTCTCATTCAAAATCTCCTGGATTTTCTTCATATTGCTCAGAGAAATCTGACCAGGTGCTGACGCCATCTCCTGACTGGCAAAAGACCAGCTGGAACCTGTCAAGTCAGCCGCAATGCGTGAAATTTTGCCGATTTTTCCCATGGAAATGGTGACAAAATCCTGCTCAGGATTCAAAGTCTTGAAACCGCGAGTATAGTTCATCAAATCCAACACATCCTGCTCATTGTGAGCCATGACAGAAACCTTGACCACCTTAGGGGTCAGAGAAGTCAGCTCAGACAGGATTTCCATCATATTTTCAGGCGTTTCATCGAAGTTGTGGTAGCTAAGCACCAGATTAGGAAACTCAAGCATTTCTTCAAATTTCCCCTTGTGAGAGAAGTATTCAAAATCGATATAATCCGGCTGGTAAAAACCGGCTACTTCCTTGATGAGAGCTACGTATTCATCATCGGACAGTTCGATTTCTCCGCCTTCCTGACGGGTCCGCAAGGTGAAAATCAATTCACGTCCGGCAAATTTTTCAAAAATAGCTGGCGCAACATTTAAAATGTCATCCTTGGCCAGAAAATCTGCCCGCCATTCAATAATATCCGCATCTTCGTAGCGTGATACATCAATTTCTTGAGCTTCTTCTAAACTCTTGGGCATTACAGAAACGACTAATTTCATTGGTCCACCTTTATTGTAAATACCTTGAGGTAATTACTGCTCCCGTCTTTTTTATTATAGACAAAGTCTGCTGGCAGGCCATACTCCGCAAGATAGCGGTGCTTTCTGCCGGCAAGACCTTTTTCAATTTCTTGTTTAAACTTACTTTTAGAAAGATTGGCCGCATTGGTACTTAAAATCATGATTCCCTGAGGATTCAGGATTTCCAAAGCTTGTGCAACCAAACGATGATAATCTTTAGCAACTGAGAATGTCCGCTTTTTATTTCTAGCAAAGCTGGGCGGATCTATCACAATGACATCAAAGCTTAAATCGTGGCGCTTAGCGTACTTGAAATAATCAAAGACATCCATCACCTGAAAGCGATGCTGATCCAATGTCAGACCATTGGCCAGAAAATGAGCTTCTGACAGCTCACGGCTGCGCTTGGCCAAATCCACAGAGACCGTCTGACTGGCACCGCCCATAGCTGCTGCTACTGAAAAAGCAGCTGTATAGGAAAACATATTGAGTAAACTTTTACCAGCAGCCAGACCCTCTACCAGACTAGCCCGTACATCGTGCTGATCCAGAAAGATACCGGTCATAAGACCGTCATTCAGAAAAACCTGATAGCGGACACCGTTCTCCAAGACTGTGAAGGTTTCCGGTGCTTTCGCTCCGTAGAGATGAGCCGATTCGTAGTTCAAACCCTTGAAACGAATCTTTTCATAAGCTCCCTGAATCTCTGGGAAAACCTTAGCGAAGGCTGTCAGAATCTGCTCCTTGATAGCAAAGACAAAGTCATTGTACCAAGAAAAAAGCGCAAAGTCATTGTAGAAATCCACCGTGAAGCCACCGAAGCCATCCCCCTCTTGATTAAAGAGTCGAAAGGCTGTCGTGTCAGACGAATGGAAATAAGTAGAACGTCTGCTCTTAGCCTGCTCAAAGAGGCCTTGAAAAAAATCCGAGTTCAGCTCTACCTTCTTCTGGGAAATCAGCCAGCCTACTCCCTTATTCTGCGGAGAGAGATAAGCTGTGCCTAAGAACTTGCCCTGACGGTTTTGCAGCTCCACACATTGATTCTGAAGAGAAAGAGCGCCAAAATCCTTTTTATCTAATAAAAGAATGCCCTTTCTCAGTTTTTCTTCTGCCTCTCGAGTAACAGTAAGTTTATTCATAAATTATATTATACCAAAGATTGTGAAAATTCTCAAAACATATTTTACATTTGAGTTAATAAAAGATTTCACAAACGAGTGCAAAACGACTATAAACCTCTCTATAGAGAGGATAAGGCTTTTATAGAAATATTACAATTTCGCCGATTTAAAATATCTCAAATGCGGCTCAAATTTTCCTTAACTGGAGAAATTATGTTATACTTAGAGGAGAAAATTTTTAGGAAATAAGACAAGGAAGTAACTTTTTGTGAAAAAAACAACCAAGAATTTACTCAATTTCATGAGTACGAGACTAGGTTTTGTCTTGATTTTACTGGTCCTCTATTGGATAAAAACTATGTGGGCCTACACGATTGATTTTAACCTTGATATTCAAGGTGCCTATCAAGTATTTTTAGCTATTATAAACCCTTTCCCTATCAGCCTCTTGCTGCTGGGACTGGCACTTTATGTAAAACGAACCAAATTATTCTACAGCCTAGCCTTCGGAATCTATCTGCTCCTCTTTGCTTGGCTAGTATCTAATTCCATTTACTACCGCGAGTTCAGCGACTTTGTCACAGTAAACACCATGCTGGCTTCTAGCAGCGTTTCTGCTGGACTTGGAGAAGCAGCACTTGAGCTCTTCCGCCCTTGGGATATTCTTTATCTGATTGATTTCCCGATTTTGGCCTTCTTATTCTTTAAGAAATACATCCGTATGGATGACCGGCCTTTCAATAAACGCGCCAGCTTTGCTGTGACATCCCTGTCTGCCATGCTGTTTTCCGCCAACCTTTTCTTGGCTGAAATTGACCGGCCTGAGCTCTTATCACGTGGATTTTCCAACTATTATGTCGTTCGAGCTCTGGGCTTGCCAGCCTTTCTAGGTTACAGTGCCAACCAGACATATACCGCCAATCGTGAGCGCTCCAAAGCTTCTGAAAAAGACTTGGAACCAGTAACAGAATACATTCAATCCCACTATGCGGAGCCTAATCCAGAATATTACGGGATTGCCAAAGGCCGCAATGTTATCTATGTCCATCTGGAAAGCTTCCAGCAGTTCCTGATTGACTATAAGCTGCAGGCAGATGGGAAAGAGTACGAGGTGACACCTTTCCTCAATTCCCTCTACCACTCCAATTCGACTTTGGCTTTCTCTAATGTCTTCAACCAGGTCAAGGCTGGTAAGACTTCTGATGCTGAAACCATGATTGAAACTGGGCTCTTCGGTCTCAATCAAGGATCTTTCATGGTCAACTACGGTGGTACCAATACCCAACAAGCTGCACCTTTTATTCTTTCCAAAAACGGCGGCTACACTTCTGCTGTTTTCCATGGAAATACTGGAAGCTTCTGGAACCGCAATACAGCTTACAAGCAATGGGGTTATAACTATTTCTTCGATGCGTCTTACTTTACCAAGCAGGACGACACCAACTCCTTCCAGTATGGTTTGAATGACAAGATTATGCTGAAAGATTCCATCAAATACCTGGAACACCTGCAGCAGCCTTTCTATGCTAAGTATATCACGGTTTCCAATCATTATCCTTACACGACAAGTCTGATTGGTGACGAAATTGGCTTCCCTCTGGCTAAGACCAAGGATGAAACCATCAACGGCTACTTTGCCACTGCCAACTATCTAGATTCTTCTGTCAAAGCCTTGTTTGACTATCTCAAAGAATCTGGCCTCTATGACAACTCTATTATCGTTCTCTATGGAGACCATTTTGGAATTTCCCAAACCCGTAATCCTAACTTGGCCCCTCTTGTAGGAAAGACCTCTGAGACTTGGTCCAACTACGACAATGCCATGATGCAGCGCGTGCCATACATGGTAGTGGTGCCTGGCATGGACAAAGGAAAGATAATTGATACATACGGTGGTCAAGTAGATATGCTGCCAACATTGGAGCATTTACTGGGCATTGACTCTAAGAACTACCTTCAAGTTGGACAAGACCTGCTGTCATCTCAGCATCAGCAAATCACAGCCTTCCGCTCCAGCAATAACTTTGTCACTCCAAAATACACTAGCTTCAATGGACGGACCTACTACACCCAGACCGGTGAGGAAATTACCAATCCTGACGAAACCATCAAGAAGGAGCTGGATGAGATTCGCAATGCTGCCAATACTCAGCTGAAGATGAGTGACGCTATTCAGACGGGCGACTTGATTCGTTTCTACAAGGGGAATGACTTGGGCAAGGTCAACCCTAAAGATTACTCTTATCTTAATTCAATGAAAGCCTTGTTGGCTATTGAAAAGGAAAAAGGAGACCAATCAACCAGTCTTTACTCCAAGCGAGGCAATGTCTCCACTGTGGACCTATTTAACTCGCCAAGCTATCGGGCACTGCATCCAGAGCAGTTCCAAACTAGCAGCAGCGACGAAGACAGCAGTCAAGAAGACTCAAGCTCTTCCAGCTCTAGTTCCACAGCCAATCCATAGATAACAAAATCCTTAAGTCCAATGGACTTAAGGATTTTCATGTAGCTAATAACTTATTGAATAACTTCAAAAACAGAAACCGTCAGATTTTCAACATAGAAAGGCTTCTTATGACGGCTATTGCCTACTAAGAGACGCAACTTGTCTGCATTAGGCAGATAGTAAGGCAGGCCGCTGGCATTAAAAATGACTTGATAATGCTTGTCATCCTTAATCTCAAAGATAATCAAGCCACTGTCCTGCTCTGCTGATTGGACAAAGACATGCTTATAAATGTCTTCATAGGTCTGATAAGAAAAGGCCTTGCAGCTTGTCTTGAGGCGAATGGTGTCCTTGATAAAATCAATACTCTCTTGATGGTCCTGCAAAATATCCCAATTCACCTGATTGACTGCATCTGGCGCATTGTAGCTGTTCATAGCCCTTTCGCGATCACTGTGAAGAACTTGGCCGTCTTCCCCCGTAGCTACAAGCTTGGTGCGGGAAAATTCCTGTCCAACCTCCATGAAAGCCATACCCTGCATGAGCAGGTTCATGGCAGTTGCCAGCTCAATCCGCTTGGTGCGAGTCAGAACATCATCATCAGGATGCAGCTCCGCAAGCAAATCATGCAGATTGAAATTATCGTGTGCCTCAACGTAGTTAAGAACTTGATCAGGACTGAGATAGCTGCCTAGCTCACTGCTGCCAAGGATAGACTTAGCGACGATATCCTCCGTCGCCTGACCACTAACAAAACCAGCCTTGATGCCACCATAAACTTCTGCACCTTTGACCGCATCTCGCTCTGTATCATTGAAAAATCCAATCCGCGGCAACTGATAAGCATTGTCCTTTTTGGCCTTGTCTTCTGGCCTCAAGCCCGTTCCCATATCCCAGCCTTCTCCATAGAGCAGGATTCTCGGATCCACCTCATCCATAGCTTGACGGATGGCATTCATCGTTTCCACATCATGAATTCCCATCAGGTCGAAGCGGAAGCCGTCTACATTGAACTCCTTCACCCAGTAAAGCAGAGAGTCAATCATAAACTTGCGAAACATTTCGTGCTCGCTGGCCGTCTCACTCCCCACTCCGGTTCCATTTTGGAAAGAGCCGTTAGGATTCATCCGATAGTAATAATCCGGTACTATAGCCTGAAAAGCCGAATCATAGGTCGAGTAGATGTGATTGTAAACAACATCCAGTGTCACAGAGATTCCCGCATCATGGTAGGCCTGAATCATCGTTTTCAAATCACGGATAGCCTGCGCTGGGTCATCAGGATTGCTGGAAAAGCTAGTCTCTGGAGCATGATAATTCTGCGGGTCATAGCCCCAGTTGTAGATCAGCTCTCCATTTTCATCATAGTCCTTGTGACGATCAGACACGGGCTGAAGTTGGACAACATTAACGCCTAAATCACTGATATAGTCAAAACCTGTTTTTTGCCCTAAATGATTGGTAGTTCCTTTTTGACAAGCTCCCAAAAAGGTCCCACGCAGCTGACTATCCACGCCTGAAGTCTCCGACTTGGTCAAATCCCGAATGTGCATCTCATAAATCACCGCCTGATTTGGATTGTCCAAACGCCAGATGGCTTCTTTGCCCTGCCGGACCTGAAAACCAGCTACTTCTGTCTCATCCGCTCCAAGAATCACTGAGCGCTTGCCATCTGGACTGGTCGCAATGGTATAAGGATCGCGAGTATAAAAATTGCGGTATTCAAAGCTAACATGATAATGATAGGTCTTGCCGGTCAAGTCTTCAACTATTTCAGTTGACCAGACACCGATGGTGTTTTCCTTATGATCGTGAGAATATCGGTCTCCTTTTTGCATGGAGAAGATTTTATAAACAGGAGCACGATTTGCAGCTGATTCATAGACTACTAATTCTACCTTCTTAGCTGTCGGTGCCCAAACTTTAAAAGTATGTGCGCCGTCCGTCTGACGGTGTCCCAACCAGCCTTGATAGCCCCAGCATTCATCGAAATAGTCTGTTCTCAGGGCCATATCAAAGTTATGCGGACGCCGGCGTGAATATTGGTGACTTGTCGTTGCAGCCTGCAGGGAATAATAAACCTGAGCATCTCCCTCAATCAGCCAAATTTCCGTCACCAGATGAGGAGGCAACAAATCAATATGATAGTCACAGGACTGGCTAGACCAGTCTGAACGTTTGATAATCACATGAGCGTGATCTAAGGGCTCCCAGGTTTGAAATGATAATTCCCCCTGAATACCAAAATAATCAAGTTTGGAAAAGGCTGCTTCCTTTCCCCATTGGTTTATTTGCCACTGCCACATATCATAGGAGAAATAATCTCCAGTAGGATTGTGGTAATGGACTAAGACTTTATAGTCTAGCATGTTCTTTCATCTCTTATCTAAAATTATTCTATTGAAAGGGCTGTCTGACTGATTTCATCAATATTGGCAAAAAATTCCAAATGTCCGTGCAGCACCTCCAGTTCAACAGGTGTATCACCGCCGTATTCTCCATCCAAATTCAGCATAAATGGACCTTTTTTATCTAAAACCTCCAGCTGCAGTATGCTTGTTTTGAGGTATTCTACGTTGATATCGCCAACGTGCTGACCGCCATTGATAGCCTGCATCATCAGACTCAGCATATCAAAGAGATTGGCTGTCTTGACCAAAATCAAGGTAAAATTCCCGTCGTCTAATTTAGTGTCTGGCGCTAGCTTTTCAAAACCACCAATGGAGTTGGTCAGAGCCGCAAACATGAGCGAAATCTTCCCTTCAAAGACACCGTGGTCATGCTTGATACGGACCTTGCGGAACTTAGAGCGAGGGAGCTTTTTTGCTCCTTCTGCGACATAGGCAAAGTAACCTAGGCGAGATTTAACCTCGCTAGGTACGCTATAAGTCAGCTCCGTTAGGGTTCCAGCTGCCGCAATATTTATAAAATACTTGTTACCATAGGCCCGGCCAATATCCATCTTAATGGTCTGATTCTTTTCAATAATGCGGGCCGCCGCTACTGGGTCTCCCATGGGAATCTTCAGAGCACGCGCATAATCGTTGGTTGTACCAGTTGGGATAAAGGCCAATTTAGGCCGTTCATCCAGATTCGCCACACCATTAACTACCTCATTGATGGTACCGTCGCCGCCTGCCGCAATAATCAAATCAAATCCTGCTTTTGCTGCCCTTTCAGCTTCTTTTTGAGCAGAAAGAGGCGCTGGAGTGGTCTGGTAGGCGCTGGTTTCATAGCCCACATCCTCCAAAACATCCAAAACTTCAGCAATATTTTTCTTAATAATTTCCTGTCCCGAAGTCGGGTTATAAATCAATCGTGCTCGTTTAATCTTATCCTTCATACTTCAGCCTCATAAGCTATCAAGCCAATCTTCATCCCGGATTTCAATTCCTAACTCCTGAGCCTTGGCTAGCTTGCTGCCGGCATCTTGGCCAGCCACTACCAGATCCGTTTTTTTAGAAACAGATCCAGAAACATTAGCACCCAGACTCTGCAATTTTTCCTTGGCTTGATTGCGTGTCAATTTTTGTAATTTACCAGTCAAGACAACCGTCATACCAGATAGGGCTGCATCAGCCGCTGCCTTTTGTCCCAGATAGTCCAGATTCACACCTGCTTCCTTCAGCTCCGCCAAAAGAATCTGAGAGCCTTCCTGCTCAAAATAGGTATGCAGGCTTTGGGCAATCACAGTTCCAAGGCTGTCAATAGCCGCAATCTCTTCTTGGCTGGCCTGAGACAGCTTAGGAATATCATGGAATTTCTCCAGCAAAATCCGACTGGCCTTACTTCCCACATGGCGAATTCCCAAGCCGAACAAGAGACGTTCAGCCGAGTTCTCCTTGGAAGCTTGAATAGCAGTATACAATTTATTTGCTGATTTTTCCTTAAAGTTCTCTAGTTCTAGTAAATTATCTACCGTCAGCCGATAGATTCCAGCCACATCTTTGACTAGATTTTGAGCAAAGAGCTTCTCTACCACTGCTGGGCCAAGACCAGCAATATTCATGGCATCTCGGCTGGCAAAGTGAATCAGCCCCTCCTTGATCTGAGCTGGACAGAGCGGGTTAATGCAGCGCAGAGCGACTTCATCTTCAAAGTGCACTAGCTCACTCTCACAGCTCGGACAGTGACTTGGTATTTCCAGAGGCTCCTCTGAGACACGCTTGGACTCAACCACTCGCAAGACTGCAGGAATAATATCTCCCGCCTTATAGACTATAACTGTATCTTTCTGACGAATATCCTTCTCCGCAATATAGTCCACATTGTGCAAAGTCGCTCGGCTGACAGTCGTTCCCGCTAGCTGCACTGGCGTCAGATTGGCTGTCGGAGTCACAACTCCCGTCCGACCCACTGTCCAGTCCACAGACAGAAGCTGGGCTTCCTTTTCCTCAGCCGGAAACTTATAGGCGATGGCCCACTTAGGTGCCTTGACAGTAAATCCAAGCTCCTCTTGCACCGCCAAGTCATTAACCTTGATGACAATACCGTCAATCTCATAAGGCAGACCGTCCCGCTCCTGAGCAATCTTTTCGATAAACTCCCAAACCGCTTCGATAGAATCCGCCAGAATATGAGTAGGATTGACTGAGAAGTCCAAATCCGCCAGCTTGTTTAAGACGGCTTCTTGGCTGCCAACCTGAGTCGGACTGGCTTCTTGGTAGAGGAAAGTCGCTAGATTGCGCTTGGCCACAACTGCTGTGTCGAGCTGGCGCAAGGTTCCTGCTGCCGCATTGCGGGGATTGGCAAACTCAGGCTCACCATTCTCCTGCCGCAGCTGATTGACCGCATCAAAGGAAGCTTTAGGCATGTAGCACTCTCCGCGAACCGTAATATCCAGCGGTTCTTTCAAGGTCAGTGGAATATCCTTGACCCGCTTGAGATTTTCAGTGATATTTTCACCAACTGAGCCATCCCCCCGAGTCGCTCCTGCTACCAAGATTCCCTTTTCATAGGTCAGAGAAATAGAGAGCCCGTCAATCTTGAGCTCACAGAGATAAGAGACTTGTGGAAATTCCTTGCGAATCCTCTGGTCAAAGGCTAGTAATTCTTCACGTGAAAAAGCATCCTGCAAACTAAAGAGAGGATACTGGTGTGGATATTTTTCAAATCCTTCTAAAATCTTCCCTCCCACCCGATGTGTCGGACTGTCAGGCAGGATATCGGTTGGGTACTTTTCTTCTAACTCCGCTAACTCACGATAGAGTCTGTCATACTCGCTGTCCGATACACTTGGCCTGTCTGCCGTATAATATTCATGGGCATATCGGTTGAGCAATTTTACTAATTCTGACATTCTTTCTTTCATACTTCTATTTTATCACAAATACACAAAATCTTCCTCTATTTGTTCCGAATTCTTCCTAAAAAAGAAATGGAGATAAAAAGAGCGGAAATTCCGCTCTCTGCTGTCTTATTTTGTCAAATCAATCCTTTTCGCAATCTGGTTAATAAGGATAGCTCCAGCAATCAAGGAAGCAAATTCTCCAATGGCCGTTGTAAACCAAGTCAGGAAGAATGGCAAGCCTTGCAAGAAATGTAATTCTGCAGCAATGGTCACCATCGAAATAGAGAATAAAACTGCAAAATAGAAATGATCCAAACGAATCAAGCCTTTAATCAGATATTGATTCTTATAGCGATTGAAGAGGTAGACTCCCAGTGACAGGAAGACTAAGGTTGACCCACCGCCGACGAAGACATCAACGATTCCAAAACTATAGAGATTGGCAATCATACAACCAATGGTGACTCCCATGATATATTTTCGGTTATAAAATGCCATAAAGTTCATCATTTCAGAAATTCTGAACTGATAGGCCCCATAACTAATAGCATTTAAAGGGGGCGTAATCGTAAGGGCTACATAAATAGCAGCAACAATGGCAATCTGAGCCAAATCACGAACTCTCAGTTTTTCTTGTTTCATGTTTTCTCCTTTAGCGGCTTTACCGCGTGTAATATGCTTGGCGAAAGAAGCTAAGCGCCAAGGGTTGCGCCCCATGAGTGGAGCATCATTAGTTGATTCCCCCACAGATTTGGCAACCCAACTAGTATAGCATAAATCCCAGAAATATGATAGACTATCTTTATGAAAACTTTAATCAAAAAATTCTTTGACAATGAGGTTCTGTCCTATCTTTTCTTTGGTGTGGCAACAACTGTCGTATCCGTTGTCAGTCGGATGCTCTGCTACGAATTGACGGGAAACGAACTACTAGCTACGATAATAGGTGATATTCTTGGCATTCTCTTTGCCTTTGTAACCAACGATACTATCGTTTTCAAGCAGAAAAGACAGGGCTGGCCTTCTAGACTTATCAAATTTTTCACTGCACGTTTGGCTACTATGGGCTTAAATTTACTATTGACTTTTATCTTTGTCACTAGCTTCCCACAGATCATAGGCCAGTTTGTCAATAACAATATCAAAATGGTCAATACCATCGAAACTTTCATTGCTCAAGTACTGATCATCGTTCTCAACTATGTCTTTAGTAAGATTTTTGTCTTTAAAAACAAGAAAAACTAATCGGCTATGTTAAAACTCAAAATATCAAATCTGGACCAGAATTATCTGGTCCAGATTTTTTTATTCTTAGATTTCCATACTTGGATTATCAAGCGTCAGATGGGTGATTTCACCTTTGACACCAAAATAGTCCTCAATCAGAGTCTGGAGTTCTGTCATGGCTGCTTGTGCACGCGCTGCTTGCTCTCCATTGATGGCCTCAATGACCAAGATGGCATCCTTGGTCGCTTCTGTCAGCATAGTTCGCTGGGCTTCTCGCCAGTTAAGGCAACGGCAGACAGCCCCTTCTTCATCATAGTAGATGATTTCTTCTGGCAGAGCCGGTGCGTCACTCTCAGCTCCCAACGGGAAAAAGGCTTCGCCACCTTTGGCTTTTCCTAGATGAAGACCTCCGACAATCTTATCCAAATCCTCACCGCCACATGGAACCGCATAAGACAGCGAGACACTGTTGTAGATATCAACCAAAGGATTGATTGAATGAAATTCCCGCCCCTGACTAACCCGCTTGAGCAGGGCTTCGATAGAGGATCGTGCTCCTTTCTTGGTCTTGAATTTGCTGAAAGCCTGCCGCCACTCCTGAATGACTTCATTTTGAGTGAAGTTCTCATCTAAGATAAAGTCTTCAGCTCGTTTCGCTCCCTTATCCAGCAGGGATTTGAAATATGGATCCTTACTTTCATCCACACTATTATCCAGCCCCTTGACCACTAAAACACTAATCTGACCTTCCGGAAATACTTGCCAAAATTCATTTTCAACTGTAACTTTCATGATCTACCTCTTCAATCTTAATAGTTTCTTTTTTGTCCTTTTTTGACGGCTTCCCATTCACCTGTGATGTTTTCACGCACTCGGACCAGCATTTCCTCCAAGGCTTGAACTTCCGCCTGAGAAAAGCCCTGCAAGGAAGTCTCTTCAGAATAGTCATTTTCAGCTAGGATAAAAGGATAAAGTTTTTCTCCTTTTTCCGTCACAAACCATTCCTTGTTCTTCTTGTTGCCTTTGGCTGCCTTCTGCTGCACCAAGCCCTTGGCCTCTAGCTTCTTAACAGAACGGGCAACCGTTGAGCGATCCACCTTGAGAAGCTCCGACAGCTCCTCTTGAATGATCCCTGGATTCTCCGCGATTCGCACCAGATAAAGATATTGCCCCCGTGCCAGCTCTATGTCACGGAACTCAATATTAGCAATGGAATCCAAAGCCCGGGCGATAATCCCAATTTCCCGCAATACTGACATATCCCCTCCTTTAAAATTTTATTTAAACATATTATATCACATTTTATTGCAAATGCAATAAAATTAACTAAAAAGAAAAAGAGGAAAATCCTCTCTAAATTTGGTAAAAATATCCTCTCTAGTTTTCTTCCTCCTTATAGTATTTTTGCAATTCTTCCGCCGAATTAATGACATGCTCCTGTCCATCTATTGAATATTTAGCTGGGATAGTCACGTTCTCAAATACATTCGTTCCAGGCGGAAAGAAGAGTTCGGTTACGTTTTTTACTAGCTCAACATCGGTTTCTCTATTTAAGAAAGTAACACGAGCATCTTTTTCATGCATAATCTTATACACTTGGGGATATTTACTTGATAGAAGTGAATTCTCAAATTGTTTTTCTGAATAAGAACTTTCCAGAGACATCCATGTTATATGAAGTGCAACACCTCTTTTTTCCATACGTTCATCAAAATTAGTGAAGATTGTAAAACCATTAGGAAGTTTTCTATATGGATTGATTCCCTTATCTGAAACAATTCTCCCTTCATCTAGATTAATACAATATGCCTTTTTTTTATCAGTTGACTTCTGTCTTAAATAGATTACTGCATAATACTTTTGAGTGTTTGAGTCCGCTATAATATCTGAACGTATTTTTATCGGAATCAAATCAGAGTCGTAGTTACGTACCATCTCAAAAACATCAAATTCTCTCTTTTTTAATTTTTTATTCTGGAATTTGTAGACTGCCAACTTCCAATATTCCCCTTTTTGAGGAATATTTCGATTAAATTCATCTTTATTCAATAGATTTGGATTAGCTTTGAGCTTCATGTAACTATTGACGAAATATCCAGAGTCAAACTCTCTTATAACATCATAATCAGGATCTACTATATATGATTTTGCTTTTTTCATATTTTCCTGTTCTTCAGAATTTACAACGTTCCAGTTATAAGCAATAGCCTTATCGTTTTCAAGAAAGCTATAAACAGGTTCATATTCAGGAGAATAATACGTAAACTGTCCGTATTTTTCTTGGAACTTCTTTGCCTCTTCCTTGCTCCAAATAAAATACGTTGCAGCTCCTAGAAGCAAGACTAGGGCGATCACAATACTCTTCCATTTAGTTATGTTTTTACTTTTCATACTTATTTATCCTTTTCCACTCCAAAACAACATCAGTCCTCTTCGTCATCTTGCTCTTTCTTCTTGAAAATAAAACGTCCTGTACTTTCGACTTGAAAGCCTGATTCACAGCAGCTCTGGATACTGGCATTAAGCACTGCGCCAACAATCAAAATTTTAGCAATCATGATAAACCAAAACATCATCACAACCATAATGATAGAACTAAAAAAACGAACATCAACCAGGTGATTTAAATAATTATCCATGTAAACTGAAAAGATATTCATCAAAGCTAGAATGGTCAGAAGAACGAAGGCGCTACCTGGCAAAACATAGCGTTTTTTGTTGATTTTCACATTAGGCAGGAAATAATAGAACATGACCAAAACCGAAAAGAGTAAGACGTAAATCAATGGCTCGGTAAAATTCTGCAAGTGCTGATAGAGTTGGCTATCTAGCTTCCAGTAAGTACGGAGGAAATCCAGCGACATATGGCCGAACATGGTCAGAAAGAGAGCCAAGGCAAAGAGAATCTGCAGACCTAGACTCACAAAGAGACTCATGATGCGATGAGAAATCAGCCCCCGGCTCTTGGCTACTCCATAGGCTTTATTAAAGGCAATTTGCAGGAAATTCATAGACTTGGAAAAAGTCCAAAGAGCCGACAAGACTGAGAAGCTCAGCAGGCCAGTCGAAGGCTGGGTCAGCACTTCACGCATGATTTTTGCTACAACATCATATAAAGTCTCTGGCAGCATGTCCTTGATGGCTGTCAGAAAATCCGTCACCGGAATGTGAAAATAGGGCAAAATATTCACCACAATTAAGAGCAAAGGAAAAACGGAAATCAGCCAATAATAAGCAACTGCAACGCTGCTCAGCTCACTATCTGACTCTTTATAAAAACGGAAAAATTCTCTTAAAAACTGATTGTTGCGAACCTTACCAAATAATTTCTTCACTCTCTTCTCCTTCAAAAAAGCTGAGACAACTGCCCAGCCTTTGATTTCTAATAAGCCCCTTCTTCTCCCTGGCTGGTCAGAATGACAGGACCATCTTTTGTAATGACAAACTGATGCTCATACTGACAGGACAAGCCGCCATCCAGCGTTTTATGTGCCCAGCCGGTCTCAAAGTCCGTATCAATTTCCCAGGTACCTGTATTGATCATGGGCTCAATGGTCAGAACCATCCCCTCACGCAAGCGCAAGCCGCGTCCTGCTCGACCGTAATGCGGCACCATAGGCTCCTCATGCATGGTTGGGCCAACACCGTGCCCCACCAAATCACGCACAACACCATAGCCATGACTTTCAGCATATTCCTGAATCGCTGCGCCAATGTCACCGATACGATTGCCAACCTTGGCAGCCGCAATTCCACGGTAGAGACATTCTTTGGTCACATCCATCAGCTGCTGAGCCTCTGGACTAATCTTTCCTACCGCATAAGTCCAGCAAGAATCTGCCACACCGCCCCGGAAGCTCTCTGTGTGCTGCTTCATCTGTGCTACATTGTCAAAATCTAGCTTGGACACATCCAGCTCTGCCTTATCGACCAAGCCAACCACCATATCAACGCTGATGACATCACCTTCTACCAGCTTCTGATGACGAGGAAAGGCATGGGCCACTTCGTCATTAAGAGAGCAGCAAGTCGCATAAGGATAGTCCATGATAGAGCCTTCAACACCAATCTGCAGAGGCAGCGCATTGTCTTCCTTACAACGCTTGCGGACATACTCTTCGATGTCCCACATGTCAATTCCTGGCTTAATCAAGTCTCTCAAACCAATATGGACCGAAGCCAGAAAATCTCCACTCTTATCCATCAAGTCAATTTCACGCTGTGATTTTAAAGTAATCATTCTTTCTCTAATTTCCTCTTCTTAATTAATTTTCACTGTAATCGTCGCTTTGGCAACCAACATCGCTTCCAGATACATCTCAAAGTCAATAATAGCTGTCCGCCTAGTCTGACGGATAATGCGCGGCTGGATATGCAGCAGGTCATCAATCTGGATCGCTTGAAAGAAATAAATCATCAGTTGATCGATAATCAAGCTGCGGCCGCTGTTGACCATGAGCTGCTGGGTAATCCGAGTCAAAATTTCTGTCAGCACACCGTTAGCCAACACACCATTTTGCTCCAGCATAAAAGGCTCAACGGTAAAGGAAAACAAATCATCCTGACGGCTAATCTTCTGTCCCACCTGCTCACTGAAAGTCGGCAAGCTGGAAATCTGAGAACGGCTCATTTTCTCCATAATGTCCCGCCGCGTAATCACACCCAGCAAGGTCTGGTTGCTGCGCACTACTGGTATCATTTCAAAATCTTCTGCAATCATGCGCTGGCTGATATTAGCAATATTGGCAGATAAGCCTGTCATAAAGACGTTTTTCGTCATGACCTTGTCCAAGGTTGTCAGAGGAGACTTATCCCCCGCATCTCTCATGGTTACTACTCCCACCAGCATCTGCTGCTGGTTGATAACCGGAAACCGGCTAGCACGATTGCGGCGGACCAAGTCCAGATAATCACGAACAGTATCTGTATCATGCAAGAAGCCGTACTCGTGGCTGGAGCGATAGACCTGCTCCACTGTTAAAATATCAGTCTTGATTTGCATATTGGAAAGGGCACGATTAATCATGGTTGCAACGGTGTAGGTATCGTGCTTGGTCCTGAGCACTGGTATATTAAGCAGATTAGCCATCTTCAGAACTTCTGAGCTGACTTCAAAGCCTCCGGTTACCAGCACCGCATTCTCATTTTCCAGAGCCAAGAGCTGAATTTTCGTCCGGTCTCCAACAATCAAGAGACCACCCTCTGTCAGATAGTGCAGGATATTCTGCTCCGTCATGGCTCCGATGGAGAACTTATTAAACTCTTTTTCTAGACCATCTTCTCCAGCCAATACTTCTGAGCCTGTAATATCAACGATTTCCTTGTAGGTCAGATGCTCCAAAACAACTTTCTTGGACTTAACCCGAACCGTACCACTCCGAGGCCTGGTCTCAACAATACCGCGGTTCTCTGCTTCCTTGATCGCTCGATAGGCCGTCCCATCACTAACTCCCAGATAGTTTGAAATACTGCGGACACTGACCCTCTTGCCAATTGGAAGATTTTCAAGATAGGTTAAAATTTCCTGATGCTTACTCATTAAAATCTCCTCTCTCATAACGATACTCCAGATAATCTCTCATCTTCCTCGTGTACCGGTCACTTCCTTTAAACTGCCGGTAGAGGCTGAAGCCAGATTTTTGAGCCACCTTTTGACTAGCTAGGTTCTCTGCATGAGTGATAATACTAATACGTTTGAAGTCAAAGCGGGTAAAAGATAGAAAAGCAATCTCTCGGACAACTTCTGTCATCAGCCCTTGTCCCCAGTAGTCTTGCCGCAGAAAATAGCCTAACTCAGCTTCTTTCTTGATCTCATCCATCTTTTCAAACTTGACAGAGCCAATCATTTCCTGCGTTTCCTTATTACAAATAGCCCAAATCCCCAGAGGATTTTTCATAAAGAAATTGGCAATGACATATTCACTTTCCTCTAGGCTTGCCTCTGTCGGAAAGATGAACTGAGTATTTTCCGGATTGGACGCAATCTTATATAGGGCCCCCGCATCTTCAAAGACAATGGGCCGCAAAAAAGCATGCTCCGTCTCAATAAATGAGCAGGCTGCCAAATGTGTCCACAAATTCATCTGCTACCTCTATAAAAAATAAGCGAAAAACGCTTATTCTTCTATCAACTGGATATCTGCACCCAGACTTGTTAATTTTTCAATAATATTAGAATAGCCACGCAGAATAAACTCGATATTAGTAATTTCTGTCTTTCCTTGAGCCATCAAACCTGCAATAACCAAGGCAGCTCCTGCTCGTAAATCGGTCGCCTTGACCTGAGCTCCCTGCAGTTGATTTGGTCCCTCATAGACAATCTGATCGCTACTAGTCGAAATCTTACCTGCCATCTTAGCCAGCTCCGCCACATGATTAACCCGCTTCTCATAGATGGTGTCCGTAATCTTACCATGGCCATTAGCCGTCAGCAAGAGCGGAGTGATGGGCTGTTGTAGGTCAGTTGCAAAGCCTGGATAAGGAGAAGTCTTAATGTTTATAGCTCGCAGGTTTTGCTGCTCTTCGACAAAAATGCTGTCTTCAGAAACCGTCATCCGAACACCCATTTCCTCAAGCTTGGCAATAAAACTCTCCAAATGCTCATAAAGGACATTATTAATCTGAATTCCCTGACCAATAGCCGCAGCAAGGGCGATATAAGTTCCTGCCTCGATACGGTCTGGAATTACTTGATGACGCGTTCCATGGAGGTGTGGAACCCCCTCAATCGTGATAATATCAGTTCCTGCTCCGCGGATATGCGCTCCCATATTGTTCAAGAGAGTTGCTACGTCGATGATTTCAGGCTCTCGCGCTGCATTTTCAATAATAGTCCGACCTTTGGCCTTGACAGCAGCTAACATCGTATTGATGGTAGCACCCACGCTGACCGTATCCATATAAATGCTAGCGCCTTTCAGCTGCTGACCTCCAGTAGATAGGTTCATATAGTTGCCGTCCATGGTCATCTTAGCCCCCATCGCTTCAAAAGCTTTGAGATGCAAGTCTATAGGACGCGGCCCCAAGTCACAACCACCAGGCAGACCTACCGTTGCTTCACCATAGCGACCAAGCAAGCTGCCATAGAAATAATAAGAAGCCCTCAGACTGTTGATCTTTCCATAAGGCATAGGGACATTTTGGATACCACGCGGATCAATCGTCAGACTGTCCTCAGAGCGAGTAACACTAGCCCCCATGGCAATCATGATATCAATCAGACTATCCACATCCGAAATATCCGGAACGCCATCCAACGTTACAATATCATCCGCCAGAATCACAGCCGGAATCAAAGCAACGACACTGTTTTTAGCACCATTAATAGTCACCTCTCCTTTTAAGGGGCGACCACCATGTATTACAATTTTTTTCATGTTTAAAATAAAGCTCTTTCAAGGTATTGCCATTTATTATACCACAGATTCGGGAAATTTCCTATACTTTTAGATAAATAAGACAATTGAAATTAAAATGAAACTGAAAAATTACTTTTTTAATAGTATTTTCAGAAAAATACAGTATTACCAGGAATGAGAGAAGCGCAAGGCTAGACTGCTTGCCTTGCAAATATTACCTATATAAAAAAGCTCTCAACCATTACGATTGAGAACTGTCTTCTTACTGCACTGATGCTTTCAATGCCTCTACCTTATCCAACTTTTCCCAAGGCAGGTCAATATCTGTCCTACCCATGTGGCCATAAGCTGCTGTCTGACGATAGATTGGGCGTTTCAGATCCAGCATTTGAATGATACCGGCCGGACGTAGATCAAAAATCTGACGAACAGCTTCCTGAAGCTTGCTTTCTGCAACAGTACCAGTTCCAAAAGTATCAATCCGTACAGAAACCGGCTGAGCCACACCAATGGCATAGGCTAACTGCACTTCTGCTTTCTTGGCCAGTCCCGCCGCCACTATGTTTTTAGCAATGTAACGAGCTGCGTATGAAGCTGAGCGATCGACCTTGGTTGCATCCTTACCAGAGAAGGCACCGCCACCGTGACGAGCATAACCGCCATAAGTATCCACAATAATCTTACGGCCAGTCAAGCCAGAGTCTCCTTGCGGACCGCCAATTACAAAGCGGCCGGTTGGATTGATGAAAAATTTTGTCTTATCATCCAGATACTGGGCTGGGATTACTGCTTTAATCACCTTTTCAATCACATCACGATGAATCTCTTCATTAGTCGCTTCTGGGTCATGCTGAGTCGAAATAACCACCGTATCCACGCGCACAGGCTGGTCATTTTCATCATACTCAACTGTCACCTGTGACTTAGCATCTGGACGAAGATAGGCAATCTCTCCTGATTTGCGCAACTCTGCCAATCGACGGACTAGCTTGTGACTGAGCGAGATAGGAAGCGGCATGAGCTCCGGCGTTTCATCCACTGCAAAGCCAAACATAAGCCCCTGGTCTCCAGCACCAATCAAGTCCAATGGATCTTGATCTGCATTCCCGCGAACTTCCAAGGCTTCATTGACACCCTGAGCAATATCTGGCGACTGCTCCACCAAAGATGGATGAACACCGACCGTCTCTGCTGAAAAGCCATACTCTGTATTGGTGTAGCCAATTTCTGCAATGGTATCACGAACCACACGATTGATATCCACATAAGCTGTGGTCGAAATCTCACCAAAAACATGAACCGAGCCCGTATAAACAGCTGTTTCAGCAGCCACATGGGCATCTGGATCCTGACTCAAGACAGCATCCAAAATAGCATCGGAAATTTGGTCTGCAATCTTATCAGGATGCCCCTCCGATACAGACTCAGACGTGAAAAGTTTACGTTCTGACATAGAAATGTCCCCCCTTAAAAAATATTAAACAAATAAACAAACTCCAAAATGATGAAAATCTTGTCACCTACGAGTTAGGACGCGAAAGAAATAAAAACGATACCTTTTTATTTCTGAGCTAGTAAGGCGCATAGGGTGACCGCAATATAGCGGCAACCGTAGAATGACGAGCGACTTTGGAGCCGTCATTGTTTGCGAGTTACAAAGTACTGATAGAAGTTTCCTACCACCTTATCGGGACTATATAACTTCTTCATTATACCACTTTTCGCTAAAAAATTCAGAATTTTTTAAATAGAAAAAGCTATAATCAGAAACTATAGCTTTATTGCAATGATAAACTAAGGGCAGCTTGCTAACAACTCTTCAACTTCCGCCTTACCGATAGCATCACCAGCTTGGTCAAAAAGTCTGATAGCAGTCGCAAAGTTGGTTCTTGCTTCTTTGAGATTTCCCAAAGCTTGAGCAATTTCACCCAATCCTCGGCAAATACATGCATGGTTTACCACATCATCTGACTCCTTAGCATAGATATGCGACTTTCGCATAAACTCCTGAGCTTGAGTCAATCGGCCTAATTTAAGATTTAGGTAGCCTAACTCATAGAGATTTACTGATTGACGATAATGGTCATCTGGGAAATACATCGCTAGGAAAGCAGCTTCTTTTTCTATCCACTCTAAAGCTTGATAAAAATCTCCCGCAGCTCTAGCAACATAGCCTAGCTGATGATAAGCGATATGCTCATTTTCAATATCACTATCATTCTGAGCCTGAATCAGATAAAGCTCCAAATTTGCAAAAGCATTCTGATAATCCTGCCTTTCTACAGCTAGATAAGCCCGTAAATTCCAGCGGCTAAAGGAATCTTTTACCAGCTGCTGCTCTAGTTTTTCGGCCTTATTTAACTGTCCTTCAAAGAAATGCTGCCAAGCGACTGCCAATTTCTCATCCATCCGCCGTCTCCTTTTACCTCCAGAACTTCTCGCCTAAACCAAATCCGTCTGAGCGATAGCCTTCTTGACATCATCCAGTGGCAGATGAACTAATTCCACCTCTTTTTCCTTGTAGAGATATTGAGCATAGTCATCTATCCGATATTGGTTAATATAGACCACCCGTTTGCAACCGACCTGAAGCAATTGCTTGGTACAGTTGAGACAGGGAAAATGGGTCACATAAGCCGTAAAGCCCTTGGGAACTCCCCGCTCGGCTCCTTGCAAGATGGCATTAACCTCAGCATGCAAGGTCCGTACGCAGTGACCGTCAATAACCAAACACTCATGGTCAATACAGTGCTCAGTCCCTGAAACTGAGCCATTGTAACCAGTTGAAATAACCTTATTATCCTTGACCAAGACAGCGCCAACCTTGGCTCGTTTGCAAGTTGAGCGATTAGCGATTAAGAGAGCCTGAGCCGCAAAATACTGATCCCAAGCTAAGCGATTCTCTGACATAATTTCTCCATTCTACTGATTTTTTATTTACATAAATGTCTGTTTTTTCTATTATATCGCAAATCCCTATTTTTAACTAGCTTTATCATGAGAGCTATTTCATCTGCAACAAGCCTTTATCTATACTATAAGTGCATTGCAGGCTATTTCTCTCTTTATACTTTTCATTAAGAGTTATCGAAAAAGAACCAAGGAAATCCTCGGTTCTTATTTTAATTATTTACCAAGCTTAGCTTTAGCTGCATCTGCAAGAACTGTGAAAGCTGCTGCATCGTTAACAGCCAAGTCAGCCAACATTTTACGGTTAACTTCAATCTCAGCCAATTTCAAACCATGCATCAATTGTGAGTATGAAAGTCCGTTCAAAC
>CAUSZI010000009.1:0-46441 GCA_963536045.1 uncultured Streptococcus sp.
AACGGTTTTAAAAACTTGTTTTGTCATAAAGACTCCTTGCCGAGCACATGCTCAAATTTTTTCATACGCCTTGGCTACAAAGATCAAGATATTAAGACCGGCAAAAGCAAAGTAAAAATAGGAAACTGATGAAGTCTTCAATGAAGACAAGACAGTTTATCTTTTTTACACAGCTTTTAGGTCGTGTTCAGTTCATCAAGATATTAAGCCCTTAAGCAACTCAAAGGAAAATAGGAAAGTGAGCGACGGAGTGACTGCTCCTAGATAGATTTATCTTTTTTTACAAAAAGCCTAGAGCGTGTTCAGTTAGCACTTTGACTTTAATATCATGGCCTTAGTAGCTTATTATATCCTCATCTTTGTATCAAGCACGTATAGACCTTATTTTACCACAATTTCAGACAAAAGAAAAAGGCTGGAAATGGCTTTTTTCTATAAAAGCACTGAAAATCTATTTTTCTTTTCTATAGTTGATTATAATTGACTATCGGAGTTCGATTTTTCCCTTTGATTCGTCAAATAAGATGGCGGTATAGCCACTATTCACTTTTCAAAGAGGATTTCTTGCTTTATAATAAAGACAGTGACTCATTTCAAACATGTAAAGGAGACAATCGTGCCAGAACATCAAACAGTTGAAAAGAAAGATTTTTTCTCGCTCCTTGCGACGGCCTTAGTCTGCTTTGCAGGCATCTTATCTGAAACCAGTATGAATGTGACCTTCCCGCATCTAAGTAAGGTCTTTGGCTTAGGATTGGGAACACTGCAATGGATTACAACAGGGTATTTACTAGCAGTGGCCATCACGATTACTTTAGGAGCGACCTTAGCTCACAATTGGAAAGAGCGAACAATCCTCTTTACCGCTTTGGCCAACTTTTGCTTGGGCACACTGATTGCCATGTTGGCTTCAAGCTTTCCAATCTTGATGATAGGGAGAATTCTGCAAGGAGGAGCTACTGGATTAGCCATTCCTTTGCTCTTTAACTTGATTGTTGAGCGTATTCCTAAGCAAAAAATCGGAACCTACATGGGCTTATCTGGGATGGTGGTCAGCCTAGCACCAGCAATTGGGCCGACTTACGGTGGTTTTATGATTAGTCGTTTTGACTGGCATATGATTTATACCTTTATTCTTCCTGTCCCAATCATTTCCTTTATTCTTGGCTTTTTCTTTTTAAGAAATTCAGAGAAGTCTAGGAAACGCGCCTTTGATCTCCTCTCATTTCTCCTCTTAGCAAGCTCACTCGTCTTTGCCATTGTAGCCATTTCCAGCTTAGAAGAAGGACATATCGATTGGCTCTATCTAGTTCTCTGCCTATTGCCACTAGCTTGCTTCATCTATCGGAGCTTGAAGATTGACCATCCATTCTTAGATATTCGGATTTTAAAGCAACCAACAGTCTTATTGGCTATTTTACCCTTCTTTATTTTTCAATTTATCAACCTATCAGCTAATTTTCTGATTCCCAACTTCCTGGTCATAGAAAAAGACATTTCAACCGCTCAGGCAGGCTTTGCATTACTTCCGGGAACCATGCTCGGAGCCTTTCTTTCTCCTCTCTTTGGCAAACTCTATGATAGAAAAGGCCCGAAACCAACCCTATTTACAGGAAATTCACTTCTTTTCCTTGCTGTATTCTTGCTCCTTATCTTCACAAAAGAACTCACCTTAACAGCTGTTATTGCGATTTATATTTGCTTTACCTTGGGGCGAAACATGGCCTTCAATAACACACTTGCTCTAGCGACGACTCAAGTTGATAAAGAAAAAACCGCAGATACGACTTCGCTGTTTCAACTGGCCCAGACCTTTGCGGGCGCTATAGGTACTGCAGTCACAGCTGTCATCGCCAATCAAGCTCCCAATATGACAAAAGGAACTCAAAACGTCTTTACCCTTTTATTGAGCTTGGTTATTTTCGTATTCTTATCTTATCTACTGCTTTTTAAAAAGATTGCTACAAAGAAACTTTGACTTTTATCCTCAAGTGATAAACAGCTAAAAATTACTGACTTATCCTTCTCCCCCAAAGACATTTTGGGGGATTTTTTGCTATACTATTTCTATATACGACAAAAGGAGTAGACTATGGAACAAAAACATCGTTCTGAATTTCCGGAAAATGAACTCTGGGACCTAACGGCCCTTTACCAAGACCAAGAGGACTTCCTCCGAGCCATTGAGAAGGCCAGAGAGGACATCCAGAAATTCGTCCGGAATTACCAAGGCAAGCTTAGCACTTTCGAAGATTTTGAGCGGGCATTTGCTGAACTAGAGCAGATTTATATCCAAATCAGCCACATTGGTAACTACGGCTTTATGCCACAGACCACTGACTTTGGCGACGAGAGCTTTGCGCAGATTGCCCAAGCAGCCATGGAGTTTGAGACCGAGGCCAATGTCGCACTCAGCTTCTTTGACGACGCCCTGGTCGGTGCAGACGAGGCTGTCTTGGAGAGACTAGGCCAAGAGCCCCATTTGACCTCAGCCATTCGCCAAGCTAAAATCAAAAAAGCCCACTATCTGGGAGCGGATGTCGAAAAAGCCTTGACCAATCTAGGTGAAGTCTTTTACAGTCCACAGGATATTTACACTAAGATGCGAGCCGGCGACTTTGCTATGGCTGACTTTGAAGTAGACGGCAAAGTTTACAAAAACAGCTTTGTCACCTATGAGAATTTCTACCAAAACCATGAAAATGCAGAAATCCGCGAAAAATCTTTCCGCTCTTTCTCAGAAGGGCTTCGTCAGCATCAAAATACTGCTGCAGCTGCCTATCTGGCTCAGGTCAAGTCTGAAAAATTGCTGGCTGACATGAAGGGCTATGACTCTGTCTTTGACTACTTACTGTCAGAGCAAGAAGTTGATCGCTCTATGTTTGACCGGCAGATTGACTTGATTATGAGTGAATTTGCCCCAGTAGCTCAGAAATACCTCAAGCATGTCGCTAAGGTAAACGGGCTTGAAAAAATGACCTTTGCCGACTGGAAGCTGGACTTGGACAGCGAACTCAATCCCAAAGTCAGCATTGATGATGCTTATGACCTAGTCATGAAGTCAGTCGAGCCACTCGGACAAGAATACTGCCAAGAAGTTGCCCGCTACAAGGAAGAACGTTGGGTCGACTTTGCGGCCAATGCCGGAAAGGACTCTGGAGGCTATGCTGCTGATCCTTATCGGGTCCACCCTTACGTCCTCATGAGCTGGACTGGTCGCATGAGCGATGTCTATACTCTGATTCACGAGATTGGTCACTCTGGTCAGTTTATCTTCTCAGACAATCACCAAAGCTATTTCAACGCCCACATGTCCACCTACTATGTGGAAGCACCATCTACCTTTAATGAGCTCCTGCTCAGTGATTATCTGGAGCGCCAATTTGATAACCCTCGCCAGAAACGCTTTGCCCTGGCTCATCGTCTGACGGATACCTACTTCCATAACTTCATTACTCACTTGCTGGAAGCTGCCTTCCAACGCAAGGTCTATACTTTGATTGAAGAAGGCGGAACCTTCGGCGCAAGCAAACTCAACGCTATCATGAAAGAAGTCTTGACGGACTTCTGGGGCGATGCCGTTGAAATTGACGACGATGCTGCCCTGACTTGGATGCGCCAAGCCCACTACTACATGGGACTTTACAGCTACACTTACTCCGCAGGTCTGGTCATCTCTACTGCCGGTTACCTACACCTGAAAAATGACGAAAATGGTGCCCGTGACTGGCTTGAGCTACTCAAATCTGGCGGCAGCAAGACTCCGCTTGAGTCAGCTATGATTATCGGAGCAGATATTTCGACAGATAAACCACTTCGTGACACCATCCAATTCTTGTCTGACACAGTTGATCAGATTATTGCTTACAGCGAGGAGTTGGGGGAATAAAGAAGAAACAAAAACAGCTTGAAGCAAATCTTCAAGCTGTTTTTTAAATAGTTCAATAAAAATAAAGCGATCCAAAAAAGCGGAGATAAAGTAAAATATAGGCACTAAAACAAGCTATAAATATAAGCCATCTTGTCCAGTACTGTGACTTAGTATAATTCTTCATTCGCAGCAGCCCGATGAAAAACCAAATCAGACTCCAAAAAACCAGTCCTAAAATCTGAGGAGCACAATAGGAAATCAGAAGCAAAATTGGAATCAACAAGGCTAATACTAGTATGATTCTTTTTTGCGTGATCTGCTCTCTAGGAATCATCCAACCTACAAAGAAACACAAAACCGCTGGAGCAACAAATGGTGTAAAAATCATAAAAACAAATAAAAGATGTTTTAGCAACTCAATCATAAACATTACTTCATTCCCATCATGTTTTAAATAACCCGGCTCCCTAACGGGACCGATTGGAAAAAATACTTCTACTTATTATACCTTAAAAAGTGAATTTTCGAACAAATTTTTTAAATTGACTTCTTATTGTTACAATCGCAATAAAAAAGACCACTCTATAACCAGAGCAGCCTCAATTTTAAATAGGTCTAATTTAATCTTCCACTCACCTTATCCCAAGTCTGCCACAATCGCTTTAATCTGCTGGGCTGTATGGACACCCGCTAGCTGTTTGACGACTTGACCGTCTTTTTTAAAGAGCAAGGTCGGGATAGACATGATACCAAAGGCGCGTGCTGTAGCTGGATTTTCATCCACATCCATCTTGACAATCTTGAGCTCATCTTCGGAAAGTTCCTCTGAGAGTTTGTCAAGGATTGGCCCCTGCATCCGACAAGGTCCGCACCAAGTCGCCCAAAAGTCAATGAGCACTAATCCATCTTTTGTTTCTTGCTCAAATGTTGCATCTGTGATTGCTTTTACCATTATTTTTCTCCTTTATTCTTAGTCAAACTTTGTCAAATCCTGCTTCATCAGGAAAAAGAAGACATCGCCGTAAGTGCCCTGGTAGTTCAAATCATGACCTTTATAGGTCAACTTTTTAACTGGGTAATAATCTGCCACCCCAATTAAGCAGGCTTGCTGGGACTGCTCAAACTCCTGATAAGACTCAAAGGTCATCTTGCGCTCCTGCTTGACAGCATCCAAATATGTAATTTCAATCATAAACTCTCCTTTTTAAAACTACGCTTGTAATTTTTATTTTATGATTATATTGTAATATCTTTAGTTACATCTGTCAAATAAAACGACTTGGAGAAATCAATTCGCTTTTCAAGCCACTCACCGATTTCCTGATAAACAAAAAAGCCTCCCATCGGAAGACTTTCCCATATAAATAAGAAAAACCAGGCTCAATGCCCCTTGTGCTTTTCCAACCGTTTTTGCTGTTTGAGTTCGAATTTCCTTTGCTTAGCCAGTTCTTTCTGCTGCTTGCGCTTGACTCGAGCGATTTTCTTTTGCTCTTCAAATTGCAGCTTCAGCGCTTCCTGAGACTTTGAAGAACGTGAAGCCATCTGCTCCTTTTTAGCCTGTCTCTGCAGGCGTTTAGGACTGACCGACTTAGTCTTCTCTTTCACCCTGATGCTAGGACTAAACTGCAACCGATGATAATAACGGTTTAAAAAATCCAACAATTCCTGCGTGCTAGGCTCTGCACCAAAGGTGACTCGGCAAACTCTATAAGATTGAACATATTCCTGCTCGAAAAGACCGTGCCAAAATCCCTCTTCAAAATAAACTGTCAGCGTCATTGAAATCTTATCCATGACAGCCCCTCCTTTAAAAATTCCTAAGAATGGACAACCAAGGAGGAAGGTTACTGACAAAAAATGGATTTTTTGCGTCTGGACTACCAACCAGAACTGTGTTTTTATCTTAGTAGCTACAGTTTAGCAAGATTTTCTAAAAAACTCAAGGTTATCGGAATCTCGCTTAGATGACTGAATTGGATTTTCTTGTATGAGATCCAGAAAAATCAAAAACAAGAAAGCTCTCTTCTTGTAAAATACATTCATTTCCGCTATAATACTACAAATACTGAAAGGAGAGAACTATGAAGTATATTTGGGCTTTCTTAGCAGCCTTGAGCTTGGCTGGACTGGCTCTGTTCTTCTGGCACTACCAGACCAAACCGAACCCTACTCCTCCTAAGTCAGAAATCACACCGACAACTTCTAGCGAGAAAGGCGATAAGCAACTGACTCCTACTGATGACATCGTGTCCGAAGAGTACAGTATTTCATACGATGACAAGCAACTCTACGGAAAGATTACTGCTCCTCGTGACTACAAGAGTAAAAAATTGCCGACTATTGTTATCGCGCATGGATTCAACAACACCCTTGAGCAATATGAAATGTACAGCCAGCTGCTGGCAAAGCAAGGTTATCTGGTTTACAGTTTTGATTTCTACGGCGGCAGCCGCCAATCGAAAAGCGGTGGACAAGATATGCTGAATATGTCGGTCAAGACCGAACTGACAGATTTGACCCAAGTCATGGAAAAGCTGAGTTCCGAGACCTTTGTAGATAAGAGCAAAATGAGCTTATTTGGTGCTAGCCAAGGCGGTGTCGTTTCTAGTCTCTATGCTGCTGCTTATCCGGACCGCGTGCACAAACTTATGCTCATCTTTCCAGCTTTCGTTCTTTTCGATGATGCCAAAGAGACCTACCGTGAGCTGGGGAGTCCTGACTTCGACCAACTTCCTGATAGCTTGACACACCACAATACTACTCTGGGCAAGATTTATCTGATCGATGCCTTAAACATTGACATCCAAGCAGAGCAGGCCAAAATCACGGCTCCGACCCTCATTATCCACGGCACTGATGATGCAGTCGTGCCCTACCAATATGCGATCGAAGCTAGCCAGACCATTCCAAATGCAAAGCTAGTCACTGTAGAAGGTGGGGAACATCGCATCGACGAAAGATTTGCTATCACTGCCGCTCCTGCTATCCAAAAATTCTTGAAAGAGTAAAGCTGATGATAGAAAAAGTTCTTCTAAAATCATAGAAGAGCTTTTTATTTGGAAAAACAAGAAGAATTAGAGAAGGAAATGATATTTGAAGAGCTTAAAATGAATTAAGGGGAAAGACGAATAGTCGTACTCCAAAACCCTGAAAACTGATTTGAGATTAGGTTACAATCCTAGCGAAAAAGAAAAGCTACTCTTTTGTAGAGCAGCTTTAACTTTTTGTATTCAATTGAACACGGCCTAAGTGAGTTGATAAAACAAAAAAGCTCCCTGAAATCAGAGAGCCAATTTGAGCTCGGGCTAAAATCCTAGCGAAAAAGATGAAACTCCTTGCGTTCATCGAACACAGTGTCGTTTCCCTATTTTCATACGGATTTTTGACGCCTTTAGCATCGTGATTCTTGCTGGATAAAACGTTTATAAACTAGGCGACGAGGCGAAGATTGTACTAATGGTACATCGAGGCGAAGTCAACGAAGTATAGAAACGTTTTAGACGCAAGATTAGCGACGAAGTCCAAGAGAGTTGATTAACTCACGGTAACGGTTAACGTCGTTTTTACGCAAGTATGCAAGCAAGTTACGACGGCGACCGATTTTCTTCATCAAACCACGGTAAGTAGCGTGGTCTTTTTTGTGTTGTTTGATGTGGTCGTTCAAGTGGTTGATTTCCCAAGTAAGGACAGCAACTTGTACTTCTACTGAACCAGTGTCACCTTCGTGACGTGCGTATTGTGCAATGATTTCATTTTTTTTCTCTTTTGAGATTGCCATGATATACTCCTTTTCTTTACGCTTCATCCGAGTGACAGGTTTGGCATGGCCTGCAACCAAGAAGAAGTTATTTGTCTTTACGACATACTTATTCTACCAAGAAGGTCTACCTTTGTCAAATGATTCTACTCCATCTTCTTCCCATCTAAATTGTAATTTTTTCGAGATAGCCAAGCATAAGCAGCTATTCCCCAGCAAGCAAATAAAAAGATAATCTGCTCAGGATAGTCATAAAAAACCAGCCTCCTAGGACTGGTTAAAAAACTTTAGTTCATCTATCTTTCTAAACTTGCTCTGATTGTACCGCCAGTATCAAGAATAAGTATTTCCTTACCATTTTGAACTACTACGAAATAATTATTAGAATTGATTTCAATGTAGATATCCTTATTACTTTTGACTTGATAGCCTTCCTCTCCGACTGATTCTTTAATCATGGCAATCTTTTCCCCGACTTCTTTTTCACTCAGTTTCTCTTCAGGATTATCAGCAATCAATTTCGTATAATCTACAAAGGGATAGAGCCCCAATCTACTCGAATCACTAGAATTATATTCTTCATCACGATCGGATTCTATATTTACAATTCCAACATCAGAAATACTTATGTTCTTTGAATTTTCACTATTTTTATAACGAATTTTCCACTCACCAACAAATGCCTTAGGATACTGAACTTTATAAAATCGAAGACGCTTGATATACTGTGAGTCATTTGAACTATTGATACCTGAACGACTATCATAAATAATCATACTGCCATCATTTTGCAAAAGGTGGTAAATCTTGTTTTCGTCAATATAAGCAGAAAAGATAGCCTTGGTATTGAGTTTGAAATGCTTATCAAAATCAGCTAAGGTCTTAATTTTTTGATCGTTTTCTGCCTTAATAAATTTTTCAAAATCAGCCTTAGCTTTGTCTCCTTCAGCTAATTTTTCAATATCTTTTTTACCATTAAATAGCTTTTTCTTATCATTCAGTTCATAAACAAAAGAAATAGAGTCAGCTGGATTAATCCATACGCCATCAAGATCCGAAATCTTCGGTCCCATTCCAAATAGTACAAACACCAAAATTCCTAAGACTGTAACAGCAATTGAAATCCCCACTATAAGGTTACGGCGCTTGTTCTTAGCTTGAAGCATCGTTGTTGCTTTAGGAATTTCTTGAGTTACAAACTGCCCATTTGTCTTTGTCGCTTGAAACTCTTGAGCTGTTGGTTTTCGATGATAAGTAGCTTCAAACTGCGCAACCCACTCATTCTGATTCATAACATCCTCCTCTATAATGATTCTAACAGTGAATTCTCATTGCTAGCAAACTAACTGTTTACTATCTTTAAATTTATTATACCATATATATTAACCAGAAAAACATTCACTAATGAAAAAATTTGTGACTTGGGCTAGCATTTGGTAGATTACATCTATATGAGATGTAAAAAATTAGCTGTGAAGTACTAAGTCATTTACAATTCAACCCCAAAGATTTCTAAAGAAAGCATTTCTGCCTCGGTCAGCCTCCGCCATTCTCCAAGAGCCAGTGCGGGATCCAATTGTAGGGGGCCCATCGTGAGGCGCTGAAGATCCGTGACTTCTTTTCCGCAAGCGGCAACCATACGTTTGACCTGGTGGAACTTGCCTTCAGCTAGAGTAATTTCTACGAGAGAAGTCTCTTTTGCCTGATCCAGCTCTACAATCTTAAGCTGAGCTGGCTGACAGGTGAAGTCTTTCAGTTCTATTCCTGCAGCAAAGCGCTCCTCATCTGCTTGGTTCATCAGGCCTGCCACTTGAGCTCGATAGATTTTTTCTACGTGCTTTTTTGGTGACAGCATGGCATGGGCTAGCTTGCCATTATTGGTCAGAAGGAGCAGGCCGTGGGTATCAATATCCAAACGGCCGACAGGAAAGACTTCTTTCTGACGGGCAGTCTCGTCCAGCAAGTCCAGAACTGTCTTATGATGGTCATCCTCTGTCGCCGAAATGACTCCCTGCGGCTTGTTGAGAAGGTAGTAGACGAATTTTTCATAGGTCAGCCTTTGGCCAGAAACAATAATCTCATCTGCTGTCTCATCAATCTGGGTCTTAGGTGATTTCTCTGCTCTGCCATTGACCAAAACCAGCCCTTTCTTTAGGATCTGCTTAACCTGAGCGCGGGAGCCCAGACCATTTTCTGCTAAAAATTTATCCAGACGCATCGTATAACCTCCTAACTTTCTGGAGCTAGTCCTCTCTTTTCTTTGCTAAATCTTAGAACAAAGAGCGAGGTCAGAATCATAGCCAGCCCCAAAACGCTGAAGATAAAGGCTGGGGCGTTAGAGAATCTCCCAATGAAACTGAGGACAAATGTAGTGGCCGTTGCTCCGATACTGCAGCCTAAAATCACGATAGAAGTGGCTTGATTGAGGAGGTGGGCGGAAATGCGCTCGGACAGGGTGTAAAAAATGGTCGTCAGACCGACACTGTAGACAAAGCCAGCGCTAATAGTAGCCATGCTGAGTGACAAGAGATTAGGTGAGAAGCCAATGATAATCTGAGTCAGTCCAAAAACCAGACCAGAAAGCATCAGCAGTTTATCTCTAAAAAGACGGGTCAAACTAGCAAAGCTGATACCCGCCGCAATCCCAATCAACTGCATCAAGGAAAGAATTACACCTGCAGTCTGGGCCGTCCCCATGCCGGACTTCTCTACAATCCCCGGCACGCGCACATTGATGGCAATATAAGTCAGCACAATGACCCCCGCCACAAAGGCAAAAACTAGACTCAGCTGCCAATCCTGCCGGCTTAGCTTAGGAGTCGATTCAGACTGCTCGTGCTGCTTTTCAGAGACCTTGTCATAAGGGACAAAAAGCAGATAAAGCGCTAAAACCACTATTCCGAAGGTATAGACGAGAAAGGCAGCCTGCCAGCCCAGAGGAAGAAGCCGACTGACTCCAAAAGTCAAGAGGGCTGTCCCGACTACTTCTGCTGATCCCCTCAGTCCTAAAAGCCGAACGCGTTCCTGTCCCTTGTAGCGCTCGCTAACAATCGAGATAGCCTTGGCATTGAGCAGACCGATTCCCATCCCAAAGACAAGCCGAGATACAAACATAAGCCAGTAAGACTGATTAAGAAGAGGAAGAAGCCCGCAAAGTGAAAAGATCAGAAGCCCGCTCACAATCATCTGACGCTCTGTCAGGTATTTTTCAATGACCCTATTAAACAGCAACATCAGCATAATCCCAGCCGAAGGCAAAGAAACCAGAAGTTCTACCCAACTTTCTGGAATCCCTTTATAAAAAGCAAACATGGCCGACTGGGCACTGGAAATCGAAAAAGCCGTAGTCAGAATCAAAGAAAGCGAGAGGATACTCACCTTTTCCATCAATTTTTTCATTCTATTTTCCTTTAAAATTCACACTACCTCTATCATACAGTTTTTTGGGCCAAGACGCAATTTCTTTGTCAGGAATATTATGGGTCCCTGTGGCTCCATCAAAAAGCAGACACCCCCAGCCAGTCAAAACCGCTCCCGCCTTTATTTCTTACAGCTTTTATGTTATGATGAAGGATAGAAAAAGGAGAGAATCATGTCTGTGAGTGAAAAAACATCTGTTATTGAACGATTAACCAAACCAGCCCATTTAATTGATATGAAGGACATTATCCGCGAGGGCAATCCGACCCTGCGCGCTACCGCTGAGGAAGTCAGCTTCCCTCTATCAGACCAGGAAATCATTCTGGGCGAGAAGATGATGCAATTTCTCAAGCATTCCCAGGATCCAGTCATGGCAGAAAAAATGGGGCTGCGCGGTGGTGTTGGTCTAGCTGCACCCCAGCTGGATATTTCCAAACGGCTCATCGCCGTTTTAGTTCCCAACCCTGAGGACGAAGAGGGCAATCCGCCTAAGGAAGCTTATAGCCTACAAACGCTGATGTACAATCCTAAGATTGTAGCCCACTCCGTTCAGGATGCAGCCTTAGCTGATGGTGAAGGCTGCCTGTCAGTCGATCGAGAAGTACCGGGCTACGTGGTTCGGCATGCGCGAGTGACCGTGGATTACTTTGACAAAGACGGTCAAAAGCATCGTATCAAGCTCAAGGGCTATAACGCCATTGTTGTTCAGCATGAAATCGACCATATCAACGGCATCATGTTCTATGACCGCATCAATGAAAAAGACCCGTTTGCAGTCAAAGACGGCATGTTGGTAATTGAGTAAATAACTTGCATATCATTATCAAAAATACCTAGATAGAAACTATCTAGGTATTTTTCTATTCTAACTATCCCGTCTCCAGAAAATAGCCAATAGGATAACTGCTCCTAGCACTGATGGAACAATAGCTGTATCAGCAAGCATTGGTCCCCAATGGCCAAAGAGAAATTGACCAATCAAGGAACCAAACCAACCCAAGAGGATCTTTCCGATACAGCCCATGCGCTCCCCACGGCTGGTAATAGCCCCGGCGATAAGACCGATGATAAAACCGACAAACATACTACCAATCATATATTCCCCTTCTTTCTATATTTCTAGCAAGGCTTCTCAAGAAGCAAGTGGAAGCCGTCATTATGGAATGCGCCATTCAAGGCAGCTCAAAATCTTAAATCACCCAGTCTCCATTGCGGAAGATTGGCACACGGCTGCCGTCTTCGCGGATACCGTCAATATCCATCTGGTTAGAACCAATCATAAAGTCCACATGGACATCCGAGCGGTTGAGACCCGCTGCTTCTAGCTCTTCTTCGGAGAAATTCTCTCCACCGACCACACTAGTCGCATAAGCTGCACCGATAGCCAAGTGGTTAGAGGCATTTTCATCAAAGAGGGTATTGAAGAAAGTAATACCTGACTGAGAAATCGGACTCGGATCTGGAACCAAGGCACACTCACCTAAAGCACGCGCGCCAGCATTTTCAAAGACAAGATCCTTCATAACCTGATCGCCCTTTTCAGCGGTAACATCCACAATCTGGCCATCCTTGAAGGTCACCTTGATGCCCTCAATGATGTTGCCATTGTAGCTAAGGGGCTTAGTGCTGGTCACATAACCATCGGCCCGACGGAAGTCCGGTGCTGTAAAGACCTCTTCTGTCGGCATGTTGGCAATGAAATACTCTCCCTGGCCATTGAGACTGCCAGCTGACTCCCAGTGATGGTTTTTGGGCAAGCCCAATGTCAAGTCAGTTCCCGGAGCTGTGTAGTGCAGAGCCGTGAATTGCTCCTCGTTTAAAACCTTAGCTTTTGAGCTGAGTTTTTCTTCATGGGCCTGCCAAGCGGCTACTGGATCATCCTCATAGACACGACAGGTTTTGAAAATCTGATCCCAGAGAAGATCTACCGCTTCCTCATCGCTAGCTGCATTTGGAAAGACCTTCTTAGCCCACTCTGTACCGGCTGCTGCTGCAACTGTCCAGCTGACTTTATTGGACTGCGTTGCGATTCGCATCGGCTTCATGGCTATCCCCATAGCCTTAGCAGAAGCCGATAATTTCTCAGCATCCACGCCATTCAAAGCTCCTGGGTCAGACGAGCGCACACCCAAGCGACTGGCTTTCTTTTCGAGGAGATAGTTCATCTCAGCCACCTTATAGTCTGGAACATTGTCCAAGCGCTCCATTGGCGCATGGAGGAATTTCTCCCGCATACTCAAATCATCCGCCCACTGGACGATAACTTCATGAGCTCCCAGAGCATAGGCTTCCTTGACAATTAAGTGAGCCAGCTCACGCTGCTCCACATCAATATTGAGCGCCACCGTGTGACCCGGCTGCACATTAATACCATTGGCAACCAATAGTTTAGCGTATTTTTCTAAGTTTTCTTTAAAATTTGGCAGAACCATTCTGCTTCTCCTTTTCTTTTTTTTATTTTTCTTTTAACAGGGACAGCAAGCTAACCGCCACCACCGTACCGCAAATCAAGACGGTCATTTTCAAAATCGTATCTGAATCAAGATCCAACTGGTAATCAAACACCTTTTGCACTGGCTTATCCTGAGCGGAAATGGTAAGTTTCATGAGATAGTCCTTTCTTTGCTAATCATACACTGTTTTTTTGCCAGATGACTTTCATATTCCAGCCATCCGAAATTAATTTATAGCCTGGCAGCAACTTCCCATAAATCTCTTCATATCCTTTTTTAGAAAGGTAGCGATCTGTTGCTAAATGATTGAGCCAAGATTTGGAGGTGCTATGTTTGAAGATTCTTCTGGCATTTTTCAAGCCGAATCTTTTCCAGTGTCGAGGAAAATCTAAATAAGCGCCTACAATATAGGTCCAAGTTGAAGGAGTGGGCTTTTCTGATACATTGTCCATAACAAACAGGATGCCACCTGGCTTTAGTAATTTCTTACATTTTTCCAAAGCTTCAGGGATGTCCAAATGATGAAATGTCGTTCGACTGAAAATAAAATCAAATTGTTTCTCAAAAACAGCGGTTAAAAAATCATCCTGCAGTAATTCTACATTCTGTAAATCTTCTTTTTCTACTTTATCTTTTGCTATCTGCAGAAAATCCGCAGAAAGATCTATTCCTGTCACATGTTGAAAATATGAAGACAGAAAAATGCAGGTATTCCCTCCGCCACAACCAATATCCAAAGCGGAAACTCTACTGTCAGGCAAATTATCCAGTAGATAATCGGGCTTGCCTTCCAAAAGAGTGGTTACCCAATCATATTCTAAAGCAACCGCATTAAATTGTTTCGTAATATTTTCCATAAACATCCTTCTTAAAACAACTCATCAAACAAACTCAACTGGTTATCCTCAGGCATATTGCCCAGAATTCCCATGTCGTCCATTTTTTCGACTAGGGTGCTAGAGAGGCCGCCACGTTTGCGGAGCTCTGTCTTAGAGAGGAATTCGCCTTCTTCCCGCGCTCTGACCACTTGGCGGGCAACGTTGTCACCCAGACCGTCCATAGCAGAGAATGGTGGGATAAGGGTGTCCCCTTCGATGAGAAACTCAGTCGCGTGGCTCTTGTAGAGATCTAGCTTCCCGAACTTGAAGCCCCGCTCCAGCATTTCATTGACGATTTCCAGAGTCGTATAAAGGTCAATTTCTACATTGGAGGCTTCGTTGTTCTTACGCTTCTCAGCGATTTCGTTCATCCGGCGTTTGACGACATCAAGTCCGCCACTCATGGTCTTGATATCAAAGGCCTTAGCCCGGATGGAGAAATAAGCACAGTAGTAATATATCGGATGATGCACCTTGAAGTAGGCCACTCGCAGGGCCATCATAACATAGGCTGCCGCATGGGCCTTGGGGAACATGTACTTGATTTTTCCACAGGACTCGATGTACCACTCTGGCACATTGTTTTCCTTCATGGCTACGATGTAGCCGTTACGCTCTTCTTCAGAAATCTTCAGCCAAAGGCCCTTCCGCACGCGCTCCATGATCGTAAAGGCCATCTTAGGATTCAAGCCCTTGTGCATGAGGTAAACCATGATGTCGTCCCGACAGCCGATAACGGTGGACAGGTCAGCAATCCCTTGCTTGATCAAGTCCTGAGCATTGCCCAGCCAAACGTCCGTACCATGAGAGAGACCAGATAGCTGTAAGAGCTCGGCAAATGTCGTCGGATGGGTCTCATCAACCATACCTCGTACAAAATTGGTCCCAAACTCCGGAATCCCCAGCATACCAGTCGGCGTGCCGATTTGCTCCTGAGTTACACCCAGAATGTCTGTCCCAGAAAAGAGGGCCATGACGCCAGCATCATCCATAGGAATATCATTTGGATCAATGCCAGACAAGTCCTGAAGCTTCCGAATCATGGTCGGATCATCGTGTCCCAGAACGTCTAGCTTGAGGACATTTTCATCGATATCATGGAAGTTAAAGTGGGTGGTCTGCCACTCGGCTGTCACATCGTCAGCTGGATATTGGACCGGTGTAAAGTCATAAACATCCATGTAGTTAGGGATAACAACGATTCCGCCTGGGTGTTGTCCAGTCGTCCGCTTGACTCCAGCAGCTCCCTGCGCCAGACGCTCAACTTCTGCGTCTCGGTAGAACTTCCCGTAGTCGCGCTCATAGCCCTTGACAAATCCATAGGCCGTCTTAGCCGCAACGGTACCAACGGTACCAGCCCGAAAAGCGTATTCTGAACCAAAGATATCCCGCACGTCCAAGTGAGCGCTCGGCTGATCTTCTCCGGAGAAGTTCAAGTCAATATCAGGTACCTTGTCCCCGTCAAATCCAAGGAAGGTCTCAAAAGGAATATCCTGACCGTTCTTGCTCAGCTTGTGACCACACTCTGGACAGTCCTTATCCGGCATATCAAAGCCTGAACCATAGGAGCCATCTGTGATAAACTCGCTGTATTGGCATTTTCCACAGACATAGTGGGGCGACAGAGGATTAACCTCGGTAATCCCAATCATGGTCGCGACAAAGCTGGATCCGACAGACCCCCGCGAACCTACCAGATAGCCCCGCTCGTTGGAGCGTTGCACCAGCATCTGCGAAGCCAGGTAAATTACGGCAAAGCCATTCCCCAAGATAGAAGTCAGCTCTTTTTCAATCCGCAAGTCTACGATATCTGGCAGCGGATTGCCATAAATCTCAAAGGCTTTTTGATAGGTCAGCTCGGCAACCGTCTCCTCAGCCTTGTCAATGAAAGGCGTATAGAGGTCGCCCTTGACTACCTCGACCGGCTCAAAGGTCTCCGCCAGCTGATTCGGATTGGTGATGACTAGCTTCTTAGCCAAATCCTCTCCTAAAAAGGCAAATTCGTCCAACATCTCATTGGTGGTCCGGAAGTGAGCCTTAGGAAGCGGAGCCGGCTGGGCATTTTCACCGTGACCAATGGTCCGGTTAATCATAGCTCCCTGACCGAGACTCCGTACGATAATCTCACGATAGATTTCTTCTTCCGGCTCGATATAGTGGACGTTTCCCGTCGCAAGGACAGGCTTGCCCAAGCGATCTCCGACCTCAATCAGATTGCGAATAATGGTCTGCAGTTCTTCTTGGTCCTTGATCTGCTCCTTGGCAATCAGAGGCTCATAGATAGCCGGCGACATGACCTCGATAAAGTCATAATACTTGGCTACTTCGACAGCCGCATCCACTCCCTGAGAGACAACAGCATCATAGACTTCGCCTTCTGAGCAGGCTGAGCCCAGAATCAGGCCTTCACGATGGGCATCTAATACGGTCCGTGGAATCCGCGGGACACCTTCAAAATACTTGGTATTAGACAGACTGACTAACTTAAAAATATTTTTTAGTCCCGTCTGATTTTTCACATAAATGGTCGCATGCTTGACCCGAGCTTTCTTGTAAGAATTCTCATCAACCAGATCCGTATTCAAACCCTTGAGATTAGTCACACCATGCTTTTCAGCCACATCCTTGATAAAGATAAAGAGGAGGCGGCCCGTCGCTTCCGCGTCATAGTTAGCCATGTGGTGGTGCTCCAGAGCAATCTGGAAACGCTTGGTTAAAGGCCCCAGACCATGACGCTTGTACTCTGGATAGAGGTTGCGGGCAAATTCCAGCGTGTCAATAACTGGCTGGGTGATTTTCGGCAGGCCATGACGCTCATAGTTGACATTCATAAAGCCCACGTCAAAGGTGGCATTATGGGCAACGAGGACGCTGTTCTGGCAAAATTCCTGAAATTCTTTCAGTACCTGCTCTAGCGGTTTGGCATTGCGGACATGCTCATCTGTAATCCCGGTCAGATCCGTCGTAAAGGCCGACAGAGGATGCCCAGGATTGATAAACTCATCAAACTCAGCGATGATATTGCCCTTGTGCATCTTACTGGCTGCGACCTGAATCAAGTCATTGTAAACAGCTGAAAGTCCCGTCGTCTCCACGTCAAAGACTACATAGGTCGCATCGCCCAGCGCTATGTCCACTTCATTATAAACAATAGGCACTCGATCTTCTACAATATTGGCCTCCATACCGTAAATCAGCTGGATACCAGCTTTCTTGGCAGCCTTGTAGCCATGGGGAAAGCTCTGCACATTGCCATGGTCGGTAATGGCGACAGCCTTGTGGCCCCACTTGGCTGCCGTTGCAACGATTTCCTCCACCTCAGGCAGGGCATCCATAGTAGACATATTGGTATGGGCATGAAATTCAACCCGCTTCTGCCCCTCAGGCATCAAGTCCTTGCGCTCATAGTGGGTGACGGCCTGCACATCCTGCACATTCATGGTCAGGTCGCGGGTGAAATTGTTCATCTCCACATTTCCCCGCACGCGCAGCCAGGCGCCTTTCTTAATCATGTCAAACTTCTTGGCTTCCTCTTCGTTTTTCATCCATTTCTGCAAGGAGAAGCTAGAAGTATAGTCTGTCATCTTGAAATTGAGCAAGACCCGGCCGGTCCGAGTGACCTTCTGCTCCAGATCAAAAACCATTCCCTCAAAGACCAGACGGTTTTCCTCAGTCTGAACTTCAATCATAGGGGTAATCTCTGCCTTGTCCAGCTTTGGTTTAGCCGCAGCCTTGCGAGCTTGGAAGTCATAGGTTGGCTTTTCCTCTGGCGGTGGTGCCATCTGCTGCAGGGATTCCATGGCTTTGAGCGCTTCTTCATTGGCCGCCTGGACAATCTTGTCATTCTCCGCCTGGAAATTCTCCGCTTGCTGCTGGGTTAGCTCATCGCTGTGCTGAACCTGACAGGTCAGATGAGGAAAGCCGTACTTGACTAGCTGCTGGCTGAGATTGGGCAGGTGATTCTTGCGAAAATGCTCCGTATCAATGGTAGAAGCCCCCTCAATCAGCAGCTTATCACCATCCAAATGGACCCGCAAATCCTGATACAGGCTCTTGAAGCCATGACTGGCACATGGACCTTCCTCAAAGGCCAGCTGGTAATAAGCCTGCAAGAGGTCATCCGATACCTGAGGGGCCTGACAGTGAATTTCAAAAATAGCTTGATTGCCCGTCTTAGAAAACTCTTGAGCTAAGCGCTTCTGCAATTCCCGAAAAATCTCAATAGGCAGAATATTCGCAAAAGAAAAATGAAACTCCCAGACCCGACTGACCTTGTGGAGCAGAACCTTCTCAATTTCTGCATTCAAAAAGGCCTCTGAATTTCTCATTTCCAGTGGCATATCTAGCTGATGCATTAAAATTTCAAACTTGTTTGACATGACATTTCCTCGTACAGTAGTGACCCTATTTTACCATAAATCAGCACTTTTTTCGATAGAAAAAGAGTAGGGTAAAGCGCGAGTTCCAATACAATTATTAAGACATTCTTCCTGGAGCTAAGTTATGATATAATAGAACAAAACATTTATCAAAAGGAGTCTTAATTGTGAAGAAAATTCTCTTAGCCTGTGCTTGTCTATTGACCCTGACCGCTTGCAGTATGCCTAATCATAATCAGCAAGAAAACAAACCCAAGCAAAATCAGAGTCCAAGCAAAGCCAAAGAAGAAAAGGTGAAGTCGAAAACTTTTTCTAATAAAATTGATGAATATTATACTAATTCAGTCAAACTTTTCTATACCAAGGACAAGATCCTATCTTTCCAGCTCATTTCCAGCCAGGCCATCCCTGAAGAAAGTCAAAAAATGAGTGTTGAAGAATTAACGAAATCCTATAGAGAAGATCTTAAGAAAAGTCCCATGATTGAAAATCAAGAAAAGCTAAAAGGACTTAAAATTCATCTTAAAATTTCTGAAGACAAGAAAAACGCTATAGCCATTTTTGACTTTGATCTCAGCAAAATAGATCAAGAACAGTTGATTCAATCAGCAAGTGACTCTGAAAGTAGTCAGACTTTCTTCAGGAAACTCCAAGATAAACCGGATGTTGTCTTTGATTTTTTGAAGGGGCAAGGACTTAAAGAAGAATAAAAAAGCTTTCTGAGTGATTTAACTTTACTGTTAATGCTCAGAAGGCTTTTTCTGTCTATCTTAACACTGCTTCCGCTAAGGCTTTTTGGATAGCGATGACACTGCGGTCACTGGTAAATTGCAGGACTTCTGCTGGCTCTTGAGCGCTGGAAACCCAGATTTTCAGCTCAGCATCTAAGTCGAAATGGCCGGCTGTTTCTACTGAGAAGCGACTGATAGAGCGATATGGAAAGGACTTATAAGAAGTCTTTTTGCCAGTCATTCCCTGCTTGTCGACCAAGATTAAACGCTTATCTGTAAAGACAATCAAGTCGCGAATAAGGCTAAAAGCCAGTTCCACATTCTCTGTTGTTGTCAGAATATCCTCCAATTGTCTTTCTGTTTTTTCAATATCTTTCTGAGAGGCATTGCCTAATAAACCGCTGAATAATCCCATCATTCGGTCCTCCAATCTATTTTTTCCTACTATAGCATTTTCACCTCCAATAAGCAAAAGAAAACTGCCAGATAAAACTGGCAGTTTGTTTTATTTTGTCAAAATAGACAAGGTTTCTAGCAAATTATCAGCGTGGACTTCAATGGTATCGCCAGTAGCTTTGATCTTGACTTCGACAATGCCTTCTGCAGCTTTCTTTCCAACTGTCACACGTATTGGGAGACCAATCAAATCGCTGTCGCTGAACTTAACACCTGCGCGCTCATTGCGATCATCCACCAAGACTTCATAACCAGCACTTAGCAAGTTAGCCTCGATTTGGTCAGTTAGAGCCAAGGCTTCCTCGTCCTTGACATTGACCGGAATCAAGTGCACATCAAATGGTGCTAGCTCTTTAGGAAAGTTGATGCCCCAAGCATAGCGGAATTCACCCTTAGGAGTTTTATTGACAAAGAGACGGGCATGCTGCTCCATAACAGCAGACAGGAGACGGCTGACACCGATACCGTAACAACCCATAATCATCGGTACTGCTCGGCCATTTTCGTCCAAGACATTAGCGTTCATACTGTCAGAATAGCGAGTTCCCAGCTTGAAGATGTGCCCAATCTCAATCCCACGAGCAAACTTGAGGACACCTTGGCCGTCTGGCGAAATTTCACCTTCACGAACCTCACGGATATCCACATACTCAGCGGTAAAGTCACGACCTGGATTGACACCGGTCAAGTGGTAACCATCTTCGTTAGCACCAACCACAGCGTTAGCTAGGTCTTGCACCTTGCGGTCAGCGATAATTCTCACGCCTTCTGGCAGATTAACTGGCCCTAGTGAGCCAAATCCTGCTCCCAAGAGCTGACGGACTTGATCTTCACTCGCCACATCAAAGAAATCGGCTGCCAAATGATTTTTCAGCTTGACTTCATTAAGCTGGTCATTGCCGACCAAAAGTGCTACGACAGGAGACTCGTCAGCCATGTAAACCAAGGTCTTGATTGTCTGGCTTTCATCCAGCCCAAGGAAGGCAGCAACTTCGTCAATTGTCTTGCAGTCAGGCGTTGAAACGCGGGCTACTTCTTCCTCGGTCACGACACGTCCTGCTGGCTTGTATTCATCTGTAGCCATTTCAAGGTTGGCAGCATAGCTAGACTCACTGGAGTAGGCAATGGTATCCTCACCAGATACCATCCAGCTGGTCAATTCTGTCCGAATAGCTTCCTGAACATCCTCAGGAATTTCATCAAAGCTGGCTACAGATTTATCCAAGACAACCCAGCGGTTCAAATCCGTCCGGGCTGGCGTAATGGCCATGAATTCTTGGCTGTCCTTGCCCCCCATGGCACCACCATCACCGATAATGGCTTTGAAATCCAGCTCGCTGCGGGTAAAGATTTTCTCATAGGCAGACTTGTATTCATCATAAGCTACATCCAAGCTGTCATAGTTAGCGTGGAAACTGTAGGCATCTTTCATGATAAACTCACGCGTCCGTAAGAGTCCGTTACGGGGACGTTTTTCATCGCGATATTTAGGCTGAATCTGATAGAGATTGAGTGGCAGCTGTTTGTAGGATTTAACCGAATCACGGACGATAGCCGTAAAGGTTTCCTCATGGGTTGGCCCCAAGATAAAGTCGGATTTCTCACGATTTTTCAGTTTGTAGAGGTCTTCACCATAGGTTTCATAACGGCCAGACTCGCGCCAGAGATCTGCACTGAGCAGGGCTGGCGCCAGCATCTCTACTGCACCAATCTTGTCAAACTCTTCTCGCATGATTTTTTTTGCTTTTTCAATCACACGATTAGCCAGCGGCAGATAAGAATAGACTCCAGCTGAAACCTGACGGACATAGCCAGCCCGCAGCATCAGAGCGTGACTGATAACTTGAGCATCGCTAGGCATCTCACGCAGGGTTGGAATTAACATTTTACTTTGTTTCATAAAAACAAAACTCCTTGACTTTCATTGAATAATTTCTTTTTCATGGCTCTATAAGATTTAGGCTCTTAGAAGAATAATTTCATAATATCGTTCCAGGTAACGGCAATCATCAGGATGACCATAATAGCCACTCCAGACAGAGTGATATAGGTCTCCGTTTCTCTTTTCAGAGGTTTTCTGCGGATAGCCTCTAGAATATTGAGGACGATTTTTCCGCCATCCAAGGCTGGAATAGGAATCAGGTTGAAAATACCAATATTGAGCGACAACATGGCCAAAAGGCTAAGGACTGCTGGCAAGCCTTGCTCGGCAGCCTGACTGCTGAAATTGTAAATAGCGACCGGACCGCCCAGCTTATTGATATTGAAATTGAAGACGATATCTTTCAGAGCTGACAAAATGCGAACCGTGGTAGACCAAGCTGCAGTAAAGCCACCAATCACCTTGTCCCAGAAGCCAGTCTTGATCGTTGGGGATACCCCTAGCAGATAACGATTGCCGTCTTTTTTAGGCTGTACGGTAATTTCTTTCGTTTCGCTGCCGTGCTTGTAGGTAACTGACAAGGTCGGCGCTTCCTTACTCTTGCCTGTGATTTTCGCCAGAGCGCTGGTTAGATCCGCCCAGTTGCCAATCTTATAGTCATTAATCTTAAGGATTTGGTCGTTATTTTGAACCCCAGCAGCCGCTATAGCACTACCATCCATGACTTGGAAATGATTGCTGTTTTCATCGCGAACGCCGCCCTGAACAAAGGCCAGCAGCATAAATACCAGCACGCTCAGGATGAAGTTATTCATAGGCCCAGCAAAGTTGGTAATAAGACGGCCCCAGATACTAGCATTCTGATACTGAACATCCAGCGGTGCAATCCGCACCTCAGTGCCGTCTTCTTCAACAATCGTTGCATCATGATCTACTGCATAAGTCTTGAGCTCATCAAGGACCAGACCAGTGATTTCTAGCTTTTCCTCAAAGTCAAAGCCGGTCACATTCATGGGCAGAGCTGTCTGGTCAACCTTTTTGCCAGAGAGATTGATGCGAACCACCTTGCCCTCTGCATCCAAGGTCAGACTAGCCGGTGTCCCCACCTTAATGTCAGTGGAATCTTCCCCCCAGCCGGCCATACGCACATAGCCCCCCAAGGGTAAAATCCGAATCGTGTAGGCCGTCCCGTCCTTACCAATATGGGAAAAAATCTTGGGCCCCATACCGATAGCGAACTCTCTGACCAAAATGCCGGACTTCTTTGCAAAGTAGAAGTGTCCGAACTCATGGACCACCACAATGATCCCAAAAATAATAATAAAGGTTATAAACTGCATGGACTTCTAATTTTACCTTTCCTAGAAATCTTGTTTTTGCTTTTAAATCAAAGAAGGAGCAGAAAACGGCCAAATACCGATCTTCCCGCCCCTGCATAGCTGACACTCTTGAAAATAGGATACAAGCTCTATTCAAAATTTTGAGCTCCAAATCCCAGTTCCTTCTCAGATTGCGCGGTCTTAGGACAAGCTTGCCATCCCTTGCTTTCAGCCTTGCACGACTGTCTTAGAACAAGCCGAAGAAATGCATCAGCGGAAAGACGAAGAGAAGGCTGTCAAAACGGTCCAAGATACCGCCGTGGCCAGGAATGAATTTACCAGAATCCTTGACCCCGAAATGACGCTTGACTGAGCTTTCGACCAAATCACCCAACTGGCCGGCAATACTAAAGAGCACTGCCAGAATCAAAAAGACAAGGGCATTGTAAGGTGCGTACACTTGCGGTCGAACCAACATAAAGATTCCAGTCACTAGAACCGCTGATAGAATGCCGCCCAGGCTGCCTTCAATAGTCTTATTAGGAGAAACTCTCGGCGCCAGCTTTCTTTTACCGAAACGCACCCCGACCAGATAAGCTCCACTGTCAGTAGCCCAGACGATAAAGAGAGCTAGCAGGACCTTATCAATATTCATCAAGCGGGCATCAATCAAGGCATTAAAACCAAGACCGACATAAAAACTAGCTGCAATCGGATAAGCCGCATCTTCAAAAGTGTAGTTGGAACCTAGAACAGTCGAGATCAGCAGAAGAAAGACGACCAAGCCATAGGCCACGACATTGCCATCCAATGGCAGAAACTTCAGATAGTTCTCCAGGGGCAGAGTTAGGACAAAGGCTGCCAGCATGGCCAAGACACCCTCGATGGTCGCTGTCGGCAGGCCTTTCATTTGGAGAAATTCATGCACCGCCAGCATAGCCAGCAGTCCCACAAAAATCTGAAAGATTACGCCTCCTGTCAATACCAGAGGAATAAAAATAGCAAGAGCGATTCCTCCAAAGATTAGACGTTTTTGTAAATTTTTACTCATACTCTTTTACTTTCTCCCTTAAACACCGCCAAAGCGTCGATTTCGACGGCTGTATTCTGCGATTGCAGCTTTCAAAGCCTTCTCATCAAAGTCAGGCCAGAGAATATCCGTAAAATAGAGCTCACTATAGGCTGACTGCCAAGGCAGAAAATTGCTGAGACGCAGCTCTCCACTGGTCCGAATCACCAGATCCGGATCGCGCAGCATCTTAGGCAAATTGCTAGTATAGAGGTAGTTACCGATGATGTCCTCTGTAATGTCGCCGGGACTGAGTTTGGCATCCAGAACATCCTGAGCAATCTCTTTAACAGCCTGATTGATCTCATATCGACCACCGTAGTTTAGGGCAAAATTGAGAATCAAACCTGTATTGAGCTTGGTCAGGCTTTCCGCCTTTTCCAAAGCTTCAAATGTCGCCTTAGGGAGCTTAGCCGTATCACCAATCATCTGAATCTTGACATTGTTCTTGTGAAGCTCCGGTACATAGCGGTCGTAAAATTCAACCGGCAGATTCATGATGAAGGAAACTTCCTTTTCCGGACGAGACCAATTTTCCGTTGAAAAGGCATAGACAGTCAAGACCTGAACACCCATTTCCTTGGCAACAATCGTCACCTTTTGCAGGGTTTCCATGCCAGCCTTATGGCCGAACACACGCGGCTGCATCCTTTTTTTGGCCCAACGGCCGTTGCCGTCCATAATAACAGCAATGTGCTTTGGAACATTCAGCGGTGCGTTCAGCTTTTCTTTTTTCTTAAAACCAAACATACTTTTTATCCTATTTAAAGTTTTGTCAGTTCATTATATCATAAATCCTTGGAATGTGGGCAATTCATCCGCTTTTTCAAGCCTGAGAGCATAAAATAAGGACAGAATGTCAACCAGAGAATCCAAACTCACCCATCTTGTCCAAACTGCAAGGCAGATAAGGTTACAATCAAACACCTCCTAGCTACATGAACCAAAGCAAAAAAACAGCCCGCAAGCTGTTTATTTCTTTACTCTTCAATCGCTGATTCTTCCTCGGGAAGGTCAACGCTTCCTTCACCGCCAGCAACAGCAGGAATACCCTCAGTCAATGGCAGTACAGTCTTAATAGCTGTCAGTTCAAAGGTTAGATAAACACCGTCCACATCCAGAACAACTGTCTTTTTATCTGTATCCACTTCATCTACCGTTCCATACAAACCACCGATGGTAATAACTTCATAACCCTTTTGCAGCTTGTTAAGACTTTCCATACGCTGCTGAGCCTGTTTCTTTTGAGCACGCATTTGGAAATAGGTCATCCCTATCAGTACAACTGCAAAGACAATAAGCATAGTTGGATTCATATATTTTCTCCTTCGAATGTCATATATGAACTACTATAGCAGATTTCCCTTATTTTTACAAGACGATTCTGACTTTTCAGGCAAAGTCCGTCTCAAGTCGGAGGAAGCGTGACTGACCTAACGACATTTTCTAAAAAAGCAAAAATCAGGATGACCGGCATCCTGATTTTTTGTCTTTTTATTTAAGATTTTTAACAACTTCTGCTACGTGCTCAACTGTAAAGCCGTATTCTTCCAACACCTTGCCTGCTGGAGCAGATGCACCGAACTGGTCAATTCCGATAACTGCACCATCCAGACCGACATACTTGTACCAAGGCTGGCTAGCTGCCATCTCGATTGCTACGCGGCGACGAACTGCATTGGGCAGAATTTCTTCTTTGTAGGCTGCATCTTGAGCATCAAAAAGCTCTGTTGATGGCACGCTGACCACGCGGATTTTAGCGCCTTCTGCTGCAAGTGCTTTAGCAGCTGCAACAGCCAAATTAACCTCAGAACCAGAAGCCAGCAAGATTGTGTCGAAATCTGCTCCTGTTTCATAGACCACATAAGCACCTTTAGCTACCTTGTCAAAGTTCGTTCCTTCTTCAACTGTTAGATTTTGACGGGTCAAGACCAGAGCTGTCGGAGTAGATTGGCTCTTAAGGGCCAGGTACCAAGCCGCCTGAGTTTCACGCGCATCTGCTGGGCGGAAAACAGTCAGGTTTGGAATAGCACGCAGACCAGCCAAATGCTCAATCGGTTCGTGAGTCGGTCCATCTTCACCAACTGCAATAGAGTCGTGAGTAAATACATAAGTCACTGGCAAGCCTTGAAGGGCAGACAAACGGACAGCTGCCTTAACATAGTCTGAGAATACGAAGAAGGTACCACCGTAAACACGAAGACCACCATGAAGCGCCATACCGTTGAGAATGGTTCCCATAGCAAACTCGCGCACACCAAATTGGATGTTGCGGTTGAGACGGTGGGCATCATCCTGCAAGCCGTCTTCCTTGATGTAGGTCATATTGGAATGAGCCAAGTCAGCAGAACCGCCGAGGAAAGTTGGAAGCACCTTAGCTGCTGCATTGAGGGCATCCTGACTAGAATTACGGGTTGCTTGAGAGAAGCCATTTTCAAGTGCTGGGAAGTCTTCTGGTTTGATTTCTACTGGATCCTGACCAGCGATGATAGCTGTTACTTCTTCTGCCAACTCTGGATGGGCTTGCTTATAGTCCTCTACCAACTGTTTCCAAGCATCGTACGTTGTTGCACCACGCTCCGCCACGTTTGTACGGTAGTCAGCATAGACTTCCTCAGGAATCTCAAATGGCGCATAGTCCCAGCCCAAGGCTTTACGAGTAGCTTCCGCTTCTTCTGCTCCCAGAGGCGCACCGTGCACTGCATTCGTTCCTTGCTTGTTTGGAGAACCGTAACCGATAACAGTCTTAACTTCAATCAAAGATGGTTTGCCGGAAGCTTTAGCTTCATTGATAGCCGCATCAATCGCTGCAAGGTCTGTTCCGTCTTCCACCAAGGCAGTATGCCAACCGTAGGCTTCATAGCGGGCACGAACATCTTCTGTAAAGGAATCCTTGGTCTCTCCATCTAGGTTGATATCATTTGAATCATAGAGAACAACCAACTTGTCCAGCTTTTGCAGACCAGCATAAGAAGCAGCTTCAGCTGAAACCCCCTCCATCAAATCGCCGTCACCACAGATGACATAAGTATAATGGTCGAAAATTGGATAGCCTTCACGATTATACTTAGCAGCCAAGAAACGCTCTGCCTGAGCAAATCCAGTAGCTGTAGAAATACCCTGTCCCAGTGGACCAGTAGTGGCATCAACACCAGCTGTGTGACCAAACTCTGGGTGACCTGGTGTCTTAGAGCCCCATTGGCGGAAGTTTTTGATTTCGTCCATGCTGACATCTTTAAAGCCAGACAGATGAAGCAAAGCATAAAGCAACATAGAGCCATGTCCTGCAGATAGGACGAAGCGATCGCGGTTAATCCAGTTTGGCTCTTCTGGATTGATACGAAGTTGTTTAGTAAACAAATCATAAGCCATCGGCGCAGCACCCATGACTACGCCAGGGTGACCTGACTTAGACTTTTCAATCGCGTCAATCCCTAAAAAGCGAATGGCATTAACTGATAATTGTGACATTGGATTCTCCTTATTTTTACTAAAATCTGTCCTGACATCAGAACAGGATAAACAATGGTCGTAGAAACGATAAAAATTGTCTCATATCTATTATAAGAAAATTATCCCTATATCGCAAGATAGGGATAATCTCATCGGATACTTTCTGAAGCCTTTATCCATTTGAACTTTTGCTTCATCAAGTAGAAAAAACATTTTATAATCAATGAAAATCTAAGGGCAAACCGGAAAGCTAACCAAGAGTTGAATTTGACCACAGCATGGAAGGGCTGACAAGGTTTGAAAGATTTTCAAAGAATATTAAAGGAGGGCTTTAAATTGAATATTGGACTCTTGCTCAAAACAGTCATCAAAGCCACGTGGATGGTGGTATTCGATTCTATCTTTGTCCAGAGGATAGGTGTACTTGCCGCCCACTTCCCAGATAAATGGATGGAACTGATATTGAAGACGCTCTTTGCGCATCTTCCACAAGGCTAAAATCTCATCGGTTGAAGCCATAAAGTTGGACCAGATATCATAGTGAACTGGGATGATGACCTTAGCACACAAGTTTTCAGCCATACGCAGTAAGTCGATAGATGTCATCTTATCCTGAATACCGACAGGATTGTCTCCATAGTTATTGATAGCTACATCAATCTGGAAGTCCTTACCGTGCTTGGCAAAGTAGTTAGAGAAGTGAGAGTCTGCACCATGATAGATGGTTCCGCCTGGTGTTTCAAAGACATAGTTAACTGCCTTGCGCGCCATTTCCTCATCGGTCACAGCCAGTCCAGCCAGTTCACCATCTTGAGCTTCAGCACCTTCGACTGGCAGGGTCACCAGACAGGTACGATCAAATGATTCAACAGCTGTCACCTTGATGTCCTTAAACTCAAAGCTTTCACCTGGCTTGATAACAATGATGCGCTCTTCAGGCACACCCCATTTTTTCCAAATTTCGCCGCACTCATAAGGTCCGACAAACTTAACATGGTCCAAGTTAGGATTGTTGACAATAGCCGCTGCGGTATTGATGTCAATGTGATCGCTATGGAAATGAGAAACTAAATAATAATCTAGTTCATTGATAGCAAAAGGATCGATAACCATCGGCTGCACGCGCAGATTGGGCTGCAGCTTGCGGACACCAGCCATATTGGCCATCTGATGGCCTCTGACCATATCTTTAACCTTCTTGGTTGATTTTCCTCGGTTAGACCACAGATCCATGACGACATTGGCACCGCCCGGCGTCTTAATCCAGACACCGCAGTTGCCCAGCCACCACATGGCAAAATTGCCTTCTGGCACTACTTCTTCTTCAATTTCTTCATTGAGCCAAGTGCCCCATTCTGGAAAAGTTGACAAAATCCAAGATTCTCTGGTAATGTCTTTCACGTTTGGCATAGTCCATTCCTCCTCAAAAATTGATTGATTTCTATGCTTCTAGTATAGTCCGCCTCAAGGGATAAAAAAAGACCAAATAAAACACAGGTCTGTGTTCAAGATTGGACTTTATTTTTTGATAAAAACACCCGCGAGTTTGGACTTGCGGGTGCGCCTCGAAGGTTATACCAAAAAAACTCCAAACGCGATACAATAAAGGTGTTCAAGCCCATTGTGAAGCGAAAGGAGAAAAATATGGTGCAAAAGGCACATAGTTTATCACACACAAAGTGGATGTGTAAATATCACATTGTGTTCACCCCTAAGTATAGACGAAAAGTCATTTATAATCAATATCGAAGTAGTTTAGGCGAAATATTTCATCGCTTGTGTAGTTATAAAGGAGTTGAAATTATCGAGGGTCACTTAATGCCAGACCATGTACATATGTTAGTCAGTATTCCACCGAGGATAAGTGTTTCAAGTTTCATGGGGTATTTAAAAGGTAAAAGTGCACTCATGATGTTTGACAAACACGCCAATCTCAAGTACAAGTTTGGGAATCGGCATTTCTGGGCGGAAGGTTATTATGTGAGTACAGTAGGGCTTAATGAAGCCACAATTAAGAAATATATTCAAGAGCAGGAAAAGCATGATATAGCACTAGATAAATTGAGTGTAAAAGAATATGAGGATCCCTTTAGGGATAGTGGTAAGTAATACTAAAGCCTCTTTGAGAGGCAAGTGACGAGTCAAGAGCAATGAGGCTTGAACAAAGTGAAAGCCAGCGTCTTTAGGCCCTGGCTGGTGATGTGGGCTTATAGCCCTAGGACAAACCACCCGTTAGACGGGTGGTTATGATTGAGAATATTCAAATAGATGAAACTCCAAATCTCACTCCAATGATTAGCTGTATTCCAAAAAATATGGAAAGTCAAAGGGTAGTAAATGGACTTGGTGTAGCGAAAAATAAAACCTATCACAGCACCAGCCATTGCATAAAAGAAAAAATCAATCCAAGACCAAGGAAAGCCTATAATGTGAAAAATACCAAAGGCTGCTGCTGAAACAAGAACATCCAAGAAATATTGGGAATTCCTGAAATAACTGGTCATAATAGCTCCACGAAAAACCAACTCCTCACGAACAGGGCTCAAAATAGACATCACGAACAAGTGACTGCCCCATACAAATGTGCTAGGATGCGCATATCTAATATCATCTAAGCCTTGTTGATTTGTCGTAACGTAATTAGGAAACCATTGCCAATACTGCTCGTTAAAATACTGAAGGAAATAATAAAGTCCCACTGTTACTAGAATATAAGACAGTTTTATTTTAGAAAATTTAAAGATAGATTTATCACCCCAGCGCCAAATAGCAAAAATTGAACAGACAATCGTAATTAGCAAAGCAGACAAATAAATCGTCATTTCCAAATCGCTGTAGACTTTTACTTTCCTACCGTTTAAAAAAACTTCAACCCACACGGTTGTTAACATTTTTACTAGAAAAAGTAAAATAATTGGATAGATATATTGGATGATTTTTCTTTTCATATGCAAAATAAAATAACAGATTTTTCAGAAAATTAAAACACAAGTCCTCGAAATGTACATTTTTGTCCGTGAACCGGTAAAATAAGGCTAATTTCCAGTCAAAATCTGCTTTTCGACTAGGTTTTCGATTTGGTACTGGAGTTCCTTGGCTTCTTCGCTATTGGCAAGATAATGCGCCAAGAGCCGCTCTAGCTCACTTCTGAAATCGCTGTGCTGACTGGCTGTCAGGCGATACTTGATAAAGCGGTTGAGCTTGACCACGTCTTCATAGTCAAAAATAGGATTGACCTGCACCAGCGGAAATCTACTGCTAAGCCCGTCGCTGGTCACAATCAGCAAATCCACTTCCAACAGGTCTTCCACGCTCTTAAATTGCTCACTGGTAAAGACCGCGCGGATATAGTCATGCGGAAAATAATACTGGCACTGCTTGAGCAAGAGACGCTGGACTGCCACCCCCTCATCGCAGACAATATAAATCTGCTTGACCTCCTTGGGCCTCGTCGCCTGCGGCTTCAAAGCACCACCTAGGTGCATAGCCAAGTAGGCAATCTCGTCTCGCGTCAGCGAAATGAGCCAGGCCTCCTCCAAAATCCCCACGCTCTGCTCGGTATAGTGATAAAGCTCAGGATACTTTTGCAGAATGTGCCGCGTCAGCGGATTTTTGGACAAAATGCCGTAAGTCTTGCGGAACAAAAGCGCCTTACAGTGGGTCATGAGATTGCGAATCAGGTCGTCACGATTTTCCAGCTCATAGGGAGAATGCGCTTCAAAATCCCAGATGAAATTGTCAATGGCCAGCTGCAAATCCGCGAAATCTTCACTATTTGCATGTAAATCCTGGTCTTTTCGATAAGAAAGCAACAAAACCGCAATCCAAGACAGCTCAATCTCATCCAAATGCAAGCCCAATTTTTCGTCCAGCAAAGTCTGAAGCTTCTTAGCCGTGCTGTATTCCACGCGCTTACGAATAAGAGAAAACTCGCGGTACAAATCGTCCCTCTCCTGCTCGCTCAAGGTCATATTACGGTAGGACAGCAGCAGATAAGGCAGAACCTTGAGCATAAACTCGATTTCATAGCGATTGATTTTCTTGCCCAAGTCCTGCTCGATAAAATGCACCTGCTGGTTGAGAAAAATTTGTAATTCCTCGGACAGCAGCACATCTTCCTGCACAAACTGCTTGATTTTACTTCCCAAAATCCGCATAAAACCGCTATTGCCCTCAGAAAAAATCGTGGTCAACAGAGCGTGAACGTACTGGACTTTATTGAGCGGGTGGCATTTGAGAACATAGCCCTGCGACTTGGTTGTAATGAGACTAACCTGATACTGCTCGACCGTCAGCTGGCTACGAATGGTGTTGAGGTCGTTGAGCACTGTATTACGCGACACCTCGGTCAAATCCATGAGCTTTTCAATCGTCACGCGCTCTTTCAAGACGCAGATAAAGAGAATCATCAGCTGCATGCGCTCTTCCATACTCATGACATAGCTGTGAGCATCCACGCTTTCAAGCAAGGCTTCACAAGCCTCTCGTTGTTCCGCTGTCAAAACCATTCCGACCCGCGGCTGGCTGACAATCTTGTCCACTCCTTGAGGCAAAGCGTCGTTTATTTTTTCTAAATGATAATAAATTTTGCGGCGCGATTGCCCTGTGGCACGAGAAATCGCCATAATTGTTTCAGGCTCTGTCAACTGCAAAAGATAGTTGAGCAAGACAGAGCTGCTTTTATCTAAATAAATCATTTGCTTTTCTTTCCTTTAAACTTCCTTTCTAGTATATCACAACCGCTTACAAAATTGAAAGATGAAGGATTTTTCAGCTACTTGGAAAGTCTTGTTTCCCACTCCCTTGCATGTTATAATAAAAGAAAAAAGGAGCTCTCCATGAATCTTGAAGAACAACAGTAGCATATTCTTTCGGGTGCCATGTACAATGACTTGACTCCCGAGTTGGTCGAAGCACGCGAAAAAACGGTCTTTCTGACCAACCGCTACAATGCCAGTTTTGGACAGCCTGCTAGCGAGCGGCAGGCTATTTTAAAAGAAGTGCTTAAATCCGTCGGAAAAAATGCCCATTTTGAGCCGACTTTTCGTTGTGAGTTCGGCTACAATATCAGCATCGGGGACAATTTTTATGCAAATTTTGACTGTGTTATGCTGGACGGCGGCGGTATTGAGATTGGTGACAATGTCCTTTTTGGACCGCGCGTCGGACTCTACACGTCCAATCATGCTCTGGATGCTTGGGAGCGTAGTCAGGGGGCTTGCTATGCCAAGCCGATTAAGATTGGCGACAATGTCTGGCTAGGTGCTGGCGTTCATGTCAATCAAGGTGTGACGATTGGAGACAATAGTGTCATTGGCTCAGGGAGCGTCGTGACCAAGGACATCCCAGCTAATGTTGTGGCGGCTGGCGTTCCTTGCCGCGTCATTCGACCAATCACTGACCAAGACAAAAGCAATTATCAACCATAAAACTGAGGTAGGTGAACCTACCTCAGTTTTATTTTTCCAGCAGCCGCGCGATGTCTGCTTCTAAGTTTTCCAAGGAAGTCGGATATTCTAGGGCAAGATAGCGCACATGGCTAAAGCGCTTCATGAGGCTAGGAGCATCTAATTCACCCTCAAATAAACTAGCAATCTCCACTTGACCACTTACATGACGGTAATTTTTGCAGTGGAGGTAATCGGTAACTTCTGCCAAGCTAGCAAAAGCCTGCTCTATATCTTCTCCCAGCCAAGCCCAGTTGCCAAGGTCAAAGACGAAAGCAATAGGCAGGTCTGCTGCGCTGACCTTGTTCATCATCAAACGGCAATTCTTGATACTGGCATAAAGAGAGTCTTGGTTATTTTCCAGCTTAAGTCCGACAGATGATTGAAAACTAGGCGCCAACTCTGCCAAAGAAGCCACCGAAATCTGACCGGCATCGCCCGTGTTTAATTTGACAAAGGGAGCGCCCAAGAGCTCCGCTTCCTGCCGCAAAGTCTTAAGTTTCGGATTGACCCTATCTCCTATGACAAAATCCTCATTGACACTGTAAAAGAGCGACAGCCCTAGCTGGTCGGCTTTTTTTCTGATGTTTTTTAACTCTACATCAATATCCCCTAAAAACTCTCGCCGAATTTCAACCCTTGAAAGTCCTAGCTCTTTGACGCTTTCTAGCAAATCTTCTTGCTTGACTCCCCTGTCTAATTCTTCCTTAAAAGCAATCGTGTTGATAATCAATTCTTCTCGCTTTATTTTCATCCTAACCCTCTATTCTAATGTCGTCCGTAGCTGACAAAGCTCTGCCCAAGCAGGCTCCATGGCTGCAAGCAAACTTTGGTAAACGCGATATTTCCTTTGGTAAAGCTCATGTTCCTTAGCCTGAGGCTCAAAGCGCTCCTTGACCCGAACCATTTTTTCGACAGCTTCTTCTAGGCTCAAATCATCCACCGCTTGCAAGCAAGCAATGGCGCCGCCCAGCCCCCCCAATTCTGGCGCTTCAACCGTCTCTACTGGGATATTTAAAATATCAGCGAACATCTGCATCCAAGCTGGCGAATTTGTCGCACCGCCTGACAAGCGCAAAGCGCGCGGTCTTTGCTCAACCGTCGCTAGCAAATCATTGATATGCTGCTTGTGCGCATAGACAATCCCCTCATAAACCGCCCGAATCATCTCTGACTTGCTGGACTGGGTTGTCAGACCAAAGAAACAAGCCTCAGCAGCTCTGCCGATATTGCTGCCATAAAGAAAAGGGAAAAAGAGAATCTTGCTGTAAGAAGCGTCCGTCTCCTGCAAAAACACTTCCAGTACATCGTAAATAGAGGAATTTGAAGCCTTGAGATGTTGGATTTCCTCCATCATCAGCATTTTTATCATAGCATCCAAATTGCCCGCCGAAGTTGGGCTGCCTGCCTCTATCAAAAAATCGCGATTGGGAAAATAAGAGTGCATCAAGCCACTATCTTGGCTGACTGCCGTCTTGCTGGGATAAGTATTGATATTCCAAGTGCCGGAAATCACGCTAAAAGTGCTGGCGTCTAAGACGCCAGAGCCGATTGCGCAAGCATCAATATCAAAGAGCCCACCAACCACAGGCGTTCCTGCAAGAAGTCCCGTTGCTGCGGCAGCTTCTTGGGTCAAGCCACCAACAAGCTCTGCATAGTCCACTTGGGGCGCCAAAAGCTCGTACATTTCTTCAATACCAAAGAAAGCCGTAATTCTTTTGTCGTAAGTGCCCGTCTGGAAGTTAATCCAGTGATTGCCCGAAGCATCTCCTATCTCTTGCTGAATACGCCCAGTCAGCTTGAAGCGGACATAGTCCTTGGCCGACAGAATTGCCCCAATATTCTGGTAAATCTCTGGTTCATACTCTTTGAACCAGCGAAGCAAAACGGGATTTTGCACGGCAGCAACATGCTGGTGCGTCAAGTCCCAGATTTCGTCTAGCCGCTCCTCAAATTCTTGAGCCAGCTCGACCGCTCGCTCATCTGTAGACAAGATACCGCGCGTAAATTCCTGACCGTTTTTGTCCAGCAGATAGAGGCCTTTCCCATGACCAATACAGGCAAGAGCGCTGATGTCTTCTGCCTTAAGCTGGGCATTTTTGACAGCTTGCCTCATAGCCTGACGAATCCCCTGCCAGGTCTCTTTCAAATCCACTTCGCGATAGCCTGCTTTTTCCTCAATCTTCTTGGTACTAAAAGCAGACTGCCCTAATTGTCGCCCTTCTTCATCAAATACGATTGCCTTGGTATTGGTGCCCCCATAATCGATACTTAAAAAATATTTCATTTTTCTCCTCCGATTTCAAGTATAAAAGAAGCTGAGATCGCCTCACAGCTTCTTTATGAACAAGCACATGCGGCTTTAGTACAAGCCTAATTCCTTAGTCGCTGCATCAACCGCTTCACGGTTTGCTTGAACAGCCGACGGCTTAAAGTAAACGCGCTCTGCATTATTGTAGAGGACATCTTCTAGCTCTTCTGGCGTGAAAATATCCACGTGCTCCAGCCAAGTTGCCAACTCTTCATAAGTGTTAAAAGTAGCTGACCAAGGCGAATCTGTGCCCCAGATGATGCGCTTCGCTCCCAGCACTTCCTTAGCAATCCGAACATTCTTTTCAGATTTAGGGAATGGGAAAGTATCTGGACGGTCAATATCTTGGATAGCAGAAATATCTGTGTAGATGTTTGGTAAATCTTTCCACATGCTGAGTTCCGCCCGCAGACGATTTGGTGTATCTGCATGCGGGAATGACAAATGGCAGACAACAAAGTCAAGGCTTGGGTGCAAACGAGCAAGATTGGCAATAGCATCCGGCTGGTGGCTGATTTGGTCAAAGTTGCCATAGTCCACAGTGATAACGAAGCCTGGATAATCCAGCAAGTAGCTCAAAATCAAGCTGACATGCGGGTCGCTGTCCAAGCGGAAAGGCGTCTTTTGTCCACGATAGCCGTGGATACCACCACCTTGGCTGATTTCAAATTTGAGTGCTCTAAAGCCCAGCTCTTCTACATGACGGCGAACAATCTGCATGGCATTTTCAGCAAATGGATCCACCGAAAATGCGCCTGTAAAGCGGTCTGGGTAGCGCTTAATCGCCAGATGAGTATAGTAGTTTTGATAGCCATTCAAGTGTCCTTGCAAAATCACCGCTTTCTCAATATCATTGGCATCCATGTACTTCAAGAAAGCCTCTGCTGTAAAGTCCTTGTCACCATAGCCGTCTGGAATGAGCTTAATCAATTCGCCGTCGTCCCAAATGGCATAGCCATTGCCCAGAGCATTCAGTCTGCCCTTGCCGTTAAAACCAGCAATGGTATTTAAAATATGTGCATGTCCGTCAATTTTCTTCATGATACAGTCCTCCAAATTCAAATCTGTCATTCATTAGTCTTCGCTAATCATAATCTTTTCTTTACTTCCTTCAAAGCCACTATTTTTATCTGCCATTTTCCGCAAATAAGCGTAGATAGACTCGCGTTTTGTCCGTAGGAAGAAAAGAGACACTAGGTAAACAGCAATCGTCACGCCAATCCAAAGCGGATTGCCCGAAATCCAAGCAAAGAAGACGAGAGCCGTCAAAGGGTGAGCCAAAAGATTGAAACTCATAATCAAGACCACTCCTGCTGGCAAGACCGCTCCATATTGCTGCACAGCTTCCGTATAAATTGGACCGAGGGCGCTGGCCGCATAAAGTCCCAGTGAAAACCAAACGATTCCGTTTAGGATCGCCTTGAGGATATTTCCTTTTGATACGGCAATCATGGCTTCAATCATAAAGGGAATAGCAATCAAGTCAACGACTGGAAGCGCGCGGTTGCCCGGCAAAATCAAGGAAATCAAGACCATGATTGGCACCAGAATGAGCCCCGCAATGATAGTGGCAGGTTCACCAAAACCAACTCCGTCATCCACTGCGATAAACCAGCGTTTCTTGTCTGCCAGTCCGTCTTCTTCTTCGCTTTCTTTTTTCTTGTTCTTTTCGACCGCTTCAGCCAGAGGTCCGAAAGCGCTTGCAAAGACGCCTGTAATCAAGGGGAAAATGGTCATAACGGCTGCAAGTGACATGGCAAAACCTAGAATGCCACCCCAGACTTCCAAACTCGCCAGATTTTTCAAGCTACCGAGAATCCCGATAATCATCCCCAGCAAGAAACCGAGAGTCATGGGTTCTCCGAAAATTCCCAGCTTGGTTTTCAGCGATTCTGGATTGAGTTTGACCTTGTTAATACCGATAAGGTTCCACAGCGGATCCAATACTAAGGCTGGAATCAAGGTTTCGATATTGTGAATAGAGTTGATTGTTGCATTTTTGACTCCGTAGTATTCTGACCAGCGCTCTGCTACCACTTCTGACATAATCAGTGAGTAAAGAAGGACAAAGACCATGAAAGCAAAGGAGAGGATAAAGTTTCCTGTTGCCGCATAAGCCATGGTTCCCCAAATCATGTAACCGAAGTTATTCCAGAGATTAGACGGTACAAAGACCCGCGTAATCCCAAAAAGGAAAAGAAGCAACTCAATCAGCAGACCAAAAACGAAGAAGGACAGACCGATTGAAGAAGAGAAGGCAGTCAGAGAACCCGTTTGCCAACCGATGTCAACGATAGGCAAATTGAGCCCTGCCGTGTCAACCATTTGCTGGATGTACTTGGTTACCAGCGGTGTAAAAGCAGAGATGACCCAGCCAAATCCTGTCAAACCAACCCCCGCGCGCAGGGCACTGAAAAAAGCGCGCTTGGGACTGACTTTCAAGAACAGACTAACAATAAAAATCATTACTGGCACAACGATTGTTGCACCAAAAACATCGAAAAATTTTTGTAAGGCTTCTAGCATAGTTTTACCCTTTTTCCTTTATTTTATTTGTTTACGACATTGACAGGGTTCCCTTCGAAGAAGGAAAGAATATTCGCTGCGGCTTCTGCTGCCAAGGTACGGCGACCTTCAATCGTTCCCGTTCCTGCATGCGGCGCCATGATAACATTGTCCAAAGCGCGAAGCTCTTTAGAAACTTCTGGCTCAAACTCAAAGACATCCAAACCAGCTCCCGCTATCTCTCCAGTTTTAAGCGCTTCAATCAAGTCTTCTTCAGACACAATCGGACCACGCGCTGCATTGATTAGATAGCTTCTGTTCTTCATTTTCTTGAACACTTCTTTGTTAAATTTGTGGTGAGTGGACGGTAGAGACGGAGCATGAATGGTAATGACATCAGCCTTCTCAACCAAATCATCAAATTCCACATAGCTAACGCCCAATTCTTTTTCCCTCTCCTCTGGCAATCGATAGAGGTCGTGATAGAGCACTTTCATCCCAAAAGCCTTGGCGAAGCCAGCCACAGTTGAACCAATACGCCCCATACCGTAGATACCAAGCGTTGCGCCCTCAAGTGTCAGCCCTTGATAGCGTCTTTCGCTCGGGTCAATCCAGTTTCCTGTACGGACAATCTTGTCATAGAAGGCTAAACGTTTGGTAGCGGCTAAGAGAAGGGCAAAAGTCATTTCAGCTGTCGGTACCCGCACGGCTTGCGGCGAATTGGAGACCACAATCCCTTTTTGTTTGGCGTATTCGATGTCCACATGGTCAAAACCAACCGCATTAAGAGAGATGATTTGCAAGTTTTTCCCCGCATCAATCATTTCCTTGTCCCCTTTTTGCCCCATTAAGAGCCAAGCGTCGTACTCAGGCAAGTGTTCCAGCACATAGTCGCGTGAAAACGGCTCCCCGTCTGAGTAGGTCACATCGTACTTTTCCATTAGCTTGACCAAGCCTTCCTTAGGCACAATTCCCGTCACAAGAACTTTCTTCTTAGGCATTCTTTTCCTCCTTTTGTAGTTCGTAAAGAGCAACTGTATTTTTCCCATTATTCGCCGAAAAGATATAGGATTTTCCAGTTTTTTCAAAAGCCAAACAGTTGCTAGAAGCAACTTCTGGAGCAATCATGTGTTCCAGAAAACGTCCATTTTCATAGGTAAAAGCAAGCAAGTGCTTCTTCCCTGAGCGCCAGCCAAAGACAAAGGTTGGCTGACCGAGTAAAGTCCCCGACCAGATAGCGTGCCCAAAAGGCGTCGCTTCTGGATAGGCAAATAATTCCTCCTTAAAATCTTCTGACAAAATTCGCAAGCTATCGCCATGGAAAGCCTGGATAATCATATTTTCCAGACGACCGTCACCGTCCATGTCCAACTGCACAATATCGCTCGTTTCTTCATCAAAGAGCTGGGTCAAAGTCCAGTCAGACGCACCCTGCGGATAGTCCAAACGATAAATCCCTTCCACCGCTGTGATAAGCGAGTAATGCTCCGCGTGAACAGGATAGTAACCGTGATTTTTCTTGAGCCGAAGTGGCAATTCTTCTACATTTGTCAGCTGCCTTACATGTTTATCAAAATGACCGACAAAAATTTTCCCGTCATCCGACCAGTCCTCGACAAACTGCTTGGAATTGGCAATCGTACAACCGATAAAAAGAATAGCTCCACGCTCATTGTCAACTAAATCAAAGCGATGCAGATAAGGAAAAGCCCCCACTTCCGTGATTGTCCACTTGCCCTCGCCCTCGAACTGTCCGTGAACAATCCGGCAATCCTTGGCATCAAAACCGGGATAAAAGCGCTGGGTTGCCAAGAAATCCAGCGTCCCTGGCACTTGGATAATGGACATGGTGCCACCAACCTCGCTCCAAACCACCGTCCTTGCGAAATCGCGATTGACATCATAGGCCAAGCAGGCATTTTCGGTCTCCGAAGCCACCAAAAGATAGTCGTTAGCGCTATCGGTCAACCTTGCAACGGCATAGCAGGCATCCAAGGGGTCGCTTAATATTGTTTTACTATTCACTAGGTCTCCTTTCTAGACGAGCAATCAACCTTTCACTGCGAAATTATTTTCAAACTCTGGGCGAAGCGGTTAAATTATTTTCAAAAAATAAAAGTGAACTACGTTTCTCTTATAAAATAATGCTTTAATTTATGGTTAACCGTTTCACTTTTCTGCTGTTATAGTATACACTATTCTCTTTAGAATTGCAAGCGGTTTCAAAAAATATTTTAAAAAAAGTATCCACTCGCGCGAATACTTCATTTCTAAAAAGAGCTTCTAAGAACTGTAAAGCTAGGAACGACAAGGAGTTGAGCAGGTTCCGCCGCTAGCTCTCCTCTTAATTTTTTGATTAGATGTTCTGCTGCCACTTGACCAATTTTATAAGAATCTTGGCGAATACAGGACACATTCGGATTTAAAACCTCCATCCATTCCAAATCCTCGTAGGAACCCAGACCAAAATCACGGGGATAGCTGTAGTCGGTCTTGTTCAAGATTTTCATAAAATCAAGCAGGGCTGGGCCGTTCATGGTGAAAAAAGCGATTTCTTCTTGCCTTTGCTCAATCAACTGAAGAATTTTTTGAGCTGTCCCGTCTTGTCCCAAAACCAAAAGTTTCTCTGGGTCAGCCGAAACCTCTTCTTTAAAGCCCTGATAACGCATTTCCCGCGTCGAAATCCCCTCAATCGGAAAGGTGACAAAGTAAATGTCTTCATAGCCTGCCTTCTTCATTTCTGCCAGAAAAGCCTTGGTCGAGTTACGATTATTAGATACAACCGTGTCCAGCGTCACTTCTCTCGATTGCCTGTCCACTAGAACCGTCCGCTTCTTACTCAGCTTTTGAATCAGGAGCGAATTGGCATCCACCGTATCGAGAATAATCCCTGAGACATTCTGCTGCTGAAGCCGCTCGATATTTTCCTGCTCAATCAGCTGGTCATTGTCCGAATTGGTAAAGTTAACCGTGTAGCCGTATTTCTTGCAAGTGTCATGAATTCCTTTGATAACTGAGGAAATGAAGGGGTTGGTGATATCCGCAATCACAACGCCAATCGTCTTGGTGTCTCTGGTCACCAAACTCTGCGCCATTTTGTTGGGTTGATAGCCCGTTTCTTCAATGGCCAGCCGGATTTTCTCCCTCGTCTCCAAAGACATTTTCCGCATATTTCCATTTAAGTAATAGGAAATCGTCGCCTTGGACACCCCAACCAAGCTAGCAATATCATTGATTGTTACTTTTTTTGTCATTTTGTTCTTTCTAACTCATCAAATTGCATTTATTATACCACTTTAAAAATCAAGATGCCACTTAAAACCAACACAAAAAAGCAATCCCTGGGACTGCTCTTTGTTTTTTTAATGACTAGCGCCTTTTTGCCCATAGTAAGCGTTCGGTCCGTGTTTGCGGAGGTAGTGCTTGTCCATGAGGTATTTTGGTGCTTCTTTGACATCGGGTTTGATTTGCTCGGTGAAGCGCGCCATTTTGGCAACTTCTTCCAAGACAACGCTGTGGTAAACCGCAGCTTCTGGCGTCTTGCCCCAAGTAAAGGGACCGTGGTTGCGCACAGTGACACCTGGCACTGCCATTGGGTCAATCTGACGTTCGCGGAAGGTTTCAATAATCACGGTGCCTGTTTCTTTTTCGTAGGCCGTGTTGATTTCGCTTTCTGTCAATGAACGTGCCGCTGGAATGGGACCGTAGAAATAATCCGCATGCGTCGTTCCGTAAAATGGAATATCGCGCCCAGCCTGTGCCCAGCCAACCGCTTCCGTTGAGTGCGTGTGAACAACGCCACCGACTTTTGGGAAAGCCTTGTAGAGCTCCACGTGGGTAGCCAAGTCAGATGACGGATTGAGGTCGCCTTCAACGATATTGCCATCCAAGTCGGCCACAACCATATTTTCCGGACTGAGCTTATCGTAGTCCACACCGCTCGGTTTGATGACAATCAAGCCCGCTTCGCGGTCCACCGCAGAGACATTTCCCCAAGTAAACTTAACCAAGCCATGTTTTGGTAGGTCACAATTAGCCTTGTAAACGCGCTCTCTTAATTCTGGTAACAGCATTAGTTTAACCCCGCTTTCTCAATGAGTGGATAAAGGAAATCTTGGGCTTCTTTGATAGCCGCCTTGGTTTCCTCTACCGTTGGACAATTTTCAGACCACATTTCAATCAAAAATGGCCCTTGATAATTGGTTTCTTTTAAAATTCTGAAAGTATCTTCCCAGTTGACACAACCTTGACCAAAAGGCACATCGCGGAATTGCCCCTTGGACTGCTCGGTCACGGCATAGGTATCTTTCAAATGCAGGGCTGCAATGGCTTGATGGCCCAGCAGAAACTCGCTGTAAAGGTCATTGTGCCAAGCAGAGACATTGCCCGTATCCGGATAGACAAAGAGATAAGGCGAATTGATTTCTTTCGCGACAGCCAGATATTTCTCAATGCTGTTGATAAAAGGATCATCCATAATCTCAATCGCCAGTATGACCTGAGCCTGCTCCGCCCAATCACAAGCTTGACGGAGGTTTTTCAGGAAGCGAGCACGAGTTGCAGGAGATTTCTCCTCATAATAAACATCGTAGCCTGCTAGCTGAATGACCCGTACTCCCAAGTCCTGAGCCAACTCGATACATTGCTTCATGGTTTCCAGCGACTTGGCTTCGAGGGCTGGATCGTTTGATCCTAGTGGATAGCGGCGGTGCCCAGAAAAGCAGATAGTCGGAATGCGGACACCCGTTTCATAAACGGCCTTGACCACTTCAAAGCGTTCTTCCTTACTCCATTCCAAGCGCGCTAAGCGAGCATCGCTTTCATCCACCGACATTTCAACAAAGTCAAAGCCTAGTTCTTTGGCAAAAGCTAAACGCTCGCTCCAAGAAAAATGCTTGGGTGTTGCCTTTTCATAAATTCCAATTGGACGTGCCATGGCCTACCCCCAAATTCGCTTGATTTCATCTTTAAAGGCCCGCGCAGCAGCAGCTGGATCTTCAGCTTCAGTAATACCGCGTCCAGCAATGAAGGTGAAGACATCAACTCCTTCAAAGAGTTTGAGCGTATCAATATTCAGACCGCCTGTCACTGATACGCGGAAGCCCATCTCAATCAGTTTCTTGACCTTATTAAGATCCTTTTCTCCCCAAGTTTCCCCAGCCAAGAGAGCATCGCGGGATTGATGGTAAATGGCCTGCGAAATACCGGCATCCAGCCAAGTCTGAGCTTGTTCATAAGTCCAGTCTCCGTAGAGTTCGACCTGAATTTCCCCACGTTGGCCGCGCTCTTCCTGAATAGCTTTCAAGGCTACCTTCATGGTTGGAATGGTTGCTGAGCAGATACAGGTCATCCAATCTGCGCCGCGTACCGCATTGTTCTTAGCTACCGTTCCGCCGGCATCCGCACACTTGGTGTCAGCTACGATGACTTTCTCTGGAAAGAGACTGCGGAGCACTTCGACGAGCTCGCTTCCCACTTGCAGGAGACAAACCGTTCCTGCCTCAATCACATCCACTTCATGACCGACAGAGACAGCAGCCTTGATAGCTCCCTGCAAATCTGAATGGTCCAACGCCACCTGTAAATTTGGAATCTGTTTTGACATCTTTTTACCTCATTTCTTAGTTTCAGTTGCAATCAATTATCTCTAAGCATGCATTAGGAATCTAAATCCAGACCCTGCAAGTAAGGGCTGTCCTTGGATTCCTCTATCAGAGCCAGCACTTCTTCTTCTGATTGGCAAGCCTTGAGGCGCTCAATGGAATTTTCCAACTCAAACAGAGCAATAATCTGCGGAATGGCCACGCTGGTATGAATCTTGGAACTGGTAGCCGCCAAAGAAAGCAGAATACTAACCTCCTTGCCATCTGAAAAAGTGACTGGTTCTGTCAGTGTAATCAGGGAGAAGGCGTCGCGATTAACCCCTGCTTCTGGTCTGGCATGAGGCATAGCCATGCCTGGCATGAGAATGTAATAAGGTCCATATTCTTCTGTCGACTCGACGATGGCATCGTAGTACTGAGGCTGAACAGCTCCGCTCTCAATCAAGGGCTCTACTGATAGCTTGACTGCTTCCTGCCAAGTCTCGGCTGAAAGACCTAAACGAATGGATTTGTTGTCTGTCAATGCTTGTTTTAAATTCATTTCTCTTCCTTTCATTAGATACAAGGGGCATCTTCAATACTTTCCAGAATTTTAGCCCCTGCGCAATCTCACAATAGACAATAATAGGAAGGTGGGGCAGCCTAACCACCCTACCCTAACTGAGAACCCATCTTCATAGATAGAAATTCTTACAATACCTGACTTAATTTTTCAGTGATTTCCTTATCATCCATCAGGTTGTCCAAGCCGATTAATTTCCCATTGGTGCGGCCTTCCAATTCATTGATTAAATGCAGAGAAGCAATCACGATATCGTAGCCTGAAGCTAAACTTTTAGCCTCCCCGACACTGCAGGAGTTGACTGTGAAGTCTGTCTGTCCCAAATTACGCAGCGCATTTTCCACTTTCATTTTAATCACCATAGATGATCCCATGCCGTTTCCGCATGCTGTTAATACTTTAACCATTTTAGTTTCCTCCGAAATCTTATTGTATAGTCATAAAAGTTTAGTCTTCTGCCTGTACCTGACCTTGATAGTAGGCTTCCTTATCCTTAGCCCTAGCGAATTGCAGCTGAGGAATGAGCAAGAAGAAGAAGCAAACCAGAGCATAACCGATGATACCCAGATACTTGAAGATGTAGCCAAATCCTAACCACGGGATTTCAAAGTCGATATTACCGTGATAGCCGCCGTAAGAGGCCAAGCCCAGAAGAGCCACACAGAGAGCACCGAGGGCTACCTGCAGTACACCTGAAATGAAGGATAGGACAAGAGCTGCTTTCCAGCCACCACGCTTGTCAGCATAGACCGCAATCGCTGCATTATCAAAGAAGACAGGAACGAAGCCAGTGATAATCAAGATTGGATTTTTGAAAACAATCAGCAACACAATGGTAATCAGCTGCCCAATTAAGCCAAAGGCAAAGCCAGAAAGAACGGCATTTGGTGAGCCAAATCCATAAGAGGCTGCCACATCCACCGCAGGGAAAGAACCTGGCAAGAGCTTGCTTGAAATACCCTGAAAGGCATTAGTCAACTCAGCGACGAACATGCGCACTCCTTGCATGAGGATGAAGAGATAGACAGAGAAGGTAAAGGCTGTCTGAATGATATACATATAGAAGTCTTGCTTGGCAGGGTCAAATGGTGTACCAGTCGTTATAACTTCTTTGTTGGCCATAACATCTGGGCCCAATACTAAGAGAATAGCACCGAAGAAGACTAGCATCAAAGTTGCAGAAGCAACAACTGTATCATGGAAGATAGACAGGAACTTAGGCAGCTTCAGATTGTCCAGATTTTCTTCTTTTTTACCAAAGAAAGGCGCAACCTTATCAACGAACCAGATGGCAAATTGCTGCTGGTGACCGATGGCGAAACCACCACCGCCAGTCAAACGCTGAGTAGCTTCGACAGTCATATTGGAGCTGACAGCCCAATAGAGACCACAGATGAGGCCGATAGCCAAGGTTCCCCAGCTATTGCGCAGCTGCGGTACCAGCAAGAGCACCATCAGTGATACAGTAGCAGCCTGCTGAACCATGATGTGACCAGTGATGAAGAGAGTCCGAATCTTAGTGATCTTACGGAAAGCCACTAGTAGGATGTTGAAGCCAAAGCCAATCAAGAGAGCTGTTGTAGCTGTTCCGACAAAGTTTGGAAACTCTTCCGCAATCTTTGTATTCGCTGCTGTCAATCCAAAGTAAGGATCAATCACCGCCGCCCCGATTTTGAACTTAAAGTTCAGAGCCGCCAGAATTGGCCGGAAAGTATTAACCAGACCGGCTGCTCCAGCATTAAGAATCAAATAGCCGACCGTTGCTTTAATGAAGCCGGCGAACACATCGTGGGCCGGTTTCTTAAGCAATGCATAACCGATTAGCACTAAAAGGCCAACGAAGAAAGCTGGATTTTGCAGAATGTTCTGCGAGAACCAATTTAGAATATTAAGAAGGATATTCATGGTAACTCCCCTTTATTTTTTATTTTTCTTATTCTTATAGATTTATTATAAATCTTGAAAGCGGTGACAAAAAGACCAAGAATTACACAGGTGACTGTTCACTCTTGGACTGTCAAAAAAATCTGCCCATAAGGACAGAAAGAAAGTGAGCATCGCTGCTCCTAAGTTCGACTGCGCACGTGGCTTGTCTCATTAAGTTTTTACAGAATCTAGTTTTCGCTAATGCTAAAACTGCATCAATGCCTCTAAGCTCTGCTTGACTCTATGAGTCAGCAATCGCTAAGAGGCATAGAAAAACCCAGCTATCCAAATGGTTAGCTGGGTTTGGTTGAGTTACATTATAGTTTTAGACTATCCTGCGGCCTTGTGATGAATGGTGATGCCATATTTTTCATGGTTTTCTTCATACCAATTAATTAAGGCCATCGCAGTTTGATAAG